>JAEWZE010000140.1 GCA_023395465.1 Pseudomonadota bacterium
GCCGCCACGCACTGGTCTGTGGCGCCTCCGAAGGCATCGGCCGCGCCGCCGCCCGCGAACTGGCGCTGCTGGGCGCCGACGTCACCGTGCTCTCGCGCCGCCCGCAGGCGCTGCAGGCGGTGGTCGACGCCCTGCCGCGCAGCGCCGCGCAGCGTCATCGCGTGCTGGCTGCCGACCTGTCGGAGCGCGATGCGCTGCGCGCGGCGGTCGCCGGGCTCGCCGACGACGCGCCCGTGCACATCCTGGTCAACAACACGGGCGGGCCGCCCGGCGGACCGGCGCTGGATGCCGGCGAGCCGGCCTTCCTCGAGGCCTTCGGCCGCCACCTGCTGGCCGGCCAGGCCTTGGTGCAGGCGCTGGTGCCGGGGATGCGCGCGGCGGGCTGGGGCCGCGTCGTCAACGTGGTCTCGACCTCGGTCTACGAGCCGATCGCCGGACTGGGCGTGTCCAACACGATCCGCGGGGCAGTGGCCAGCTGGGCCAAGACGCTGTCGCGCGAACTGGCGCCGCACGGCATCACCGTCAACAACGTCCTGCCCGGCTACACCGACACCGCCCGCATCGACCAGATCCTGCGCGAGCGCAGCGCGGCCAGCGGCAAGCCGCGGGAAGAGGTGCTGGCGGCGATGCTGGCCAGCGTGCCGGCCGGGCGCATGGCCAGGCCCGAGGAAACCGGCGGCGTCATCGCCTTCCTGTGCTCCCCGGCCGCGGCCTATGTCAACGGCGTCAGCCTCGCGGTCGATGGCGGGCGGATGCAGTCGATATGAGGGCGGGGATCGGGGATTCGGGATTGGGGATTCGAGGAAGCCGCCGGGCAGCCCCCTGCCCCGTCGAATCACGAGTCGCGAATCGCGCCTTTCGCGGGAAGGCGGAAGATGCCGCCGATGTCGAGGGTCGTGACTGGTGATTGGCGATTCGAGACCGCCGCGGTGCCTACGCTCCGCTCTTTCGGAGCCCCAATGCCGGATCGCCAATCCCCGCCCTCATGCCTGAAGGCCCCGAGATCCGCCGCACCGCAGACCGCCTCGCCGAGGCCGTCGCCGGACAGCCGCTGGTCTCGGCCTGGTTCGCCTTTCCCGCGCTGGAGCGCTTCGGACGCGAGCTGCGCGGCCGCCGGATCCTGGCCATCGAACCGCACGGCAAGGCCCTGCTGACCCGCTTCGACCACGGCTGGACGCTCTACACCCACAACCAGCTCTACGGGGTGTGGAAGGTCTGCCAGGCCGGGGAGCGCCCGGACACCGCGCGTTCGCTGCGCGTGGCGCTGGAGACCGCCCGACGCGCCCTCCTGCTCTATTCGGCCTCCGACATCGCGATGTGGCGCGACGAGGACCTGCACCGGCATCCGTTCCTGTCCAGGCTCGGTCCGGACATCCTCGATCCCGGTCTGGACGCGGCGACGGTGGAGGCGCGCCTGCGGCAGCCGGCGTTCGCGCGGCGGCGGCTGGACGGACTGTTGCTCGACCAGGGATTCCTGGCCGGCATGGGCAACTACCTGCGCGCCGAAGTGCTGTACGAGGCCGGCATCGCCCCCGGAAGGCGCCCGGCCGACCTGTCCGGCGGGGAGCGCGCGCGGCTGGCCGCGGCCCTGCTGGCGGTGCCTCGCCGCAGCTACCGGACCCGCGGCATCGAACCGGCCCGCGGCATGCGCGGCGACTATCTGACCGACACGCCGGAGGGCTTCCGCTTCCACGTGTTCGACCGCGAGGGCGCGCCCTGCACGCGTTGCGGCGCCGCCATCGTGCGCAGTACCACCGCCGGTCGCCGGATGTACGCCTGCAGCGGTTGCCAGCACTGAACGCGCGAGGACGATCCGGCACCCCGATCGCTCCGCATCTGCGCGTGGCGGGTCGCCACAGCTGACCCGCAGCCGCTGCACGGGCCTCGATCCGCGACGCGCCGTCGATCCGCGCCGGAGTAAGCTGGCCCGATGAAACGCTGCCTGCACCTGATCGGGGGCGCACCACGCGAACCCGCCTCCGGCCAATGGCTGGACGTCGCCGACCCGGCCTCCGGGCGGCCGTTCGCGTCGGTGGCCGATGGCGATGCGCGCGACGTCGACGCCGCCGTCGAGGCTGCCTCCGCGGCCGCGCCCGGCTGGGCCGCGCTTGCCAACGATGTCCGCGCGCGCTGGCTGGAGCGGCTGGCCGACGCGCTGGAGTCGCGCGCCGAACTGTTCGCCCAGACCGAATCGCGCGACGCCGGCAAGCCGATCACGCTGGCGCGCGAGATCGAGATCCCGCGCGCGGTGGCCAACCTGCGCTTCTTCGCCCACGCGGCCACCCAGTTCGCCAGCGAATCCCACCATGGCCAGGCCGGGCTCAACTACACCCTGCGCCTGCCGCTGGGCGCGGTCGGCACCATCTCGCCGTGGAACCTGCCGCTGTACCTGCTCACCTGGAAGATCGCCCCGGCGCTGGCCGCCGGCAATGCCGTGGTGGCCAAGCCGTCCGAGGTGACGCCGCTGAGCGCGACCCTGCTGGGCGAACTCGCCTTGGAGATCGGCCTGCCGCCGGGCGTGCTCAATATCGTCCACGGACGCGGCGCGGAGGCCGGCGAGGCCCTGGTCGCGCATCCGGACGTGCGCGCGGTCTCCTTCACCGGCAGCACCGCCGTGGGCCGGCACATCGCCGCCATGGCCGCGCCGCAGCTCAAGAAGCTGTCGCTGGAACTGGGCGGCAAGAACGCGACCGTGGTCTTTGCCGACAGCGACTGGCAGGACCACCTCGACACCCTGGTGCGCTCGGCATTCCAGAACAGCGGCCAGATCTGCCTGTGCGGTTCGCGCATCCTGGTCGAGCGCGCCATCGTGCAGCAGTTCACCGAGGCGTTCGTCGAGCGCGCGCGGGCGCTGCGCATCGGCGATCCGGTCGATCCGGACACGCAGTTCGGCCCGCTCGTGTCGCAGGCGCAGTTCGACAAGGTGCGGGCGGCCATCGCGAGGGCGCGCGAGGAAGGGGGCCGCATCCTCTGCGGCGGCCATGCCCTCGACCGGCCAGGCTGGTTCATCGAACCGACCCTGATCGACGGCCTCGGGCCGGACACCGACAGCAACCGCCGGGAGATCTTCGGCCCGGTCGCCACCCTGCAGGCCTTCGACGACGAGGCGCATGCGCTGCGCCTGGCCAATGCCGTGGACTACGGACTGTCCGCATCCCTGTGGACGCGCGACCTCGACCGCGCCCATCGCCTCGCCGCCGCCATGCGCGTGGGTATCGTCTGGATCAACAGCTGGATGCTGCGCGACCTGCGCACGCCCTTCGGCGGCATGGGGCAGTCCGGGCTGGGCCGCGAAGGTGGCCTGGAGGCGATGCGCTTCTTCACCGAACCGAGGAACATCGGCATCGCTTTGCGATAATGGCGCGACCTCCGCCACAGGACCCCCGATGAGCCGACTCGACGAGCTGCTGCAGAAGAACGAAGCCTGGGCTTCCCGCATCGAGGCCGAGGATCCCACCTTCTTCCAGCGGCTGTCGAAGCTGCAGACGCCGAAGTTCCTGTGGATCGGCTGCTCCGACTCGCGCGTGCCGGCCAACCAGATCGTCGACATGGCACCGGGCGAGGTCTTCGTCCACCGCAACATCGCCAACGTGGTGGTGCATACCGACCTCAACTGCCTGTCGGTGATCCAGTTCGCGGTCGACGTGCTCAAGGTCGAACACATCCTGGTCGTCGGCCACTACGGCTGCGGCGGCGTGCTGGCCGCGCTCGATGGCCAGCGCGTCGGACTGGCCGACAACTGGATCCGGCACGTCAAGGACGTGGCCAACCGCCACGAGTCCGTGCTGGCCGAGATCGGCGAGCACGGCCTGCGCCACGACCGTCTGTGCGAGCTCAACGTGCTCGAGCAGGTGGCCAACGTCTGCCAGACCACGATCGTGCGCGACGCCTGGGCGTCGGGACAGACGCTGCATGTCTACGGCTGGGTCTACACCCTGCGCGACGGCCGCGTCCACGACCTCGGCCTCGACGTGGACAGCGAACGCGCACTGGCCGACCAGTACGCCCCGGCGCTGGCCCGCATCCAGGTCGACCGGGCGGACCGCTGATGACGAGCGCCGGCATCCGGGCGGATGCGGCGCCGGCGCCGGTCGGCCGCTATCCGCACGCGCGCCGCCACGGCGACCTGCTGTACCTGTCGGGGATCGGCCCGCGCGACCCGGCCACCGGCACGGTGCCGGGCAACGTCGCCGACGAGGCCGGCCGGCTGGTGGCGCACGACATCAGGGCGCAGACGCACGCGGTCTTCGCCAACGTGCGCGCCGTGCTCGCGGCCAGCGGCGCGCGCTGGGAAGACCTGATCGACGTGACGGTCTACCTCACCGACATGGCCGCCGATTTCGCCGGCTACAACGCGGTCTGGGCCGAACATTTCCCGGATCCGGCCAGCGCGCCCTGCCGCACCACGCTGGGCATCGACGCCCTGCCCACGCCGATCGCGATCGAACTCAAATGCGTCGCCGCCATCCAGGGAGACACGCCATGATCCCCGCGCCACTGAATTTCCGGAAGTGGATCGACGACCACCGCCACCTGCTCAAGCCGCCGGTCGGCAACAAGTGCATCTACGACGGCGACTTCATCGTGATGGTGGTCGGCGGCCCGAATGCGCGCACCGACTACCACTTCGAGGAAGGTCCGGAGTGGTTCCACCAGCTCGAGGGCGAGATGGTGCTGCGCATCCAGGAGGACGGCCGCGTGCGCGACATCCCGATCCGCGCCGGCGAGACCTTCCTGCTGCCGCCGCGGGTGCCGCATTCGCCGCAACGCGCCGAAGGCTCCATCGGCCTGGTCATCGAGCGCCGCCGCCTGCCGCATGAGGACGACGGGCTGATGTGGTTCTGCGAGCGCTGCAACGGCAAGCTCTACGAGGAGTTCTTCCACCTCGAGGACATCGAGCAGGACTTCTTCCGCGTGTTCGAGACCTTCTACCGCAGCGAGCGGCTGCGCACCTGCACGGCCTGCGGCCACCTCAACCCGCGCCCGACCCGCTACGAGATGCAGGCCGACTCGCAGGCCGACATCACCTGACCAGACCCGTGCGCCTGAGCACAGCGGCGCGCGCAGGGGTTTGATCGCGATCAATGCCGCGTCGCGGCCCGCGCAGCACAGTGGCCCCCGCACGCACACGCGACAGGGGACACGCATCGTGGGACTGCTCATCTGGCAGGAAAGCCTCAACACCGGCATCGACATCATCGACAGCCAGCACCAGCGCATCGTCGAGATGATCAACAACCTGCACGTGGCGCAGAAGTCGGGTTCGCGCGCGGCGATCACCGAGGTGATCGACGAGATGGTCGACTACACGCTCTCCCACTTCGCCTTCGAGGAGGAGCTGATGGAGGAAGCGGGCTACCCGTTCTGCGCGGCGCACAAGCGCGTGCACGAGGTGTTCGCCCGCCGCGTGGGCGAGATGCGGATGCGCTTCGAGGCCGGCGAGGACGTGGTCGGCGAACTGCAGGGCATGCTCTCGCGCTGGCTGTTCAACCACATCCGCAACGACGACAAGGCCTACGCCGACCAGGTCAAGCAGCACCTGAACGTCTTCGTCCGCGAGCACCAGCACGGCGGCTGGCTCAAGCGCACCGTGCACCGCCTGTTCGGCTGATCGCCAGCCCGGCGCGGGACCACGCGGCGCCCGGTCCGTGCCGCACTGCGGCGCGCCGATCGCGTCGCCAGTGCCTACAATCGGGCGATGCTCAGGATCGACATCCACGCCCACTACCTGCCCCGCGACTGGCCGGACCTGGCGCGCAAGTACGGCGAAGCCCGCTTCCCGGTGATCCACCACACCGAGGACGGGCGCCACCGCATCTACAAGGATGGCCGCTTCTTCCGCGAGATCTGGTCGCGCACCTGGGATCCGCGCGAGCGCATCGACGAGTTCGCGCGGTTCGACGTGCAGGTGCAGGTGATCAGCACCGTACCGGTGATGTTCAGCTACTGGGCCCGCCCGCAGCATGCGCTGGAGCTGCACCAGGCGCTCAACGACCACATGGCCGGCACCTGCCGCGACCACCCGCGCCACTACGCCGGCCTGGGCACCGTGCCGCTGCAGTCGCCGCGGCTGGCGGTGCAGGAACTGGAGCGCTGCGTGGACCAGCTGGGCCTGCAGGGCGTGCAGATCGGCTCGCACGTGACCGGCCCGGACGGCACCCACTGGAACCTCGACGCGCCCGAGCTGTTCCCGTTCTTCGAGGCGGCCGCCGACCTGGGCGCCGCGATCCTGGTGCATCCCTGGGACATGATGGGCACCGACACGATGCCCAAGTACTGGCTGCCGTGGCTGGTGGGCATGCCAGCGGAGCAGTCGCGCGCGGCCTGCTGCCTGGTGTTCGGCGGCGTGCTGGAGCGCCTGCCGAAGCTGAAGATCTGCATGGCCCACGGCGGCGGCAGCTTCCCCTACACCATCGGCCGCATCGAACACGGCTTCAACATGCGGCCGGACCTGGTGGCCACCGACAACCCGCACAACCCGCGCGACTACCTGCGCCGGCTGTACTTCGACTCGTGGGTGGCCGATCCGCGCGCGCTGCGCTACCTGATCGAGACCTGCGGCGTGGACCGGGTGATGCTGGGCACCGACTACCCCTTCCCGCTCGGCGAACAGGAACCGGGCGCGGGCATCGAGCATCTCGGACTGGACGCGCCCGAGCGTGCGCGGCTCTACCACGGCACCGCGCTGGAATGGCTCGGCCTGCCGGCCTCGCGCTTCGCATGATCCGCGCCCGGCCACTGCACGGCCATCCGTCGCACCGGCCTCCTACAATGCCTGCATGACCGACCTGTACGCCGACGACCACGCCCGCCGCCTGGACGCGACCGACCCGCTGCCCAGCCTGCGCGCGCAGTTCCTGCTGCCGCGCCACGACGGCGCCGAGCAGGCCTACTTCTGCGGCAACTCGCTGGGCCTGCAGCCGCGCGGCGCGCGCGCCCACGTCGAGCAGGTGCTGGAGAAGTGGGCGACCGAAGCGGTCGAAGGCCACTTCACCGGGCAGGCGCAGTGGATGCCCTACCACGAACTTGTGCGCGACCCGCTCGCCACCATCGTCGGGGCGCTGCCTTCGGAGGTGGTGGCGATGAACTCGCTCACCGCCAACCTGCACCTGATGATGGTCAGCTTCTTCCGGCCGGACGGGGCGCGCAACGCGATCCTGATCGAGGCCGGCAGCTTTCCCTCCGACCGCTACGCGGTGGAGTCGCAGCTGCGCTTCCACGGCCTGTCGCCCGCGCAGTCGCTGATCGAAGTCGCGCCGGACGAAGCCGACGGCACGATCTCGATGGAGGCGATCGAACGCGCGATCGCGATGCATGGCCCGCGACTGGCCATGGTGCTGTGGCCCGGCGTGCAGTACCGCACCGGCCAGGCCTTCGACCTCGCCGCCATCACCCGCATGGCGCACGCGG
>JAEWZE010000144.1 GCA_023395465.1 Pseudomonadota bacterium
AGGCGATCGGCCCCACGTAGCCATAGGCGAGGAAGATGCCGAGGAAGGTGCCCACCAGCGCGGAGGCGACCTTCTGGCCGATCTCGGCGGGCGCCGCGCTGCCGACGATGGACATCGTGTTGATGATGCCCAGCACCGCGGCCACGATGCCGAAGCCCGGCAGCGCATCGGCCACCTTCTGCACCGACTGGGACGGCCCGAGCGCCTCGTGGTGGTGGGTCTCGAGCTCGTACTCGAGCAGCGATTCGAGCTCGTGCGGCGTCATGCTGCCGCCGACGATCAGGCGCAGGCAATCAGTGATGAAATCGAGGATGTGGTGGTCGGCCAGGATCTTCGGATACTTCTGGAAGATCGCGCTCTCGGTCGGGCGCTCGATGTGGTTCTCGATCGCCATCATGCCCTCGCGCCGCATCTTCTGCAGCAGCGCGTAGATCAGCTTCAGCAGTTCGACATAGTCCACGCGCTGGTACTTCGGGCCCTTGACCAGGGCCACGGTGCCGGCCAACGCGGCCTTCATCACCTTCGGCGGCGTGGCGATCACGTAGGCGCCCAGGGCCGCCCCGCAGATCACGACGATCTCGTTGAGATGCCACAGCGCCAGCAGCTTGCCGCCGACCATCATGAAACCGCCGAGCACGCTCGCGATGACCACGAGGGCTCCGATGATCGGGTACATGCCGGGCTGTCCGTAAGGGAGGGGGGAGTTGCGACGGGTAACGGCGCGCGCCGCTCCGGCTTGAGCCGGATGCGACGGGCGGTACACGGTGCGCATGAAGAATCCACATGCCCGGCCGACATCGGGGACAGGATCGCGGTCTGCACAGGCGACGGTCCGACAGGACCGCCCCGTCCACGTCGAACCCCGTCTCGCGTCAGGCGCGGACTGCGCCACCGCTGGCCTCGACCCGGCGCAATGGTGATGCAGCGCCCGGTTCCCGCCGGAGATCCCCGTTCGCAGCCCAGTGCTTGACATGGATCAAGCAGCGGGCCGGGTGCAGGCCGATACGGACGATTCCTCCCTCGCGCAGCAAGCCCCACATGAAATCGCTCCTGCACCACTATCGCATCGGCACGCGCCTGTCCTGGGCCTTCGGCATCCTCCTGGTGACGATGGTGTGCCTGGCCGCGACCGCACTGGTCGGCATGTCCCGCATCCAGGCGAGCCTGGACGAGATCGTCCAGGACAACAACCTCAAGACCATGCAGCTCGAGATCATGCTCGACGCGTCGCAGGCGGTCATTGCCCTGGTACGGGGCGCGATCATCGAGAACGATCCGGCGGCGATCCCCGGGACCATCGACGCGCTGGCTCAGCAGCGCAGGAAGTTCGACGACGCGTTCCAGGCATTGTCGGCGTTGCCGGCGTCCGCCGAAGGACAGCGTCTGCGCGACGAGACGACCGCGGCGCGCAACCTGGCCAAGCCGATCAACGACCGGACCCTGCAACTGCTCATGGACGGCGACGTCGATGCGGCCCGCGCGCTGCTCCTCGCCGAGGGCAACCCGGCGATGGAAGCCTGGCACGCGCCGCTTCGCGCCAACCTCATGCTGCAGGTCCAGGCCAACGAGAAGGATTACGCGGTCGCCACCGCAAACTACCGGGTCGCCCGCGGCATGGCGATCGGCATCGCCCTGGCCGCGCTCGCGATCGGCGTGCTGCTGTCGTGGATCATCACCCGCAGCCTGACCGGCCCGCTGGCACAGGCGACCCGCGTTGCCGATGCGATCGCCAAGGGCGAGCTCGACGGCGAGATCGTGGTCCGCGGGCGAGACGAGGTGGCGCTGCTCCTGGGCTCGATGCGGACCATGCAGCAGGCACTGCAGCACTTCTCCGCTGCGCAGGCCGACATCGCGCGTCAGCACGCGGACGGCGAGATCGACCATCGCATCCCCGCCAGCGAGTTCCCGGGCGCGTTCGGCCGGATGGCCGAAGCGGTCAATGCGCTGGTGGATGCGCACCTGCAGACGGTCGTGGAGATCAACGGACTGGTGGACGAGTACGCCCGTGGCGACCTGTCCCGCGATTTTCCGCCGATGCCCGGCAAACAGGCGCGGATCAAGCAGGCGATGGACGCCGTCAAGGCGAACATGGTGTCGGTGACCGGCGAGATCCAGCGCCTGGTCGATGCGGCGATGCGCGGCGACTTTTCCCAGCGCGGCGACGCGCAGCACTTCGCGTTCGTGTACCGCGACATGCTCACCAGCCTCAACGGCCTGATGGCCAGCGCCGACCGCGGCATCGAGGAAGTCGGGGAGGTGCTCACCGCCATGGCGCGCGGCGATCTCGGGCGGCGCGCCGACATCGATCTGCCCGGCCGCTTCGGCCAGCTGGCCATCGACTGCAACCGCACGGCGGAGCAGATCACCGGCATCGTCGGCCAGATCCGCAGCGGCAGCGACGCGATCAATTCGGCCGCCAGCGAGATCGCCGCCGGCAACGACGACCTCTCGCGGCGCACCGAGCAGCAGGCCGCATCCCTGGAGGAAACCGCCTCCTCGATGGAGGAACTCACCTCCACCGTGCGCCAGAACGCCGACAACGCCCGCCAGGCCAACCAGCTGGCGATCGGCGCGGTCGATGTCGCCTCGCAGGGTGGCGAAGTGGTCGGCAAGGTGGTCGAGACCATGTCGGCGATCTCCGAATCGTCCAACCGCATCGCCGACATCATCGGCGTGATCGACGGCATCGCCTTCCAGACCAACATCCTGGCGCTCAACGCCGCAGTGGAGGCCGCGCGCGCCGGCGAGCAGGGGCGCGGTTTCGCGGTCGTGGCGGC
>JAEWZE010000228.1 GCA_023395465.1 Pseudomonadota bacterium
GCGCGCGGCCCGCGACCGAAGAACGCGTCGTGCACGAAGCGCAGGCTGTAGGCCACGCCGAAGACGCCGTACAGCAGCGCGGCGATGCTGATCGCGATGCGGAAGCCGTTGCGCTCGCCCGCGTCCAGCGCCTCGGCGAAGAACATCTCCTTGGACAGGAAGCCGTTGAGCAGCGGGATGCCGGCCATCGCCAGCGAGGCCACGATGGCCAGCGCCGCGGTATAGGGCATGTAGCGGCGCAGGTTGCCCAGCCGGCGCAGGTCGCGGGTGCCGCATTCGTGGTCGATGATGCCGGCCGCCATGAACAGCGAGGCCTTGAACGTGGCGTGGTTGAGGATGTGGAACACGCCGGCCACCACCGCCATCGGCGTGGACAGGCCGAACAACAGGGTGATCAGGCCCAGGTGCGAGATGGTCGAGTAGGCCAGCAGGCCCTTGAGGTCGTGCTGGAAGATCGCGTACCAGGCGCCGACCAGCAGGGTGATCGCGCCGATGCTCGAGACCACGTAGAAGAACAGGTCGGTGCCGGCCAGCGCCGGGTGCAGTCGCGCCAGCAGGAACACGCCGGCCTTCACCATCGTCGCCGAATGCAGGTAGGCCGACACCGGGGTGGGCGCGGCCATCGCCTGCGGCAGCCAGAAGTGCACCGGGAACTGCGCGCTCTTGGTGAACACGCCGGCCAGCACCAGCGCCAGGATCGCCGGGTACAGCGTGCTGGCGCGGATCGCGTCGCCCGAGGCCAGCACCACGTCCAGCTCGTAGCTGCCGGTGACCCGGCCGATCAGCAGCACGCCGCCCAGCAGGGCCAACCCGCCCATGCCGGTGATCGTCAGCGCCATGCGCGCGCCCTGGCGGGCATCCTGGCGGTGCGTCCAGAAGCCGATCAGCAGGAACGAGCTGATGCTGGTCAGCTCCCAGAACACCACGAGCAGCAGCAGGTTGTGCGCCAGCACCACGCCGAGCATCGCGCCCATGAACAGCATCAGGCAGCCGAAGAAGCGCGGTGCGCTGTCCTCCTCGGCCAGGTAGTAGTGCGCGTACAGCACGATCAGGGCGCCGATGCCCAGCACCAGGCCGGCGAACATCCAGGCCAGCCCGTCCAGGTGCAGCGACAGCGCCAGGCCCGCTTCGGCCAGCCACGGCACGGTGGCGCGCAGCGGCACGTCGTCCATCACCGCCGGCGTCAGCCAGCCCAGGGCGGCCAGGCCGAGCAGCGGTGCGGCCGCGGCCAGCCAGGCGACGGTTCGCCGCGAAGCGCCGCGGGCCATGGCAATGGCCAGCGCCGCCACGAAGGGCAGGGCCAGGAGCAACAGCAGCATCGAGTATCCGGTGAAGGTCGGGTCGACCGCGTGCCCGGAAAGGCGCGGGTCGGCCGTCGAGTTTAACCGACCGTTCCGACGCGCCGGACTGCGTCCCCGCGCCCGGCGGACTCGATTCCAATCGCACGCATGGCCGGCGTCGAGCAGTGCGCCACGGGTCCGGGCGTCGCCGGTCGGCCGGCCAGCATCGGGCGTCGAATCGATCGGCCACGCCGCCTCAGCATCCCGGCGCGCCGCTTCCGCATGTCCCGGTTGCGGGGCCGGACCGTATCCTTGGCGGATGGTCGAGCCCCTCCCGCACGCCGCTTCGCAATCGCCCCCGGCATCCGGCCCGCCACCCCTGGCGCTGGTCTTCGGCGGCAGCGGACAGATCGGCCGGCCGCTGCTCGCACGCCTGTCCGCAGCCGGCTGGACGGTGCTGGCGATCTCGCGGCAGCCGCAACCGGGCCTGCCCGGCCTGCGCTGGCAGCGCGGCGAGCTGGCCGCGCCCGGCGTCCTGCCCGCGCGGCTCGATGCGATCTTCAGCTGCGGCCCGCTCGACGGCTTCGCGCAGTGGTTCGCGCGCGAGGCGCCGGATTGCGGCCGCGTCGTCGCGTTCGGATCGACCAGCATCGGGGTCAAGCACGATTCGGCCGACCCTGCCGAGCGCGACGTCGCCGCACGCCTGCGCGCGGCGGAGGCGCAGCTGTTCACTGCCGCGGCTGCCCGCGGCGTGGGTGCCACCGTGCTGCGTCCGACCCTGGTGTACGGCGCCGGACGCGACGCCACCCTGACCCGCGTCGCCGCGCTCGCCCGGCGCCTGCACGGCTTCGTCCTGCCGGTCGACGCCCGCGGCCTGCGCCAGCCGGTCCACGTGGACGACCTCGCCGACGCCGCATTCGCCTGCCTCGCCGCCGCAGCGGCGACGCATGGCCGCGCCTATGCGCTGCCCGGTGGCGAGACGCTGTCCTATCGCGAGATGGTGGCGCGGGTGCTGGCTGCGCTGCCGGAACGGCCGCGCCTGTGGACGCTGCCGCCGATGCTGTTCCGCGCGCTGCTGGTGCCGGCGCGGCTGGCCGGCGTGGCCTCGGGCTTCAGCGATGCCGCGCTGGCGCGCATGCGCCAGGACCTCACCTTCGACGCCGCGCCGGCGCAGCGCGATCTGGGCTACGCGCCGCGCGCGTTCGCGCCCGACGCCGCGATGTTCACACCTCCGGCGTGACCTCGGCCACCGGCGGCCGCGCCTTCTGCAGCGTGCGGATCGCGATCAGCAGCACCCCGCCCAGCACCATCGCGCCGCCGATCCACAGCGCAGGTCCCGGCCGGTCGCCCCAGAACACGATGCCCAGCACGACCGCGAACACCGGCGTCATCAGCAGGTAGGGCGTGACCTGCGCCACCGGATGACGCTGCACCAGCCGGAAGAACAGGCCGTGGCCGAGCAGCGAGGCGAAGACCGCGGCGTACAGCGCGCCGCCCCAGCCGACCCACGTCGCCTCGCGCAGCGCCGCGAATCCGTCCGGCTCGACCACGGCGCTGATCGCCAGCAGCGGCAGCAGGCTGAGCGCGGCGGTCCAGCCCTGCTGGTCGACCATGCCGATGCCGCTCAGGCGCCGCATCAGCACCGTGCCGATGGCCACCATCAGCGACGAGAACAGCATCACCCCCAGCGCCAGCGGCTGGTCCAGCACCATCGGATCGAACCCCAGCACCAGCACGCCGGCGAAGCTCACGGTGATGCCAAGCGCGGTGCGCCAGGCGAAGCGCTCGCCGAGCCACCACCAGGCCAGCAGCATCGCCATCGGCACATAGGTCTGGGTGACGATCGCCGGTGACGACAGGTTGCCGGCCAGGCGCAGCGCCAGGAAGCTGGTGCCGAAATGCAGCACGCCGGTGAACAGCGCGATCCCCGCCAGGCGGGGCCACTGCGAGCGCGGCGGCGGCCGCATGAACGCTGCCAGCAGCAGCACCACGATCGCCATGCGCAGCGCGGTGAACAGGAACGGCGGGATCTCGCGCAGCGCGTACGCCGAGGTGAGGAAGTTCACCGCCCAGCACAGGCAGATCAGCAGCGCGAGCGCCAGGTCGCGCCCGCGCAGGCCGGCGCCCGCGCTCATGGGGTCACCAGCGCAGGCCCAGCTTGCGGTAGAGCTTGGACAGCACCCAGGCCGGGCCGATCAGCAGGTAGCGCAGGTCGGTGAAGAAGCTCGGCTTCTTTCCCTCGTACAGTTTGCTGTGGCCGACGAACTGCGCGATCCAGGCCAGCACGAACACGCCCACCGCCAGCCACAGCAAGAAGCGCGTGCCCTGCAGCCGCTCGATCCAGAAGCTCGACCACAGCATCGCCACGAAGACCGCGAGCATGCCGAAGCCGATCGGGCGCGACGCGCGGAAATAGAACATCCATGCCGCGAAGCAGGCCAGCCCGGCCCACAGGCCCGCGCGGAAGCCGCTGTCTGCCGGCACCGGAATGCACCACAGCAGCGCGATCACGCTCCACAGGATCAGCGGCACCGCGAACACGTGGATGCGCTGGTTGGCCGGGTTGCGATGGTCGGCCGAGTAGCTGTCGAACCAGCGGTCGATGGGACGGTCGGA
>JAEWZE010000081.1 GCA_023395465.1 Pseudomonadota bacterium
GTTCCATGCGTACCCATTTCTGTGGCCTGGTCGACGAATCGCTGGTCGGCCAGACCGTGACCCTCTGCGGCTGGGCCGACGTCGCCCGCAACCTCGGCGGCGTCTGCTTCATCGACCTGCGCGACCACGAGGGCATCGTCCAGGTCGTGGCCGAGCCTTCGGATGCGGCCGGCAATGCCGAGGTCGTGGCGATGGCCGAGAAGCTGGGCTACGAGGACTGCCTGCGCATCACCGGTACCGTGCGCCGTCGCCATTCGGTGAACGCGAAGATCCGCACCGGCCAGGTGGAAGTGGTGGCCGAGGCGATCGAGGTGCTGAACAAGGCCGAGCCGCTGCCGTTCCACCACCACGAGAACCCGGGCGAGGAGACGCGGCTGAAGTACCGCTACCTCGACCTGCGCCATCCCGAGATGCAGCGCCGCATGCGCACCCGGACGAAGCTGGTCAGCGCCCTGCGGCACTGGCTGGATGCGCGCGGCTTCCAGGACATCGAGACCCCGATCCTGACCAAGGCCACGCCCGAGGGCGCGCGCGACTTCCTGGTGCCGGCGCGCATGCATCCGGGCGAGTTCTACGCGCTGCCGCAGTCGCCGCAGCTGTTCAAGCAGATCCTGATGATGGCGGGCTTCGACCGCTACTACCAGATCGCGCGCTGCTTCCGCGACGAGGCGCTGCGCGCCGACCGCCAGCTGGAATTCACCCAGCTCGACATGGAGTTCGCCTGGGTGTCCGAGCGCGACGTGCAGGACACGGTCGAGGCGATGATCCGCGACGTGTTCCGCGAGGTGGCCGACGTCGAGCTGGCGGCGGAGTTCCCGCGCATGACGTACGCGGAGGCGATGCGCCGCTACGGTTCGGACAAGCCCGACCTGCGCATCGCGCTGGAGCTGGTGGACGTGGCCGAACTGGTCAAGGACAGCGGCTTTGCGGTGTTCACCGGCCCGGCCGCTGATCACGGCGGCCGCGTCGCCGCGCTGCGCATCCCGGGCGGCGCGACGCTCTCGCGCAAGCAGATCGACGAGTACGCCGCCCACGCCGGCAAGTACGGCGCCAAGGGCCTGGCCTACATCAAGATCGGCGAGGGCGGCGAGATCACCTCGCCGATCCAGAAGTTCTTCGACGAGGCCGCCTTCGCCGGGCTGGTCGCGCATGTCGGCGCGGGCAATGGCGACATCGTGTTCTTCGGTGCCGGCAAGTACTCGACCGTGAGCGACTTCATGGGCGCGATCCGGCTCAAGGCGGGGAAGGATTTCGGCCTGGTCGAGGACGGCTGGCGGCCGCTGTGGGTCACCGACTTCCCGATGTTCGAGTGGGACGAGGAGGCGCAGCGCTACGTCGCGCTCCACCATCCCTTCACCGCACCCGCGGTGGACGACGAGGCCGACCTGCGCGCGAACGCGGCGACCGCGGTGTCGCGCGGCTATGACATGGTGCTCAACGGCAACGAGATCGGTGGCGGTTCGATCCGCATCCACCGGTCCTCGATGCAGAGCGCGGTGTTCGAGCTGCTCGGCATCGGCAAGGACGAGGCCGAACTCAAGTTCGGCTTCCTGCTCGACGCGCTCAGGTACGGCGCGCCGCCGCACGGCGGAATCGCCTTCGGCATCGATCGCATCGCCGCGCTGATGGCGGGCACCGAGTCGATCCGCGACGTCATCGCCTTCCCCAAGACCACCTCCGCGCAGTGCCTGATGACCGGCGCGCCGTCGCCGATCCCGGACGCGCAGCTTGCCGAGGTGCATGTGCAGGTGCGGCCGCAGGCCTGAGTTCGATGGACGGGAGCCGCCGGATGGGAGTCGCGATCCGCCGCGCGACCGTCGAGGACGCGCCGACCCTGTCGGCGCTGGCCGCGCACACCTTTACCGAGACCTTCGGTCACCTCTATCCACCGCAGGACCTGGCCGACTTCATCGCCGAGGCCTATGCGGTCGAGCGCCAGCGCACGATCCTCTCGCACCCCGACTACGCGGTCTGGCTGCTGGAGGACGGGGGCGTCGCGGTCGGTCACGCCGCCGCCGGTCCCTGCGGGCTGCCGCATCCGGAGGTCGCCCCCGGCGATGGCGAACTCAAGCGCCTGTACCTGCTGCACAGCCACCAGTGCGGCGGGCATGGCGGCCGGATGATGGACACGGTGATGGACTGGCTGCTGCGCGAGGGGCCCCGCACGCTGTGGATCGGCGTGTGGTCGGAGAACATCGCCGCGCAGCGCTTCTATGCGCGCCGCGGCTTCGAGCGGGTCGGGCAGTACCTGTTCCCCGTCGGCGCCACCCGGGACCTCGAGTTCATCCTGCGCCGGCCTGCCCAGGACCTCGCCGCGCGCTGAGCCTGCGCGTCGCCCCGCTGCACACGCGTCGCGACCCGGGCTTGCGCCTGGCGTTGCGCGCGGGCCCAATCGAAGCATGTCGACGCCACCCTCCACGACCCTTGCGGAGCTGCCTGACGCACGTCCGGTGCTGCTGATCCACGGCATCTGGAATGCGCGCCTGTGGCTGCTGCCGCTGGCCAGGCGGCTGCGCGCAGCCGGTCTGGATGCACGGATCTGGGGCTACCGCAGCGTGCTCGACGATCCGGCGCATGCCGCGCGGGTGCTGGCGGACGCCTTGCGCGGCGGCCCCGAGGTCGACCTGGTCGGCTACAGCCTGGGCGGCCTGGTGGCCCTGGAAGCCCTGCGCCTGGAGCCCGACCTGCCGGTGCGGCGCGTGCTGTGCCTGGGTTCGCCGCTGTGCGGGAGCTGCACTGCCCGCTGGCTGGGCGCGCACCGCTGGGCCTCGCCGGTGCTGGGACGCAGCGCCAGCCTGCTGCAACGTGGACTCGAAGGCTGGACCGGTACCGCGGAGGTCGGGGTGGTGGCGGGCTGCGTGCCGCGTGGTCTGGGACGCCTGCTGTCGGCGGTGGATCCGGAATCGGACGGCACCGTGGCGATCGCCGAAACGCGGATCCCCGGGTTGCGCGACCACTGCATCGTGCCGGCCAGCCACAGCGGTCTGCTGCTCTCGCCGCAGGCCGCACGGCAGGCGGCCCGGTTCCTGCGCGAGGGGCGCTTCGCGCATGGGGACGCCCCGCGAAACGTATAATCGGCGCGTCTTCCCGAACCGGCTCGTACGATCCATGGGACGCGGTCCATCCATCGAAGCACGCAAGAACGCCGTCGACGCACAGCGCGGCAAGATTTTCACCAAGATCATCCGCGAGATCGGCGTCGCCGCCCGCGCCGGCGGGGGCGACCCCGGGGGCAATCCGCGCCTGCGCGCGGCGATCGACAAGGGCCTGGGCCTGAACATGTCCAAGGACGTGATCGAGCGTGCGATCAAGAAGGCGACCGGCGAGCTGGAAGGCGTCGAGTACGAGGAGATCCGCTACGAGGGCTACGCGCCCGGCGGGGTCGCGGTGATCGTCGACTGCCTGACCGACAACCACGTGCGCACTGTGGCCGACGTGCGCCACGCCTTCGGCAAGTTCGGCGGCAACCTCGGCACCGAGGGCTCGGTGGCCTTCATGTTCCGCAAGCTGGGCGTGCTGTCGTACGGCGCGGGCGCGGACGAGGAGAAGATCACCGAGGCGGCGATCGAGGGTGGCGCCGACGACGTGCTGGTGTATCCGGAGGACGGCGCGATCGACGTGCTCACCGCGCCGGAGTCCTTCGCCGAGGTGAAGCAGGCGATGGAGGCGGCCGGGCTGGCCCCGGACCTGGCCGAAGTGACCATGCGCGCCGACAACGACATCGCCGTCGATGGCGATACCGCCCAGCAGGTGGTCAAGCTGCTGCGCTGGCTCGAGGACATGGACGACGTGCAGAGCGTCCATTCCAATGCCGAGCTGGGCGATGCGGCGTTTGGCTGAGGCCCGGAGGGCGGGCGGCGGGAATCGCGACGTGTCGCTCCCGTGCCCGCCCACGCCGGGGCCCCTGCCGGGCCGCGACCGCAGCGCATGATCCGCATCCTCGGCATCGATCCGGGCTCGCAGCGGACCGGCGTGGGCATCATCGATGTCGACGCGTCCGGCCGGGCGACGCACGTGTACAACGCCGCGCTGGTCCTGCTGGGCGACGGCGACTTCGCGCAGCGGCTCAAGCGGCTGCTGCTGGGACTGGCCGAAGTGATCGAGACGTGGCGGCCGCAGGAAGTGGCGATCGAACGGGTGTTCCTGGCACGCAATCCGGATTCCGCGCTCAAGCTCGGCCAGGCGCGCGGCGCGGCGATCAGTGCCGTGGTGCTGCGCGACCTGCCGGTGCACGAATACGCGGCCAAGGAAGTGAAGCTGGCCCTGGTCGGCAAGGGCGGGGCGGAGAAGGCGCAGATCCAGCACATGGTCGGGCTGATGCTCAACCTGCAGGGCAAGCTGCAGGCCGATGCCGCCGACGCGCTGGCCATCGCGATCACCCATGCGCACGTGCGCGCCACGGCGCGGCGCCTCGGCGTGAGCACGCAGCAGGCCTGGAGCAGGAAGTGAGAAGAGTCCGGAATCGGGAATGGGGAATCGGGAGCCGGAACAGCGGTGGAGCGGGCATCGCGTGCCTTGACGATTCCCGATCCCGGACTCCCGATTCCCGCACCCGGAGGGTGAAACCATGATCGGTCGCCTGAAAGGCATCCTCGTCCACAAGCAGCCGCCCTGGCTGGTCGTCGACGTGCACGGTGTGGGCTACGAGCTCGAAGCGCCGATGAGCACCTTCTACGACCTGCCCGAGGCCGGGCGCGAGGTGGCGCTGTTCACCCACTATGCGCAGAAGGAAGACAGCGTCTCGCTCTACGGCTTCCTCAGCGAGGCCGAACGCAGGCTGTTCCGCGACGTGCAGAAGGTCACCGGCATCGGAGCGAAGATCGCGCTGGCGATCCTGTCGGGATCGTCGGTCGGCCAGTTCGCGATGCTGGTGCAGACAGGCGACGTGACCGCGCTGACCCGCATCCCCGGCATCGGCAAGAAGACCGCCGAGCGCATCGTGGTCGAGTTGCGCGACCGCGCCGCGGACCTGGCGGTGGGCGCGGTGCCCGGCGCTGCCGGTCCGTCGCCGGCCGATCCGCTGTCCGAGGCGATCGTCGCCCTGCAGCAGTTGGGCTACAAGCCGGCCGAGGCGCAGAAGATGGCCAAGGCCGCCGCGGTCGACGGCGATGCTGCAGAAACCATCATCCGCAAGGCGCTACAGTCCGCGCTTCGCTGAGCGCCCCGACGCCATCTCCCCATGTCACAGCCCGCCACGACGCCAGCAGGATCCGGAACGACCGCGCATGGCCACGGCCGGATCGGCATGGCCGGGCTGGTGGTCGGCGCCATCGGCGTGGTGTTCGGCGACATCGGCACCAGTCCGCTGTACACGATCCGCGAAGCGTTCTCGCCGCACTACGGCCTGGTCGCCGACCACGACACCGTGCTCGGCGTGCTGTCGATGATCTTCTGGGCGCTCAGCCTGGTGGTCACGCTCAAGTACGTGACCATCATCATGCGCGCCGACAACGATGGCGAAGGCGGCATCATGGCGCTGATGGCGCTGGCCCAGCGCTGCTTTCCCAAGGGGTCGCGTTCGGCCTACATGGTGGGCATCCTCGGCATCCTGGGCGCCTCCCTGTTCTTCGGCGACGGCGTGATTACGCCCGCGATCTCGGTGCTCTCGGCGGTGGAAGGCCTGGAGGTGGTCGCGCCCGGCCTGCACGCCTGGATCGTGCCGGTGACCCTGGTGGTGCTGGTCGCGCTGTTCTCCACGCAGCGCTACGGCACCGCGAAGGTCGGCAGGATCTTCGGCCCGATCACGGTGCTGTGGTTCATCGCCCTGGCCGCGCTGGGGCTGACGAACATCCTGCACGAGCCCGAGGTGCTGAAGGCGATCAACCCCTGGTGGGCGGCGCGCTTCTTCATCGACCACACCTGGGGCGGGATCTTCATCCTCGGCGCGGTGGTGCTGGCGGTCACCGGCGGCGAGGCGATCTACACCGACATGGGCCACTTCGGTCCCAGGCCGATCCGCTACGGCTGGTACTTCTTCGTGCTGCCGTCGCTGATGCTCAACTACCTGGGGCAGGGCGCGCTGGTGCTGGAGGATCCCGCCGCCATCCGCAACCCGTTCTACCTGGGCGTGCCCGAATGGGCGCAGTGGCCGATGATCGTACTTGCGACCCTGGCCACGGTGATCGCCTCGCAAGCGGTGATCACCGGCGGCTATTCGGTCGCGCGGCAGGCGATGCAGCTGGGCTACATGCCGAGGATGCGGATCAAGCACACCTCCAGCGAGACCATCGGCCAGATCTACATCCCGGCGATCAACTGGACGATGATGGTGATCGTGGTGGGGCTGGTCGTCTCGTTCGGCAACTCCTCGTCGCTGGCGGCGGCCTACGGCATCTCGGTGTCGGCGACGATGCTGATCGATACGCTGCTGCTGGCCCTGGTGGCGCGCTCGCTGTGGCCCGAGTGGCGGCGGTGGGTGCTGCCGCTGTGCGGGCTGTTCCTGGTCATCGACGTGGCGTTCCTGGTCGCCAACGGCGCCAAGGTGCTGCAGGGCGCGTGGTTCCCGGTGGTGCTGGGCATGATCCTGTTCACCATGCTGCGGACCTGGCGGCGCGGTCGCGAGACCCTGCGCGATGAAATGCAGAAGGAAGGCATCCGCCTGGACGCCTTCATTCCCGGCCTGATGCTGGCGCCGCCGGTACGGGTGGAAGGCACCGCCGTGTTCATGACCAGCGACAAGGGCGTGGTGCCGCATGCGCTGCTGCACAACCTCAAGCACAACAAGGTGCTGCACGAACGCAACGTGTTCCTCACCGTGGAAACGCTGACGGTGCCCTACGCCGCGGCCGGCCTGCGGCTGTCCATCGATTCGATCGGCGACGGCTTCTACCGGGTCCTGGTGCGCTTCGGCTTCATGGAGACGCCGGACGTGCCGCAGGCGCTGATGCAGGCGGCCGACCACAGCACGCTGTGCTTCGACCCGATGGAAACGACCTACTTCGTCAGCCGCGAGACCATCGTCTCCAGCGCCAAGCGCGGCATGCCGGTCTGGCGCGACCGCCTGTTCGCGGTCATGCATCGCAATGCGGCGCCGGCCAACCAGTTCTTCCGGATCCCCGGCAACCGGCTGGTGGAACTGGGCGCGCAGGTCGAGATCTGACCCGGGGCGTCGCTTGCGCCGCTGGCGGTGCGCCAGCGCGACCGCGTGCGTCGGCGACGGCGCTGTTCTCAAGTTGCGCGCGCGGGGGCCGTTAACTTCCCCGACGCCACCGGAGGTGCGGCCGAATGACCGTGCTCCAGCCCATCGTGCCCAGCTCGCCCCTGCCGCAGCGCGTGCTGCTGCTTGAGAACTCGCGTGCCTACGTGCAGACGGTGGCCGGCGCCATCGAGCAGCAGCTCGAACTGCCGGTCATGATCGCCTCCACGCTGGCCGAGGCGCGCGCGCTGCTGAACCGGTACGACGACTGGTTCCTGGCCCTGACCGGGCTGGTGCTGGCCGACGGCGATCGCGACGAGGTGGTCGATTGCCTGCAGGACCGCGGCCTGTCGACCGTGGTGGTCACCGGGGTCTACGACGAGGACCTGCGCGAGCGGCTGCTGCGACGCCGGGTCATCGACTTCGTGCTCAAGAGCACGCCCGGCAGCCTGGACTACATCGTCTGGCTGGTGAAGCGGCTCGAGCGCAACCGGCGCATCTCCGCGCTGGTGGTCGACGACTCGCCCTCGGCGCGGATGCACACCGCCAACCTGCTGGAGACCTACGGTTACCGCGTGGTCCAGGCCGAGGATGGCGAGGCGGCCCTGTACCTGCTCGAGCGCGATCCGACGATCCGCCTGGCGATGGTCGACCAGGAGATGCCCGGCATGCAGGGGGTCGAGCTCACGCGGCGCCTGCGCGCGCTGCGGGCGCGCGACCGCGTCGCGGTGATCGGCGTCTCCGGGCGCGACGACGCCGGCCTGGTCGCCCGCTTCCTCAAGAACGGCGCCAACGACTTCCTGCGCAAACCGTTCTCGCGCGAGGAGTTCTTCTGCCGCGTCTCGCAGAACGTCGACCAGCTCGAGCTGATCGGCAGCCTGCAGGACCTGGCCACCCGCGACTTCCTCACCGGCCTGCCCAACCGCCGCCACTTCCTCGAACAGGCCGAACACCAGGTGCCGCGACTGCGCACCGCATGCCGTCCGGTGGCCATGGCGATCCTGGACATCGACCATTTCAAGCACATCAACGACGGCTGGGGCCACGAGGCCGGCGACCACGCCCTGCGCGCGGTGGCCGCGGTGCTGTCCCGCCACGCGCGGCAGCAGGACCAGGTGGCCCGCTTCGGTGGCGAGGAGTTCTGCATGCTGGTGCCCGACCTGGACGCCGGCGCCCTGCACACCTACTTCGATACCCTGCGCCAGCGCATCGAGGCCCT
>JAEWZE010000195.1 GCA_023395465.1 Pseudomonadota bacterium
CGCCCAGCGCGGCGAACTGCGGCAGCAGCGCGTTGAAGTCCAGGCCTTCGGTGGTGCAGCCTGGCGTGGAATCCTTGGGATAGAAGTACAGCACCAGCCAGCGGCCGGCGTAGTCGGCGAGGGTGGCGTTGCGTGCGCCGGACAGCGCCAGCGGCAGTTTCAGCGCGGATTTTGGCAGGGCCTTGCCGGTCGCGATCATTCCACCCGTCATCCCATCAGGTTTGTCGTGCTGCCGCCGGACGATCGGGAGGCCATCAGAACTTCATCGGATCCATGATCGCGTCGAGGTTCAGGTGGTCGCAGAACTCGAGGAAATCGTCGCGCAGCGCGGCGATGTGCATGTTGGCCGGCACGCCGATGGTGACCTGCGCCGAGAACATGTCCGCGCCGGTCTGCATGGCGCGGTAGCGCGAGCAGTGCAGGCTCTCGATGGTGATGCCCTGGCGGTCGAAGAAATCGGCGAGCTGGAACAGGATGCCGGGCTTGTCGGCGGCGACCACCTCGACGATGTACGGCAGCAGGTTCGACTGCACCGGCTTGGGGCCGGTGCGGTACCACACCAGCTTGAGGTCTTCCTCGCGCTCGAGGCGGGTGAGCATGGCCTCGAGCTTGGCCACCGAATCCCAGGAGCCGGTGGCCAGCGCGGTCACCGACACGTCGCGGCCGACGGTCGACAGGCGCGTGTCCACGAGATTGCAGCCGCTGTCCGCGATGCGCCGCGACACGGCCAGCAGGGGAGATGCCGGATGCGTCGTATAGGCGTTGATCAGCAGGTGGTTCTCGTTCGGCGAGGGCCGGGATGCGTTGTCTGGATCGGTCAAGGCGGCGTCCGCGGCGAAGGTTCCGTAGGAGATCGGTGATGAACGGCGTCCCGGGCATGGCCGGGTGCGGGAGCCAGCATACTTGCCCGTGCTTCCGGGCCGCAAGTAACATGCCGGCATCCGAAACATCCGTTCAGCGCCCGATTCCAGGCGCTTCGCACGAGACCCAGGCCCTTGCGACTTTCCGGCAGCATCACCGCGCTGGCGACGCCGTTCACGGTGACGGGCGAACTCGACCTCGACGCCTGGCGGCGGTTGCTGCACGCGCAGTGCGAGGCGGGCACGCAGGGCGTGGTGGTCGCCGGTTCGACCGGCGAGGCCGCCTCGCTGCTGGAGATCGAATTCGACGCCCTGCTGCGCACCGCGGTCGAGACCGTGGGCGGGCGGGTGCCGGTGCTGGCCGGGACCGGGCATCCGGCCACGGCGAAGACCATCGAGCAGACCCGTCGCGCCGCCGCCCTCGGCGCGGATGGGGCGCTGGTGGTGACCCCACCGTACGTGCGCCCGACCCAGGCCGGCCTGCTGGCACATTACCGGGCGCTGGCCGAAGACGGCGCGCTGCCGGTCGTGATGTACAACGTGCCCGCACGCACCGGCTGCGACCTGCAGCCGGCGAGCGTCGCGCCGCTGGTCGCGCATCCGCGCATCGTCGGGGTCAAGGAGGCGGTCGCCGATCCGGCGCGCCTGGCCGAATGGCGCGCGCTGCGCGTGGACGGATTCGCGGTGCTCGGCGGCGACGACGCCACGGCCGCCGAGGCCATGCTGGCGGGCGCCGACGGCGTGGTATCGGTGGTGTCCAACCTGGTGCCGGCGGCGATGCGCCGCCTGTGCGACCTCGCACGCGGTGGACGCGAGTCCGATGCCCGGGCATGGAACGACACGCTGGACCAGTTCCACCGATTCGCCTCGATCGAGCCGAACCCGATCCCGGTCAAGGCCGCGCTTGCGCTGCTCGGCATCGGCCAGGGCCTGCGACTGCCGCTGACCGCGCTGGGCGAGACCCACCAGCCACTGGCCGCGCGCATCGCCGCAGCGGCCACGGCCATCGAACACAGCCTCCGCGATCCGATCGCGGCCTGAATCCCTTTCCGCAGGAGACTTCAACCATGCGTCATTCCCGCCCCCTGTTCCGTGTGCTCGCGGTCGGCCTCGTAGCCGTGGCCGTGCTCGGCACCAGCGGCTGCAAGTGGTTCCGCAAGGGCAGCGAGCTGTACGCGGCCAGCCCCGAGAACCGTCCGCTCGAAGTCCCGCCGGACCTCGATCGCCCCGATACCTCCACGGCGATGGCGCTGCCCGAAACCGGTTCGGTGACGCGCTCGGCCACCGCCGCGGCGGCGAGCCCGCAGCCCAACGGCTTCGCCGTGTCCGGCGATCGCGACCAGGTCTTCGCCCGCGTCGGCGAGGTGCTGGCCGCCACCGAAGGCCTCACCGTGGTCAACCGCGCGCAGCTGCTGGGCACCTACGACGTGGACTACGCCGATGCCAAGTTCCTGGTGCGCGTGACCAAGACCGATACCGGCGCCTACGTGGCCGCGGTCGATCCGCGCGGCCTGCCCGCTTCGGGCGATCCGCCGCAGCGCCTGATTGCCGCGCTCAAGGCGGCGCTGGCCGGCGGCTGAAGCCGTCGGACGGGAAGGCGCAGCGTGCCTTTCCGGTTCGGCCCCCGAATGCAGAAAGGCGCCCCGCGGGGCGCCTTTCCGTTTGCCGTCGAAGGACGCGGGGCGTCAGCGTTCGAGCAGCGGCAGCTTGTTCGGCTTGCCTTCCCATTCCTTGGCGTCGGCCGGCGGATCCTTGCGCGTGGTGATCACCGGCCACTCCCGCGACAGCTCGGCGTTGAGCGCAACGTAATGCTCCTGCCCGGCCGGCACGTCATCCTCGGGATAGATCGCGTTGATCGGGCACTCCGGCTCGCACAGGGTGCAATCGATGCACTCGTCCGGGTCGATCACCAGGAAGTTGGGACCTTCGTGGAAGCAGTCGACCGGGCACACCTCGACGCAGTCGGTGTACTTGCACTTGATGCAGTTCTCGGTGACGACGAAGGGCATGTCGCGACGGTCCGTGGTTTCGGGGGGAACGACACGCGATTTTAGAGCACCCGTGGCGCCAGCGGTGCGAAGTGTTCGCATTCGTTCGCGGCGATGGC
>JAEWZE010000197.1 GCA_023395465.1 Pseudomonadota bacterium
AATCCCGAATCCCGGCGGACGCCTACAGCGTCCGCTGGACCTCGATGCGCTCGAAGCACTCGATCTGGTCGCCCGGCTTGACGTCGTTGTAGGCCTTCACCGCGATGCCGCACTCGGTGCCGTTGCGCACTTCCTCGACGTTCTCCTTGAAGCGGCGCAGAGATTCGAGTTCGCCCTCGAAAACCACCGTGTTGTCGCGGAGCACGCGGATCGGACGGTTCTTGCGGACCACGCCCTCGACCACGATCGAGCCGGCGACGGCACCGAACTTGGAGCTGCGGAACACGTCGCGGACCTCGGCGATGCCGATGATCTGCTCGCGGATCTCCACGCCCAGGATGCCGGAGGCCACCTGCTTCACCTGGTCGATCACGTCGTAGATGATCGAGAAGTAGCGCAGGTCCAGTCCGCTGTTCTCGATGACCTTGCGCGCCGAGGCGTCGGCACGGACGTTGAAGCCGATGATCGTGGCCTTGGCGGTAGCCGCGGCATTGGCGTCGGACTCGGTGATGCCGCCCACGCCAGAGACGATCACGTTGATGCGGATCTGCTCGTTCGACAGCGCGGTGACGGCCTGGCGCAGCGCCTCCACCGAACCCTGCACGTCGGCCTTGATGACCAGGTTGAGCTGCTGCTGCGCCTCGCCCTGGCCCATCTGGGCCATGATGTCTTCCATGCGGTTGCCGGCCTGCGCCACCAGGCGCAGTTCGCGGCGCTTGGCCTCGCGCTGCTGGGCCACGTCCTTGGCCAGGCGCTCGTCCGCGACCACGACGAAGTCGTCGCCCGCGTCCGGCACGCCCGACAGGCCGAGCACCTGCACCGGGATCGAGGGCCCGGCGCTGGCGACCTGCGACCCGGTTTCGTCGAACAGCGCGCGCACGCGGCCGAACTGCACGCCGCACACCAGGTAGTCGCCCTTCTCCAGCAGGCCCTGCTGCACCAGCACGGTCGCGATCGGGCCGCGGCCCTTGTCCAGCGAGGACTCGATGACCGTTCCCGAGGCGCGGCCTTCGGACACGGCGCGGAGTTCGAGCACCTCGGCCTGCAGCGAGATCGCGTCGAGCAGGTTGTCCACGCCCTGGCCGGTCTTGGCCGACAGCTCGACCATCTGCGTGTCGCCGCCGAAGTCCTCGGCGACGAGATCGTGGGCGAGCAGTTCGTTCTTGATCCGCTCCGGATCGGCGTCGGACTTGTCGACCTTGTTGATCGCCACGATCAGCGGCACCTTGGCCGCCTTCGCGTGCTGGATCGCCTCGATCGTCTGCGGCATCACGCCGTCGTCGGCCGCGACCACCAGCACCACGATGTCGGTGAGCTTGGCGCCGCGCGCGCGCATCGAACTGAACGCGGCATGGCCCGGGGTGTCGAGGAAGCTGACCACGCCCTTGTCGGTTTCGACGTGGTAGGCGCCGATGTGCTGGGTGATGCCACCGGCCTCGCCGGTGGCGATCCTGGTGCGGCGGATGTAGTCCAGCAGCGAGGTCTTGCCGTGGTCGACGTGACCCATGATCGTGACCACCGGCGGACGCTGCGACGCTTCGCCGCCCGCGCCTTCGACGTGGGCCAGCAGCTCGGACTCGGCGTCGTTGGCTTCGGCCGCGACCGCCTTGTGGCCCAGCTCCTCGACCACCAGCACGGCGGTGTCGTGGTCGATGCTCTGGGTGATGGTGGCCATCACGCCCATCTTGAACAGCGCCTTGACCACGTCGCCGCCCTTGAGCGCGAGCTTCGAGGCCAGGTCGGCCACGGTGATCGCCTCGCCGATCGCCACTTCGCGCACCACCGGCGCGGTCGGACGCTCGAACCCGTGCGGACCGGCGCCGCTGCGCGACTGCTCGACCTGGCGACGCGACCGCGGCTTGCTGCTGCGCGTGTTGCTGCGGCGCGCGCGCTCGGTCGCGCTCAGGTGCAGCTGGCCGGCGAAGCGCGCCGTGCTGTCGTCGTCCTCGACGCCCGCCACCATCGCGTGCGAGCCGCGGTTGCCCTTGTGCTTGGGACCGGCGTTGCGCTCGTCGCGCGCCGGCGGCGGCTTGGGATGGCCGTGGCCATGCGCCGGCTTGCGCGCGGCGGCATCGGCCTCGGGCGCGGCGACAGCCTGTTCGGCTTCCTTGCGCAGGCGTTCGGCCTCGGCCTCCTGCTGGCGCTTGAGTTCGGCCGCCTCATCGGCGCGACGCTGGTCTTCCTCGGCCAGGCGCTGCTGCTCGGACAGGTTGCGCTGGCGCGACTCCTCGAGCTTGCGCAGGATCTCGGCCTGCTCGTCGTTCACCGGCGCGGCGGGGCCCTTCGCGGCTTCGGCGGTCGGCTTGACCAGCGTGACCTTGCGGCGCACCACCACGTCGACGGTCGAGCGGTTCTTGCCGCCGCCAACGGTGAGCTCCTGCTTGCGGGTGCGGCTGAGCGTGATCTTCTTCGGCGCCACGGCCTCTTCGGCAGGCTTCTCGTCCTTGCCATGGGTGCGGCGCAGGAAGCCGAGCAGCTTGACCTTCTCGGTGCTGGTGACGACCTGGTCGGGATCGTTGAACGCCATGCCCGCTTCGGACAGCTGTTCCAGCAGCTTCTCCACCGGCGTGTTGACCAGGGCGGCGAGCTTGCGGATGGTGGTTTGTTGCGACATTCGGGTCCTATGCTCTGTTTGGCGCCCCCTCGCCGAGAGCAAGGGAAGCGCGGATTCTAAGCCCTGATCGGTGCAGGGCGGCGTTCATCGCGTGGTCATTCGCCGCGCTCCAGGCGTGCGATTTCCTCGGCGCGGGCAGCCAGGATCAGCGCCGCGGCGCGTTCCCCGTCGAGTCCCTCGATGCCGAATTCGAGCACTTCGTCCGCCGCCAGGTCGGACAGTTCCTCGCTGGTACGCACACCGTGCGAGGCCAGCGCATAGGCGGTTTCGTCGTCCATGCCTTCCAGCGCCAGCAGGTCCTCGGCCGGCGCGTTCTCGTCGAGCTCCTCCTCGACCGCGAGCGCGTCGTTGAGCAACGCGTCGCGGGCGCGGGCGCGCAGTTCCTCGACGATGTCCTCGTCGAAGCCCTCCACCGCCAGCAGCTCGCCGACCGGCACGTAGGCGATTTCCTCGACCGTGCCGAAGCCTTCCGACACCAGGATGCCGGCGATTTCCTCGTCGACCTCGAGCTTTTCCTGGAACAGGGCGCGTGCGGCGGCCTGCTCGGCCTCCGACTTCGCCGTGACCTGGTCTTGGGTCATTACGTTCAGCTGCCAGCCGGTGAGGCGGCTGGCCAGGCGCACGTTCTGGCCGCCCTTGCCGATCGCCTGGGCGAGCTTGTCCTCGGCCACGGCCAGGTCCATCGAGTGCTTGTCCTCGTCGACGACGATGGACTGCACCTCGGCCGGCGCCATCGCGTTGATCACGAACTGCGCCGGGTTGTCCGACCACAGCACGATGTCCACGCGCTCGCCGTTGAGTTCGTTGCTCACCGCCTGCACGCGCGACCCGCGCATGCCGATGCAGGCGCCGATCGGATCGGTGCGGTTGTCGTAGGCGATGACCGCGATCTTGGCGCGGTCGCCCGGATCACGCGCGCAGGCCTTGATCTCGACCAGGCCCTGGCCGACTTCCGGCACTTCGAGCTTGAACAGTTCCATCATGAACTCGGGCGCGGCGCGGCTGATGAACAGCTGCGGGCCACGGGGTTCGCTGCGCACGTCGAACAGGTAGCCGCGGATGCGGTCGCCGGCGCGCACGATGTCGCGCGGGATGGCCTTGTCCTTGGGGATGAACGCTTCGGCGTTGCCGCCCAGGTCGACGTAGACGTTGCCGCGCTCCACGCGCTTGACCACGCCGGTGACCAGTTCACCGATGCGGTCCTTCCACGCGTCCACCACCTGCTGGCGCTCGGCTTCGCGCACGCGCTGCACGATCACCTGCTTGGCGGCCTGCGCGGCGATGCGGCCGAAGTCGACGTTCTCGATCTGCTCTTCGATGTAGTCGCCGACCTCGACGCCTTCGACTTCGTCGACCGCGTCCATCAGGCGGATCTGGCGATCCGGCGATTCCATCACCACGTCGTCGGCCACCACTTCCCAGCGGCGGAACGTCTCGTAGCTGCCATCCTTCGCGTCGATCGACACGCGGGTCAGCACGTCCTGGTCGAGGTAGCGCTTCTTCGCCGCCGTGGCCAGCGCGGCCTCGATCGCTTCCAGGATCACCGACTCGGGAACGCCCTTCTCGTTGGCGACGGCGTCCACGACCAACAACAGTTCTTTGCTCATCTATGTAAGACCTCTGAAAACCGGCTTGATCCTGTCATCACTCCCGGACGCTGCGCCCGGTCCCTCGTGCCGCGCCGCAAAACGCCCGGCACGGCGGAAAATCAGTCGCGCCGCGGCTTGGCCGCGCGCCGTCCCGGCGCCTTGCGCCCCGGCTTGCCCGGGCGGGCGTCGCCGCCGGGCAGATCGCGCGCCGGTGCGTAGCCCAGCGCCGCCCAATCCGGCACCAGGCGCGCCTTGTCGATGTTGTCGGCCGACACTTCGAACGGTTGGCCGTCGATGTCGAACACGATCGTTCCGCCATCGACCGAGACGATCGTGCCGGTCAGCCGGCGGCGGCCGTCCTGCGGCAGCTTCAGGCCGACCTTGGCGCGTTCGCCGGTGAAGCGCGCGAACTGCGCAGCATCGAACAGCGGCCGGTCCACGCCCGGCGAGGAGACTTCCAGCGTGTAGTTGCCGGAGATCGGATCCTCGACGTCGAGCTGCGCGGACACCTCGCGGCTGACCGCTTCGCAATCCTCGATCGTGACGACCCGGTCGGCGGACTCCGCCTGCGGCACGTCGATGTACAGGCGCACCAGCGAGCCGCCCGGCGCGGGCAGGTACTCGATGCCAAGCAGTTGCAGCCCCAACGATTCCACCGTGGGCGCAAGCAGCGTGCTGATCTGTGTCGCCTTGTCCGTCACGTCGCGTCGTTCAACCTTGTCCAGATCGCCAGAAAGCCGATCGCCAGAAACAGCAAAGGGCCCGATGGGCCCCTTGTCCTGAATGTCCGGCCAGAGCCGGATTTCGGTATCGAGGCAAGCAGTGACCTCGATGAAGCCCGGTTTCCAGGCGCCATCGCGAGGCTTCAGCGCCAGCGATGACCCGGTGAAACCAGTAGCGCGCGCGCTCCATCCTGACCTGCAGAGCCGTCCAGGGTGCCGCTGCGCCGCGCAAGCCCGGAATCATAGCGGCTGGCCGCGGGCAAGTCCACCTTTGCGCCCGTCGCTGCGGTGGCCGCCGCCAGGCGCATCAGCGCCACTCGCAGGCCGCTGCGGGCGGGATCGCCACGCTTCGCCGCACCCGCACCGGATCCGCACCGGCTCCGGCGCGGAAACCCGGCGCCCAGCCCCCTGCCGGCGGCCCTGCTCGCACCGGCCCTGCGGTTGCGCACTCAGCCGTAGGGCGTGAAACCGGCCGGGATCGGGCCGACGTGCTGGTCCGCGGCGAGGATTTCGACGAAGTTGGCTGGATGCGAGGTATTGCCACCCACGAGGATCGGGTCCGTGCCTTCGAGGATGAACGTGGGACGGGTGCCGGTGGCCGGGTTGCCACCGCCGGCCCAGCCAGCGGTCGTCGACAGCTTCACCCACGCCGCACGCGTCGTGGCGTCGACCGCCATCTGCACGACGATGCGCTGGCCCGACGCGCCGGAAAGCGACCCCACCTCCACCTTCGTGTCGCGCGGCAGGCCGTAGTTGGCGTAGGCCACGACCGTCCACGCGGACACCGCCTGCGTGGACGCGCCTGCGGCGCCGTAGGAACGACCGGGGTGCGCGGCGTCGCCGAGCTTGCCCACCGCGTCGCCCCACAGCGAGACGCCGGCTGCGTGCCGGCCTCCGTGGAAGACGGCGGCTTCGACGTACGTCCGGCCGCTCAAGGGCTTGCGCAGGAAGCCCGTCGCCACCACGTCGGCGCCGTTGCTGCCGAGGCGCGTTCCGCTTCGCGTCAGCGTTGCGTTGGCGTTGGTGTGGTGGAAGGCCAGTCTTCCGCCCGGGATTCCTGTCGCCGCCGTCGCGGCGGCGGCGGACCAGTGCGGCGTTGCAGTCGTGAAGCGGGTCGCCGCGGCCGTCGGCCCGGGGACGTCGCCCGCCTCTACGCTGGATCCGAAGCCGCCGCACAGGATGCCGGCGGCAAGGAGGACGTGTCGCAGATTGATCAAGGTCGGCTCGCGGAGATCGGCACGGCGCGCATGATGCCATCGACGCAGGCCGCTTCCGCACGATTGCGTCGCGCCAATGGCGCGTGCACGCATCGCGAGCGGCCGCCACCCGCAGATCGAGGCGCACGCGACAGGAAATACGCATGCCATCGCCATCGCCAGAAACGAAAAAGGCGGCCCCGTTTCCAGGGCCGCCTCTTCGTCATCCACGCCGGAGCAATGCGCGGATATGTTTGGTAGCGGGGGCAGGATTTGAACCTGCGACCTTCGGGTTATGAGCCCGACGAGCTGCCAGACTGCTCCACCCCGCAGCAGAAGCGGAATTATGACGATGGCGGATGCTTTTGGCAAGCCCCGCGCATCGTTTACTTCAGGATGCTCAGGCGAACGCCTGCTGGCACCACTCCATCACCGGGCTCCAGAACAGGCCCAGAGCCAGCAGCGCGAGCGCGTTGAGCGAGAACACCGCCTGCAGCGCACCGCCCCGGACCGTGACCGGTTCGCCCGAGGGCTGGTCGAAGTACATCACCTTGATCACGCGCAGGTAGTAGAACGCGCCGATCACCGCGAACAGGATGCCGACGATGACCAGCCACAGCAGGTCGGCCTCCAGCGCCGCGCGCAGCACCGCGACCTTGGCCCAGAAGCCCAGCAGCACCGGCACGCCGGCCAGCGAAGCCATGATCAGCAGCACCAGGCCGGCCATCCAGGGATTGCGCGCGTTGAGGCCGCGGAAGTCCTCGATGCGATCGGCTTCGAAACCCTGGCGCGAGAGCATCACGATCGCGCCGAATCCGGCCGCCGACATGATGGTGTAGCTGATCGCGTAGAACAGCGCCGCCGCATAACCCTCGGCGCCACCGGCCGCGAGGCCCATGAACATGAAGCCCACGTGCGAGATCGTGGAATACGCCAGCATGCGCTTGAGGTTGGTCTGCGCGATCGCGAACAGGTTGCCGACGCCCAGGGACAGCGCGGCCAGCACCGCCAGCAGCAGCTGGGTCTGTTCGTAGTGCGGCCCGAGCGCGATGTCGAGCATGCGCCAGCTCATGCCGAACGCCGCGATCTTAGGCGCCGAGCCGATGAACAGCGTGATCGGCGTTGGCGCGCCGTGGTAGGTGTCGGGCAGCCACATGTGGAAGGGCGCGGCGCCGAACTTGAACGCGATGCCGACCACGACGAACACCGTGCCGGTGAGCAGCAGGGTGCGGTCCGTGCCGGACACGCTGCCGGCCGCGTCGCGGATGGCGGCAAGGTCGAGCGTGCCGGTGGCGCCGTACACCAGGGTCATGCCGTACAGCAGCAGGCCCGAGGCCAGCGAGCCGAGCACGAAGTACTTCATCGCCGCTTCGGAGGCCATCGGGCTGTCGCGATCCGTGGCGACCAGCGCGTAGGAGCACAGCGCAAGCAGTTCCAGGCCGACATAGACCATGGTCATGCTGCCGGCGGAGACCAGCAGCATCATGCCGGCGACCGCGAACAGCACCAGCACCGCCACCTCGCCCTTGTACAGCCCGCGCTCGCGCAGGAACGGCCAGATGTAGGCCATCGCCAGCGCGCTGACCAGCAGCAGCACCAGCTTCATCAGGTCCGCGCCCTCGTCGCGCACGAACATCCCCGACAGCGTGCTGCCCTGCCCGCCCACGTCGAACCAGACCATGGCCGCGGCGGTCAGCAGGGTCGCGATCGCGAGCGCGTGGGTGAGCACGCGGCGGCGGTCGTCCAGGAACAGGTCGAGCATCAGCAGCGCAAACGCGCCGAAGACCACGACCAGCTCGGGCGCCATCGGCGCCAGCTCGGCGAAGGAACGTACGGGAGGGGGCGTCATCGCGGTCGTCATCACTTCATGCATTCCTCGGTGGCCACGCAGGCCACCCTGTCTCCACCCTCGAAGCGGCGGGCCGGGTCCCGGTTCACAGCTTGCTCGCCGCGATGTGGGTCGCCAGCTGCGCGATCGCCGGGTCCATCAGGTCGATCAGCGGCTTGGGCCACACGCCGATCAGCACCGTGCCGACCGCGAAGGTGCCCAGCACGAGCCATTCGCGCCCGTTGATGTCCTTGAGCTGGGCCACGTGCGCGTTGCCGATCTCGCCGAACATCACCCGCTTGACCAGCCACAGCGAGTAGCCCGCGCCGATGATCAGGGTCAGCGCTGCGGTGAAGGCGATCATCGGATGGTGCTGGAAGCTGGCCAGGACCACCATGAACTCGCCGACGAAGCCCGAGGTCCCCGGCAGGCCGGAGTTGGCCATCGCGAACAGCACCATGAAGAAGGTGAACCACGGCATCACGTTGGCCACGCCGCCGTAGTCCCGGATCATGCGGGTGTGCATGCGGTCGTACAGCACGCCGACGCAGGAGAACATCGCGCCGGAGATGAAGCCGTGCGAGATCATCTGCACCATCGCGCCCTGCAGGCCCAGGCGCGCCGCGTCCTCGCCGCCGCTGACGTCGCGCATCAGCGAGAAGGCGATGAACGTACCGAGGGTCACGAAGCCCATGTGCGCCACGGAGGAATAGGCGATGAGCTTCTTCATGTCCTCCTGGACCAGTGCCACCAGGCCCACGTAGACCACCGCGATCAGCGACAGCGCGATCACCAGCCAGGCCCATTCGTGGCCGGCGTCGGGCGTGATCGGCAGGCTGAAGCGCAGGAAGCCGTAGCCGCCGATCTTCAGCATGATCGCCGCCAGGATCACCGAGCCGCCGGTCGGCGCCTCGACGTGGGCGTCGGGCAGCCAGGTGTGGACCGGGAACATCGGCACCTTCACCGCGAACGCGGCGAGGAAGGCGAAGAACAGCCACATCTGCTCGGTCGAGGTCAGGCGCAGTGCGTACAGGTCCGGCAGCTGCCAGCTGCCCGCCTTCAGGTACAGGTAGATCAGGCCGACCAGCATGAAGATCGAGCCGAGGAACGTGTACAGGAAGAACTTGATCGACGCATACACGCGCCGCGGCCCGCCCCAGACGCCGATGATGATGAACATCGGGATCAGCATGGCTTCGAAGAACACGTAGAACAGCAGCGCGTCCACCGCCGAGAACACGCCGATCATCAGGCCTTCGAGGATCAGCAGCGCGCCGTAGTACTGGCTCACGCGCCGGTCGATCGAGGTCCACGCGCCCACCAGCACCAGCGCGGTGGTCAGCGCGGTGAGGATGATCAGGGCGATCGAGATGCCATCCGCACCCAGGTGGTACTGGATGTCGTAGGCCGGGATCCACTCGCGCCGCTCGAGGAACTGCAGGCCGGTGGCGGCGTAGTCGAAGCCGGTGAACAGCGGCAGGCTGAGCACGAACACGAGCACGGCGATCGCCAGCGACAGCCAGCGTGCGCCGGCGGCGCGCTTGTCGCCGAGCGCGAGCACGGCGGCGCCACCGAAGATCGGCAGCCAGATCAGGAGACTGAGGAGGGGCCAGTTCTGCACGGGGTCAGGTCCAATAGCGGATCAGTACGGCCAGGAGCACGATCAGGCCGAGGATCATCGCGAACGCGTAGTGGTAGAGGTATCCGGTCTGCATGCGGCGGACGAGGCCCGCGGCCAGGTCGACGACGCGGGCAGCGCCGTTGACCAGCACGCCGTCGATCAGCTTGCTGTCGACGTCGCGCGAGCCGCGACCCAGCAGCACGCTGCCGCCGGCGAAGCCCTTGATCCAGAGATCGTCCATGCCGTACTTGTTCTCGAGGACGCGGATCGGCACGCGCAGCGCATGCGCCACCTTCGGCGCCAGGCCGGGCCGCCACACGTACATCAGCGTCGCCAGGAGGAAGCCGGCCAGGCTCAGCCAGAAGGCGGGCGCGACCATGCCGTGCAGGGCGAACGCGACGGGGCCGTGCCACAGGTGTTCCTTGATCTGCGCCATCACGTCGTGCGCGGCGAACACCTCGATGGCGCCGGCGAAGAACGGAGTCGTCTCCTCGTGGCCGCTCCAGTCGGTGCCGAACAGCATCGGACCGGCCGTGAAGAAGCCGAGCAGGATCGAGGGGATCGCCAGCAGCACCAGCGGCAGGGTCACCACCCACGGGGACTCGTGCGGCTCGTGCACGCCGTGGTGGGCGTCGTCGGCGTGCTCGCCGTGCGCGTCCAGGTGCGAAGGCTCGTGTCGGGTTTCCTGGCCGAGCGGTCCGTGCTGCGCCTCGGGATGCGACTGCGGCACTTCGCGGAAACGCTCCGCGCCGAAATAGGTGAGGTAGAGCAGGCGGAAACTGTAGAACGAGGTCACGAATGCGCCCAGCAGCACCGCCCAGTAGCCGTAGGTGCCGACCCAGCCGCGATCGGCGCCGAGCTTCGCCGCCTCGATGATGATGTCCTTGGAATAGAAGCCGCTGAAGAACGGCGTGGCCACCAGCGCCAGCGTGCCGATGACGGTAGTCCAGAAGGTGATCGGCATGTACTTGCGCAGGCCGCCCATCCTGCGCATGTCCTGCTCGTGGTGCATGCCGATGATCACGCTGCCCGCGGCCAGGAACAGCAGCGCCTTGAAGAAGGCGTGGGTCATCAGGTGGTACACCGCCGCCGAGTACGCCGACACGCCCAGCGCCACGGTCATGTAGCCCAGCTGCGACAGGGTCGAATAGGCGACCACGCGCTTGATGTCGTTCTGGACCATGCCGATCAGGCCGGTGAAGAACGCCGTCGTGGCGCCGATGAACAGCACGAAATCGAGCGCGGTGACGCTCATCTCGAAGATCGGCGACATGCGCGCAACCATGAAGATGCCCGCGGTGACCATGGTCGCGGCGTGGATCAGCGCCGAGATCGGGGTCGGGCCTTCCATCGAGTCTGGCAGCCACACGTGCAGCGGCACCTGCGCCGACTTGCCCATGGCGCCGATGAACAGGCAGATGCAGATCATGGTTGCGACCGACCACTCGGTGCTGCCCAGTACCTGGATGGTGGCGCCGTCGAGCACCTCGCCCGCGCGACCGAACACGGTGGCGTAGTCGAGGCTGCCGAAGTACCACATCACCGCGGCGATGCCGAGCAGGAAGCCGAAGTCACCCACGCGGTTGACCAGGAACGCCTTGAGGTTGGCGAACACCGCGGTCGGGCGCTTGAACCAGAAGCCGATCAGCAGGTACGACACCAGGCCCACCGCTTCCCAGCCGAAGAACAGCTGCACCATGTTGTTCGACATCACCAGCATCAGCATGGAGAACGTGAACAGCGAGATGTACGAGAAGAAGCGCTGGTAGCCGGGGTCGTCGGCCATGTAGCCGATGGTGTAGATGTGCACCATCAGCGACACGGAGGTGACGACGACCATCATCATGGCCGACAGCGGATCGATCAGGAAGCCGATTTCCAGCTTGGTCTGGCCGATCAGGCTCCAGGTGTAGACCGCGCCGTCAAAGCGCAGGCCATTGAGCACGTCGTTCAGCACCACCACCGAACCGATGGTGGAGATGAGCACGCCCAGGATGGTGATCATGTGCGAAGCACGGCGGCCGATGGGACGGCCCAGGAACCCGGTGCCGAAGAGGCCCGCGAGAATTGCCCCCGCCAGCGGAGCCAGCGCGATGAGCAAGTAGAGATTGGGTGAGCTAGACATTTTCTTCCAATACCCCGTCAGCCCTTCAGGCGATCGAGTTCGTCAACGTTGATCGTGTTCAGGTTGCGGAACAGCAGCACCAGGATGGCCAGGCCGATCGCCGCTTCGGCGGCGGCCACGGTCAGGATGAAGAACACGAACACCTGGCCGGCGGTGTCGCCGAACCAGCTGGAGAACGCCACGAAGTTCATGTTGACGGCCAGGAGCACCAGCTCGATGGACATCAGGAGAATGATCAGGTTGCGGCGGTTCAGGAAGATGCCGAAGATCCCGATGGCGAACAGGATCGCCCCGAGGATCAGGTAGTGGGCCAGCGTCAGCGTCATTTTTGTTCTCCTTGGGGCGCGGCGGCGGTCGGAGCGCCGTTCTGCGCCTGGGCACGCTCGCTCTGGGCGGGCATGCTCACCATGCGGTAACGGTCCTTCGAGCGCACGCGGACGGCGGCCACCGGGTCGTTGTACTTCACGTCGCGGCGGCGGCGCAGGGTCAGCGCGATGGCGGCAACCATGCCCACCAGCAGCAGCGCGGCGCCCACTTCAATCGCGTAGATGTACTGGGTGTACATGGCCTCGCCCAGCGCGCGGGCGTTGTTGTAGTCGCCGGCGACGGGGGCTTGCGGGCCAGCGCCGTACCAGGTCGAACCCAGCACGAAGGCCATCTCCAGCACCATGACCAGGCCGATCACCAGGCCCAGCGGCAGGTAGGTCTTCAGGCCCTGGCGCAAGGCATCCATGCGGATGTCGAGCATCATCACGACGAAGAGGAAGAGCACCATCACGGCGCCCACGTATACCAGCACCAGCAGCAGCGCAAGGAACTCGGCGCCAAGCAGCATCCACAGCATGGCTGCGTTGACGAACGCCAGGATCAGGTGCAGGACTGCGGTAACCGGGCTGCGCGCGGTGATCACGCGGAACGCCGCGATCACCAGCACCGCGGCCAGTATGTAAAACAGGACAGTGGTAAAAGTCATGGATCAGGTCCTGGGCTTCAACGGTAGGGAGCGTCTTCGGCCCGGCGACGGGCGATTTCGGCTTCGTAGCGGTCGCCCACGGCGAGCAGCATGTCTTTGGTGAAATACAGGTCGCCGCGCTTTTCACCGTGGTATTCGTGGATGTGCGTTTCCACGATGGAGTCCACGGGGCAGCTTTCCTCACAGAAGCCGCAGAAAATGCACTTGGTCAGGTCGATGTCGTAGCGCGTGGTACGGCGAGTGCCGTCGTCACGCTGGTCCGACTCGATCGTGATCGCCAGCGCGGGACACACGGCTTCGCACAGCTTGCACGCGATGCAACGCTCTTCCCCATTGGGGTAGCGGCGCAGCGCATGCAGGCCACGGAAACGCGGCGACGCAGGCGTCTTTTCCTGGGGGTAGCGCAAGGTGACCTTGCGCTTGAAGAAATACTTGCCCGTCAGGCGCATGCCCTTGAGCAATTCGGTCAGCATCAGGCTGCCGAAGAAATCCTTGATCGCTTCCATATCCTGCCTCTGCCTGGCGGCTTAGCGCCAAATGTTCCAGGGCGTCTGCATCCAGATCGCCACCACGACCAGCCAAACGCCGGTCAGCGGGATGAAGATTTTCCAACCCAAGCGCATGATCTGGTCATAGCGGTAGCGCGGGAACGACGCGCGGAACCACACGAACAACGAGACCACGACGAACGTCTTGAGACCCAGCCAGATCCAACCCGGAATCCAGGTCAGCGGCGCGATGTCGATCGGGGAAGCCCAGCCGCCCAGGAACATGATCGA
>JAEWZE010000199.1 GCA_023395465.1 Pseudomonadota bacterium
AGCATCGCGCCCACGCCCACCACGTGGCGGGTGACTTCGGTGCCCTCGTCGTCGCGCACGCTCAGCACCACCGAATATTCCCAGGCCCCGCCCTCGGCGGGGTGCCGGATCATGCCCTCGACCTGCAGGGCCGTGGTGCTCGAGGGGACCGCGCCGGGCCCGGTGCGCGGGGTATCGAAGCGCAGGTAGTGCTTGCACGAGGGACAGATGCTCGCGCTTTCGAGGATCGTGGTCTTGCAGTGCGGGCAGGTGCGCGTGGCACCTGCCATACCCGGCTTCGGGGCGGCCACGGGCTCAGGTGGCCAGTTCGCGCGTCTCCGCGTTCTCGCCCTTGGCCTTGTCCTTGCGCGGCGCCGACGACGCGGAATCGGTGTTGTCCCAGCCGCATTCGACGTGGCCGCGGATCCTGGAACCAGCCGCGACGGTCAGCGAGCCGGCCTTGATGTCGCCGGTCAGCACGGCCGAGTCGAGCAGCTCGACCTTGGAGGCCGAATCGATGTTGCCGTCCAGCTCGCCAGCCACCACCACCTGCTTGGCCTTGACGCCGCCGTTGAGCTTGGCGCCGTTCTCGATGCGCAGGTTGCCCTGCACGTTGACATCGCCCTTGAAGCGGCCGGCGATGCGGACATGGCCGCTGCCTTCGATCTTGCCCTCGATGGTCAGGTCGGCGGCGATCAGCGATTCCTTGGCGACCGGCTCGGCCGGCGCGGTCGGCGCGGTCGCGCGCGGCGGGCCGACCTGGGTGGGGTTGAAGTCCGCGACTGCCGTGGCCTCGCGCGGCGGCGTCGCCGGCGGCGCATCGGGCGCGAAGGACGGGGTGTCCTTGCGGGCGTTGGCGTTGCTCTGGGGGAAAATAGCCATGTCGCGGGTTCCTCGGGCTGGGCAGGGACCGTCCGGCTGGCGCCGCCGGACGGCGGATGGGGGCCTTGGAGCCTAGCATGTCGACATGGCCTTCACGCTGTGACGCCGCTCACCAAATCCGTTCTCCGGCAGGCACTTGCCGCATCTTGTTGAGTTCCGTCGTTCAGCGCGCTGCGGTCTCCCGCGGCCACCAGTCACGGTATTGCCCGGCGAGGTGGAGCATCGCCATGAGCTGCAGCACCCCGTCGTAGTAGCGGTACTGGCCGGTGGGCACCGGCTCCTCCCACAGGGCGCGCACGAACTCCAGCCGGCGCGGGTGGTCGGCCGCCAGCGCCGCGGTCGCGTTCATTGCCACCAGGCCGGCGGTGCGTCCGCCACCGAGCGGCTGGCCGTCGAGCGTGTACAGGCTGACGTGCCGGTCCAGGCCCTGCTGGTGGAAGAAGGCCTGCAGGCGGTTGGACAGCGCCACCTGGCGCGGATCGGCACGCCACCACGACCAGTCCATCGACCAGTTCATCGCGCTGCGCCAGGCGTCGTAGCGGAAGTCGGCCGACTCCGGCCGCCACGACGCGGCCCAGGGGCTGCCGTCGAAGTTGCCGTAGTCGGGCGTCAGCGCGGTGAGCGGATGCGCCGCCGCCACGAAGTAGTCGCGGCTCACGCGCGCGGCCTCGGCCCAGAACGCGCGGTCCGCCTCGGGCCCGACCCGCGCCCAGACCTCGTAGAAGGCGGGCAGGTGGTAGGAGGCGTCGGTATGCGCGGCGTTCACCACGTCCGGGGTGAAGCGCACCATCCTCGCGTCGCGGTCGAACAGGTTCACCGCGGTCATCGTGCCGCGATTGGTCGGCCCGGTGATCGGCTCGCGGTGCAGGACGTCGCCAAGGAGCCGGTCGGCCTGCGCGCGGTAGTCGTAGATCCCTTCGCCATCGCCCCAGCGCGCCGAGGCGAAGTACAGCGCGGTGATGAAGTACTCCTCGCCGTCGGGCGCGGGCATCTCGTCGATCGCGGTGCCGTCGGTCTTCACCGACCAGGCGAAGTAGCCGTGGGCCGGATGCGCCGGATCGGCGTGGTAGGTGTGGGTCTTCGCCCAGTTCCAGATCGCGTCGAACTCGCGTTTCCGGTCGAGCTGCACCGCGATCATCATCCCGTAGGACATGCCTTCCGAGCGCACGTCGTCGCTGTTGACGTCGAGGATGTAGGCGAGCGGGCCATTGGCGTTGCGGCCGGCGTCGTAGTAGATGGCCTCGTCGTCCGGATCGCCGTGGAACAGCTGCTGGTAGGCCGCTTCGATCCTGGCATCGATCTCGGCCTGGGCGTAGCCCGCTTCGGCGAAGAGGTTCGGGTAGCGGCCGGTGGTGGCGGCGCCGACCGGGGCGGGCGTCAATGCGCCAGGGCCACCGGCATCGGCCTGCGGGCTGGACGTGCCTGCACAGGCGGACAACAGCAGGCAGAGCGGAAACAGCACGCGCGCATGCTGGGCGCGATTGGGCGAAAGGCGCATTCGTCGGGCGTCGGTCGGTGGGACCGGCAAGGTAGCAGATGGCATTGCGGCGGCCACGGGCGCGATGCCAGCGATGCCGCCACGCACCTACATCCGGAACACCCCGAACTTCGCCGGTTCGATCGGCGCGTTGAGCGAGGCCGAGATTCCCAGGCCCAGCACGCGCCGGGTATCGGCCGGGTCGATGATGCCGTCGTCCCACAGCCGGGCGGTGGCGTACCACGGGCTGCCCTGGCGTTCGTACTGCTCGCGGATCGGCGCCTTGAACGCGTCTTCCTCGTCCGCGCTCCACTGCCCGCCGCGCGCCTCGATGCCGTCGCGGCGCACCGTCGCCAGCACGCTGGCCGCCTGCTCGCCGCCCATCACGCTGATGCGCGCGTTCGGCCACATCCACAGGAAGCGCGCGCCATAGGCGCGGCCGCACATGGCGTAGTTGCCGGCGCCGAAGCTGCCCCCGATCACCACGGTGAACTTGGGCACCGACGAGCACGCCACCGCGGTCACCATCTTCGCGCCGTCGCGGGCGATCCCGGCGTTCTCGTACTTGCGGCCGACCATGAAGCCGGTGATGTTCTGCAGGAACACCAGCGGGATGCCGCGCTGGTTGCACAGTTCGATGAAGTGCGCACCCTTGAGCGCGCTCTCGCCGAACAGGATGCCGTTGTTGGCGATGATGCCGACCGGGTAGCCGTGCAGGTGGGCGAATCCGGTCACCAGGGTCTTGCCGTAGCGCGCCTTGAACTCGTCCAGCTCGCTGCCGTCGGTGATGCGCGCGATCACTTCGCGGATGTCGAAGGGCCGGCGCGTGTCCTTCGGCACGATGCCGTACAGCTCCTCGGCCGCGTACAGCGGCTCGCGCGCCTCGCGCACGGCCACCGGCAGCGTCTTGCGCCGGTTGAGGTGGCCGACGATCGATCGCGCGATCTCCAGCGCATGGCGGTCGTCCTCGGCGAAATGGTCTGCCACGCCCGACACCGCGGTGTGCACGTCGGCGCCTCCGAGGGTCTCGGCGTCGACCACCTCGCCGGTGGCGGCCTTCACCAGCGGCGGGCCGCCGAGGAAGATCGTGCCCTGTTCCTTGACGATGACGCTCTCGTCGCACATCGCCGGCACGTAGGCGCCGCCAGCGGTGCAGCTGCCCATCACCACCGCGATCTGCGGGATGTTCTCCGCGCTCAGCCGGGCCTGGTTGTAGAAGATGCGGCCGAAGTGCTCGCGATCGGGGAACACCTCGTCCTGCAGCGGCAGGAAGGCGCCGCCCGAATCGACCAGGTAGACGCAGGGCAGCCGGTTCTCGCGCGCCACTTCCTGCGCGCGCAGGTGCTTTTTCACCGTCATCGGGAAGTAGGTGCCGCCCTTGACCGTGGCGTCGTTGGCCACGACCACCACTTCCTGGCCCATCACCCGGCCGATGCCGCAGACCATGCCCGCGGCGGGCGCGGCGCCGTCGTACATCTCCTCGGCGGCCAGCGGCGCGATCTCGAGGAAGGGCGAGCCCGGATCGAGCAGGGCGGTGATTCGGTCGCGGGCGAGCAGCTTGCCGCGCTCGGTATGGCGATGGCGCGCCTGCTCACCGCCGCCATCGGCGGCCCGCGCAAGCCTGCGCTCGAGTTCCTCGACCAGGGCGCGGTGGTAGGCGGCGTTGTCGAGGAAGTCCTGGGAGCGCGGGTCGAGGTGCGAGGTCAGTGCCGGCATGGTGCGAGGTCTGCGTTGGGTAGCGCAGAGGATACGTGACCCCGCCGCGCGACGCGGGCGCCGGTCCCGCCGCAAAAGGAAAGGCCCGCGCGTGGCGGACCTTTCCGGTGACGCATGCAGCGTGGATCAGTTGCGCGCGGCTTCTTCGGCCTCGGCAGCGGCATCCTTCACCGCGCCGGCGGCGTCGGCGGCGGCTTCGCGGCTGGCGGCAGCGGCGTCGTCGGCAGCGGCTTCGACGTTGGCGGCGGCCTCTTCGGTCGCGGCCTCGGCTTCGGCAGCGGCTTCCTGGGTCGCGTCGGCGACGTTGGCAGCGGCCTGCTCGGTGGCGGCAGCGGCTTCGGCAGCGGCCTGCTCGGCGGCGGCGGCGTTGGCGGCCGCATCTTCCTTGGCGCCTTCAGCGGTGTTCTGGCAGGCGGCGAGGGCCAGCACGCTGGCGGCAGCAATGGCGAGAAGCTTGATGTTCAAGGGGTTGTCTCCGGATACGGTGGTTGGATGTGTCGCCGGCCCGGGGCTCCCCACAGGCCGCGACGCAATTGTGCAGAACAGAATGTTAAAAAAGGAAAAGCCGCCGGACAGGCCGGCGGCTTCCTTGACTGCCTTGCGGCGTCGAACTTACGGGGTCGCTTCCTGGGCAGCGTCCTCGGCGTCCTTGGCAGCGTCTTCCGCAGCCTCGGCCGTGTCGGCAGCCGCGTCGGCGGCTTCGGACGTCGTGGCGGCGGCAGCGTCGGCAGCGGCGTCGGCAGCAGCGTCGGCAGCGGCAGCGGCGTCGTCGGCGGCAGCCTGGGCGGTGTCGGCGGCGGCAGTGCCCTCGGCCTCGACAGCAGCGGTGGCGGCGTCGGCAGCGGCGTCAGCGGCGTCGGCAGCGGCGTTCTCGGCCTGCTGCTGGTTGCTGCAGGCGGCCAGGGCGAAGCCCAGAGCCAGCGTGAGCAGAGCCTTGTTGATGGTCATATCCGTTCTTCCTCGTCTGAAGTTTGGCAACGCGCAAAGGTGCGCGCCATAACAATGATGACAAGCCCGTGACCGCTGTCAAGCGGTGACGGGCGGAAATTTCGTCAAGGCGACGTTAACCGTTCACCCGGCTCAGAGCAGCTCGACCGCAACCGCGGTCGCCTCGCCGCCGCCGATGCACAGCGACGCCACGCCGCGCTTGCCGCCACGTGCCTTCAGCGCATGGAGCAGGGTCACCAGCAGGCGCGCGCCGCTGGCGCCGATCGGGTGGCCCAGGGCGGTCGCGCCGCCGTGCACGTTGAGCTTGTCGTGCGGGATGCCGAGCTCGCGGATCGGCGCCATGGCCACCACCGAGAACGCCTCGTTGACCTCGAACAGGTCGACGTCGTCGACCGACCAGCCGACCTTGTCGAGCAGGTTGCGGATCGCGCTCACCGGGGCGGTGGTGAACCACTCCGGCTCCTGCGAGAAGGTGGCGTGGCCGACGATGCGTGCAATCGGTTCCAGCCCCAGCCTTGCCGCGTTTTCGGCGCTGGTGAGCACGGTTGCCGCCGCGCCGTCGGAGATGCTCGACGAACTCGCCGCGGTCACCGTGCCGTCCTTGCGGAACGCGCCACGCAGGGTCGGGATCTTGGCGATGTCGGACTTGCCCGGCTGCTCGTCGGTGTCGACCTCGACCTCGCCCTTGCGGGTGGCGACCTTGACCGGAACGATCTCGTCCTTGAACGCGCCCGAGGCGATCGCGCCCTGCGCGCGCTTGACCGACTCGATGGTGAAGGCGTCCTGCTCCTCGCGGGTGAAGCCGTACTTGTCGGCGGTGGCTTCGGCGAACACGCCCATCGACTGGCCGTCGTAGGGATTGGTCAGTCCGTCCCAGGCCATGTGGTCGACGAGCTTGGCGTCGCCGTAGCGCAGGCCCGGGCGCGCGGACACCATGTGCGGCGCGTTGGTCATCGACTCCATGCCGCCGGCGACGACCACGGTCGCCGAACCGGCCTTGATCAGGTCGTGGCCCAGCATCACCGCCTTCATGCCCGAGCCGCAGACCTTGTTGATCGTGGTGCAGCCGGTGCCCTTGGGCAGGCCCGCCGCGAGCGCGGCCTGGCGCGCGGGCGCCTGGCCCAGGTTGGCCGGCAGCACGCAGCCCATGATCACTTCGGACACGTCCTCGCCCTTGATGCCGGCCTGTTCGACCGCGCCACGGATGGCGGTGGCGCCCAGGGTCGGCGTCGGCACGCCGGTGAACTGGCCGAGCATGGAACCGATGGCGGTGCGCTTGGCACCGACGATGACGACGTCGCTCATGGGAGACTCCGGACCGCGTGGGGAAGACCCCGATTATCGCTCCCGCCGGAGCGGAGCGGCAAACGGACGCTGGTCGGCTGGCGTGGCACCGCAAATGGCGCTATAGAGGCGCGGGGCGCCTCGCCGCGCGATCGATCAGGGATGGAGACGATGGAACACCGGAACGCGCGGAAGCGGTCGGTCCTGGCCGCGGCCGTCATGGCGGCCTGCATGCTGTCGGCCTGCGGCGGAGGCGGAGGCGGCACCCGTCCCAGCCCGCCGCCGCTGGCGCCACCGCCGACCACACCGCCGGAGCCGCCACCGCCGACGGTCCAGGATCCGGACCCGGCCTACAGCCGGCACCTGGCCTGGACGGGCGCCGACTCTGCGCACGAGCTGGGCCTGACCGGTGCCGGCATCCGCATCGGCATCGTCGACAGCGGCGTCAATCGCGACCACTCGGCGATGCGCGACGATCGCGTGGTCGCCAACCTGACCTACATCGACGCGCGCACCAACAACCTGCAGGTCGACGACGTGGTCGGGCACGGCACCGCGGTCGCGCAGATCGCCGCGGGCATGCCGTTCGGCCGCTGGCCCGGCGGCATCGCGCCGGGCGCGGAGATCGTCTCGGCGCGCATCATCAACGACGAGCCCCCCGAGGACGACGGCACCGGCCAGGGCAACGAGGTCGATGGCGCGCTGGGCCTGGCGCCGATCCACGACGACCTGATCGATCGCGGCGTGCAGGTGATGAACAATTCCTGGGGCGGCCTCTACTGGACCAACCCGGCCGCGACCGCAGCGATCGCGGACGAGTACCGCCCCTTCATCGTCGAGCACGGCGGGCTGGTGGTGTTCTCGGCCGGCAATTCCGGCTTCGACGATCCGTCCGACACCGCGGCCCTGCCGAGCCAGCCGGGCACCGGCGACACCCGGCCCGCCGCCGACCTGGAGCGCGGCTGGCTGGCGGTGGCCGCGCTGTCGACCGGCGACAGCGCGCAGCTGGCCGAGTATTCCAACGCATGCGGCCTGGCGATGCGCTACTGCCTGGCGGCACCGGGCACGGTGGTCGTCACCGGCACCAACGATGCGCCCGACGCGCCCACCTACTACCAGTGGCAGGGCACCTCGTTCGCGGCGCCGATCGTGTCGGGCGCGGCGGCGCTGGTGTGGGAGGCCTTTCCCTATTTCGACAACGACCTGGTGCGGCAGACGCTGCTCGGCACCGCGACCGATCTCGGCGCGGCGGGCGTCGACCCGGTGTTCGGCTATGGCGCGCTCGACATCGCCGCGGCGGTGCAGGGCCCTGGCCGGTTCGACTGGGGCGATGTCGTGGCCGACTTCGACGGCATCACCTCGGTGTGGAGCAACGGCATCGATGGCGATGGCGGCCTGGTCAAGCGCGGCGACGGCCGGCTGGTGCTGGCCAACCTGCCCAACAGCGACTATCGCGGCGACACCCGCGTGGAGGCCGGCACCCTGGTGGTCGACGGGCACCTGACCAGTACCCATGTGCGGGTCGGGCCGCAGGGCACGCTCACCGGACAGGGCGCGGTGTGGCAGTCGATCAGCAACGCCGGCACCGTGGCCATCGATGCGGACAACCGGCTGCTGGCCGCCGGCGACTACACCCAGTCGGCCACGGGCACGCTGTCGGTGCAGGTCGGCGCCTCGCTGATGGTGCATGGGGTGGCGACGCTCGAGGGCGGCACCCTGCACGTCTCGGGCGTTGCGCCCGGTTACGTCACCAGCGCCACCGAGCCGGTGCTGACCGCACTCGACGGACTGAGCGGCGAGTTCGACGCGCTGACCCATGCCTCGAGCCTGTTCCTGGACGCCGAGCTGGCCTACGACTACACCGGCTACGTGGTGAACCTGGAGATCGAACGACTCGACGTGGCCGCGGCGGCGAAGCGGCTGGCCGGCGTGTCGCAGGCGGGGCTGGCGGCGGCGCAACGGCTGGAAACGGCCTTCGACCGCATCGACGGCGCGCGCAGCGCGGGCAGCGAGGCCGCGGATGCGGAGTTCCTGGAGGTCGCCGGTGCGTTCCAGGCGCTGTCGGACGAATCGCGCGCCCGGGCCGCGCTCGACAGCCTGTCGGGCGAGTCGCATTCGCTTGCGACCAGCCTCAGCTTCGACGCCATCGACATGGGCCGGCGTGCGCTGTCCACGCGCCTGGGCGAACTCCAGGCGGGGGATGCGCAGGCCGGGGCGTGGTCGCGCTCGCTGGGGCAGGGCGGCAGCAGCGGCATCGCCGGCGGCGGCACCCGGCTCGACGGCTGGACGATCGGCCACGACCAGCGATCGGGCGGTTTCGTCTCCGGCTTCGCGTTCGGCGAAACCCGGGCCCAGGACTGGCTGGGCGGCAACCGCGACCGCAGCCGCGACCGGCAGACCCATGCCGGCCTGTACCTGGGCAGGATGTCGGCCGATGGCTATGTCGCCGCGCACCTGGCCAGCGGACGCTTCGACCGCGGCATCGAGCGCCGGCTGTTCGCCGGCGACGATGCGCGGCCCGGCGTATTCGCCGCCTATTCGGGCCGCTACGGCAGCCTGGAACTGGAGGCCGGCCGTCACCGGGAGCTGGGCGACTGGCGGCTCACGCCCTACGTGGGCGCGGGCCACGCAAGGATGCGCAACGACGGCTTCGCCGAATGGGGCAGCGGCTTCGGGCTGACCGCCGCGGCCGCCACGCTCACCCGCACCCAGGCCGTCGCCGGCCTGCGCGCCAGCCGCGACTGGCGCGGTGCGCGGCTGCATGTCTGGTCGGAGTGGCAGCAGACGCTGCGCGCCGACGGCTTCGACGTGCAGGCCAGCTTCACCGGCATCGACAGCTGGTCGCCGCTGCCGATGGCGGATGCGGCGAAGTCCGGTGGACTGGTCGGCTTCGGCCTGGAGACCTGGCTGGGACGCAACGCGCGCCTGTCGCTGGACTTCGACCAGCGCTTCGGCCCGCGCGGCCACGAACGCATGGGTTCGCTGCGGTACGTGCTGGGATTCTGAGCGCGCGCCGCGGGCGCTTCTCGCATCTCCGGCCTGGCGTGCATCGATGCGGCCTGGAGAGGTTGGCTCTGGCGGGCCTCAAGCCGGCCCGTCCGGTCCGTCCGGCCCGGCGCAGCGCGCCGTGCATTCGGATGGTCGGCGCGGCGGTGCCGCGCAGGCGAACCCTCCCTCACTCCCGCGAAAGCGGGGGCGGGCGTAAAGCGGGGGATGCGAAATCGGCGCTGTCGTCAGTGGTTGCCGGCAAACAGCTCGCGGCCGATGAGCATGCGCCGGATCTCGTTGGTGCCGGCGCCGATCGCATAGAGCTTCGCGTCGCGCAGGATGCGACCGGTGGCGTACTCGTTGATGTAGCCGTTGCCGCCCAGCGCCTGGATCGCCTCCAGCGCCACCTGCACCGCGGCCTCGCTGGCATGCAGCAGGCAGCTGGCGGCATCGATGCGCGAGCGGTGGCCGGCGTCGTAATCGCGCGCCACCTGGTAGGCGAACGCGCGCGATGACTGCAGCGCGGTGTACATGTCGGCGATCTTGGCCTGCATGATGCCGAAGGTGCCGATCGCCTGGCCGAACTGGCGACGCTCGCGGGTGTAGGGCAGGGCGATGTCGAGCGCGGCCTGCATCAGGCCCAGCGGCCCGCCGGTCAGCACCAGGCGCTCGGTGTTGAGCCCGCTCATCAGCACCTTGACGCCGTTGTTGACCTCGCCCAGCACGTTCCCGTCGGGGATCTCGCAGTTCTCGAACACCAGCTCGCAGGTGTTGGAGCCGCGCATGCCGAGCTTGTCCAGCTTCTGCGCGGTCGAGAACCCCTTCATGCCCTTCTCGACGATGAAGGCGGTCATGCACTTGCTGCCCAGTTCGCGGCTGGCGGTGCGCATGTAGACCACCAGCACGTCGGCCTCGGGGCCGTTGGTGATCCACATCTTGTTGCCGTTGGCGATCCAGGTGTCGCCCTTGAGTTCGGCGCGGCAGGACATCGACCCGACCACGTCGGAACCGGCCCCCGGCTCGCTCATCGCGAGCGCACCCTTCCACTCGCCGCTGCACAGCTTCGGAAGGTACTTCTCCCGCTGCGCCTGGTTGCCGTTGGTGTAGAGGTTGGACACGCACAGGTTGGAATGCGCGCCATAGCTCAGGCCGACCGAGCCGGAAGCGCGCGAGACTTCCTCCATCGCCACCAGGTGGGCGAGATAGCCCATCTCGCTGCCGCCGAACTCGCCCGGCACCGTCATGCCCAGCAGGCCAAGCTCGCCGAGCTTGGGCCACAGCTCCTGCGGGAAGGCATTGTCCTCGTCGATCGACGCGGCGCGCGGCGCAATCTCGGCCTCGGCAAACCGGCGCACGGCCTCGCGCAGGGTGTCGATGTCCTCGCCGAGCGGGAAAGTCCGCATGCCTAGCTCCCTGTGAATTGGTTTCGCATGCTACAACGACTGCGCGTCGCTGTTGCTGCGGAGGGGCGGCAGGCGGTCGTGCCGAAGGGCGCCCCGGCCGCGGCTTCGACGCGACAGCCGTCGCGCCGTCAGCCGGCCACCCGGAAGTGGGAGCGCGCTTGCGCGCGAAAGGCTTCGCGACCAAGGTCGCTCCCACAGCGAAGTCCAGGCGGCGGCGCCGGGGCGCGACTGCCTGCGCGCCGTCAGCTCCCGCGCACGCGTCCCTGGAAGCGCGGGGTGCCGCGGCCCATGGGCAGCTTGAGCTTGCCGATGGTCGCGATGCGCTCCTCGGCCAGGCGGTCGGCGGCCTGGTAGGTGGGGATGCCGTCGCGGTCGGCGATCTCGAAGATGCGGCCGAGGTTGTGGTAGATCGTGCGCATCATGCGCATCGCGCGTTCGCGGTTGTAGCCGTCGATTTCCAGCGAGATGTTCATCACGCCGCCGGCGTTCACCGCGTAGTCCGGCGCGTACAGGATGCCGCGGCGCGTGACCTCGTCGCCGATGGCATTGGTCGCCAGCTGGTTGTTGGCCGCCCCGCAGATCACCTTGGCCTTCAGCCGCGGCAGGGTCTTCTCGTTGACGGTGCCGCCCAGCGCGCAGGGCGAATACACGTCCACGTCGACGTCGTAGATCTCGTCCAGGTCCACGGCCTCGGCGCCCAGTTCGCTGACCGCCTGGTCCACGCGCTGCTGGTTGATGTCGGTGACGAAGATCTTGGCGCCGCGCTCGCGCAGCAGCTTGGCGAACTCCATGCCGACGTGACCCAGGCCCTGCACGGCATAGCTGTACTTGCCCACTTCCTCGTCGCCGAACTTGCGGTTCAGCGTGGCCATCAGGCCCTGCAGCGTGCCGTAGGCGGTGAACGGGGAAGGGTCGCCCGAACCGCCATGCACCTGGTGCACGCCGGTGACGAACTGCGTCTCGCGGTACACGAACTCCATGTCGCTGACGTCGATGCCCACGTCCTCGGCGGTGATGTAGCGGCCGCCCTGCGAGTCGACGAACTGGCCGAACGCGCGGAACAGCGCCTCGGACTTGTCCTTGGCCGGGTCGCCGATGATCACCGCCTTGCCGCCGCCCAGGTTCAGCCCGGCCACCGCGTTCTTGTAGGTCATGCCGCGCGACAGGCGCAGCACGTCGTCCAGCGCTTCCTGCTCGTTCTGGTACGGCCACATCCGGGTGCCGCCCAGTGCCGGACCCAGCACGGTGTTGTGGATGGCGATGATCGCCTTCAGGCCGACGTCCGGGTTGTGGCAGAACACGACCTGTTCGTGGCCGTAGGTCGCAAGCTGTTCGAAGATCATGGATAACACTCCGTCGCGGGCGCCGCGCGTATGCGTGCGGACCCCTTGATCAGGTTGGAGAAAAGGAGACTTCTAGGTGTGAAAACGGCCCGCGTAGCGGGCCATGCTGGCGTGACAGGCGCGGCATTCTACGCCCCTCTTCCCGGAATTGCCCACGGGCGCCCGTGGCGTGAAGAACGCCCGTGAAGATCCACGCCCGGGCCGCAGTCGCGGCCCCCGGAGAATGGCGAAGGGCCGGGGACTGCGTGCGTGCGGTGGGGTATGGCGACGCTAGTTGCGGCCCGCGACTGTCCCGCGCCGGACAACTCCAGGTCGCGCGCGGAGGCCAGCCGGAACGCGCCCGGGGCGTGGCGCGCATCGCACCCGCCCACTCTCCGCCGCCGTCAGCCCTTAAAGCTGCGATTCCACCGGCAGCCAGCCCACCACGCGCGCCATCGCGCGCGGCCACAGGCCGGATTCGGGCTCGTGCTCGAGCACCACGGGCGGTTCCTCGGCGCGGTCGAGCCAGCGCAGCCGTGCTTCCTCGTCCAGGTACACCCAGTAGCTCTTCCCGCCACCCGACAGCCGCAGGTACTCCTCGCGCAGCGCGACGGCCAGCGCCACGTCGTCGAACAGCACGCCCATCTCCGTGTTCAGGTCGATCGAGCGCGGATCGATGTTGAACGAGCCGATGAATCCGTAGCGGTCGTCCACCACGAAGGCCTTGGTGTGCAGGCTGGCGCCGCTGCTGCCGAACAGGCTGGAATCGGACTGCGTCACCTGCGGCCGCATCTCGTACAGCTTCACCCCGGTGCGCAGCAGGTCCTTGCGGTAGTTGGCATAGCCGCCGTGCACCGCGACCACGTCGTTGGCCGCCAGCGAATTGGTGATCACGCCCACGTGCGCGTCGCGCTCGCGGACCAGCGCGGCCAGCGCGGCCACGCCCTCGTCGCCGGGCACGAAGTAGGGCGAGATCAGCAGCGCCTTGTGCTGCGTCTTCTGCACCACCTCGAACAGCTCGGCCACCAGGTATTCGCCCGGCGGATTGTCCTTCCACTTCAGCGGCGGGTCGGAGATCACGCGGATGCGGTCGCTCCAGTACGGCGTGAGCTGCTGCGCCAGGTAGGCGCGCACGTTGTTCGACAGGTCCACGCGGTCGAGGTAGCGGCGGGCGACGCGGCCGCCGGCTTCCTCCTTGATGCCGGCGAGCACCGATTCGAGCTTCTGCCGCGGCTTGCGGTTGAGCTGGGCGATCGGCACCACCGCGTCGCTGTTCCAGAACGTGTCGAAGATCGCGCTGGCCTGCGCCACCGCCGGGCCGAACAGCAGCACGTCCAGGTCGCGGAAGTTGGTCTCGTTGTGCGCATCGAAATACTCGATGCCGATGTTGCGCCCGCCCACGATCGCCACCTGGCCATCGGCGATCCAGGCCTTGTTGTGCATGCGGTAGGTGATCGAGAACATGCGCTGGATCATCTCGATCACGCGCGCCACGCCGTCGCGGTTGCGGAACGGGTTGTACACGCGGATCTCGATGTTCTCGTGCGCGTCCAGCGCCAGCAGCGCCGCGTCCTTGCCCGAGGTGTTGATGTCGTCCAGCAGCAGGCGCACGCGCACGCCGCGCTCGGCCGCCTTCCAGGCCTCGTACATCA
>JAEWZE010000255.1 GCA_023395465.1 Pseudomonadota bacterium
CGCGCGGAGGTGATGGCGGAAGCCGAGGCTGGGGGCCACACGCCCCCGGCCTTCGGCCGTTGTAAGGCAGGGATTCGGAAATCGGGATCCGGGATTCGGGAAAGCGTTTCGCTTTTGCCAATCCCGAATCCCCAATCCCGGCTTCACCCAGTGGTCAGTGGTCAGTAGCGGGAGAAGGCGTGCTGGTGCCGGCAATACCAGCGACTGTCCAGTGACAACTTTTCGTTTTCAAGGACCTGCGTTCGCGCACGTCCCAGACCGAGGCATCAGCTCCCCATGACGACGTCCCAGCTCCAGTCGAACTACTCGTTCACCGAGAAGAAGCGCATCCGCAAGAACTTCGGAAAGCGCCGCTCGATCCTCGAGGTGCCGTTCCTGCTCGCCATCCAGGTCGACTCCTACCGCGAGTTCCTGCAGGCCGACAAGGACCCCAACAAGCGCGACGACAAGGGCCTGCACGCGGCGCTCAAGTCGGTGTTCCCGATCGTCAGCTACAACGGCTACGCGGCGCTGGAATACGTCGGCTACAAGCTCGGCGAGCCGGTGTTCGACGAGCGTGAGTGCCGCCAGCGCGGCATGAGCTACGGCGCGCCGCTGCGCGTGACCGTGCGCCTGGTGATCTACGACCGCGAGTCGTCGAACAAGGCGATCAAGTACGTGAAGGAGCAGGAGGTCTACATGGGCGAGATCCCGCTCATGACCGACAACGGCACCTTCATCGTCAACGGCACCGAGCGCGTCATCGTCTCGCAGCTGCACCGTTCGCCGGGCGTGTTCTTCGACCACGACCGCGGCAAGACCCACTCCTCGGGCAAGCTGCTGTTCTCCGCGCGCGTGATTCCCTACCGCGGCTCGTGGCTGGACTTCGAGTTCGACCCGAAGGACGCGCTGTACACCCGCATCGACCGCCGCCGCAAGCTGCCGGTCAGCGTGCTGCTGCGCGCGCTGGGCTACAACAACGAAGAAATGCTCAACGAGTTCTTCGAGATCAACACCTTCCACGTCCTGCCCGAAGGCGAGGGCGTGCAGCTGGAGCTGGTCCCCGAGCGCCTGCGCGGCGAGACCCTGAACTTCGACCTGGCCGACGGCGACAAGGTGATCGTCGAGGCCGGCAAGCGCATCACCGCGCGCCACGTGAAGCAGCTCGAATCCTCCGGCATCGCCGCGCTGGCCGTGCCGGACAGCTACATCCACGGCCGCATCCTCTCGCATGACGTGGTCGATCCGGCCACCGGCGAGCTGCTGGCCTCGGCCAACGACGAGATCACCGAGGACATGCTGGGCAAGCTGCGCAAGGCCGGCATCGCCACCCTCGGCACGCTGTGGGTCAACGACCTTGACCGCGGTCCGTACCTCAGCAACACGCTGCGCGTGGACAACACCCGTACGCAGCTGGAAGCGCTGGTCGAGATCTACCGGATGATGCGCCCGGGCGAACCGCCGACCAAGGACGCGGCGCAGAACCTGTTCCACAACCTGTTCTTCACCTTCGAGCGCTACGACCTGTCCGGCGTGGGTCGGATGAAGTTCAATCGCCGCCTGGGCCGCAAGGAAGTCACCGGCGCCTCGGTGCTGTATGACCACAAGTACCTGGCCGAGCGTGGCGACGACGAGTCCAAGCGCCTGGTCGAGGCTAACGAGGGCGGCTCCGACATTCTCGACGTCATCCGCCTGCTGACCGAGATCCGAAACGGCCGCGGCGTGGTGGACGACATCGACCACCTCGGCAACCGCCGCGTGCGTTCGGTCGGCGAGATGGCCGAGAACACCTTCCGCGTCGGTCTGGTGCGCGTGGAGCGCGCGGTGCGCGAGCGCCTGTCGATGGCCGAGGCCGATGGCCTGACTCCGCAGGACCTGATCAACGCCAAGCCCGTCGCGGCAGCGATGAAGGAGTTCTTCGGTTCCTCGCAGCTGTCGCAGTTCATGGACCAGAACAACCCGCTGTCGGAAGTGACGCACAAGCGCCGCGTCTCCGCGCTGGGCCCGGGCGGCCTGACCCGCGAGCGAGCCGGCTTCGAGGTGCGCGACGTGCACCCGACCCACTACGGCCGCGTCTGCACCATCGAGACGCCGGAAGGCCCGAACATCGGCCTGATCAACTCGCTGGCCGTGTTCGCCCGCACCAACCGCTACGGCTTCCTCGAGACGCCGTACCGCAAGGTCGTGGACGGCCGCGTCACCGACGAGATCGAGTACCTGTCGGCGATCGAGGAGAACGAGTTCGTCATCGCCCAGGCCGACTCCCCGCAGGACGCCAAGGGCAACCTCGACGCGCAGTTCGTCTCCTGCCGCTTCCAGGGCGAGAACCTGCTCAAGCCGCCGGCCGAGATCCACTACATGGACGTCTCGCCGATGCAGACCGTGTCGGTCGCCGCGGCGCTGGTGCCGTTCCTGGAGCACGACGACGCCAACCGCGCGCTGATGGGCGCCAACATGCAGCGCCAGGCCGTGCCGACGCTTCGTGCGCAGAAGCCGCTGGTCGGCACCGGCATCGAGCGCGCCGTGGCGCGCGACTCGGGCGTGACGGTGAACGCCCGCCGCGGCGGCGTGATCGAGCAGATCGACGCAGGCCGCATCGTGGTCAAGGCGTTCGAGGATGAGATCACCGGCGAGACCGATGCCGGCGTCGACATCTACAACCTGATCAAGTACACGCTTTCCAACCAGAACACCTGCATCAACCAGACCCCGCTGGTCAACGTGGGCGACGTGGTCGCACGCGGCGACGTGCTGGCCGACGGCCCCTCGACCGACATCGGCGAGCTGGCCCTGGGCCAGAACATGCTGGTCGCGTTCATGCCGTGGAACGGCTACAACTTCGAGGACTCGATCCTCCTGTCCGAGCGCGTGGTCAAGGAAGACCGCTACACCACGATCCACATCGAAGAGCTCACCGCCGTCGCCCGCGACACCAAGCTGGGCCCGGAGGAGATCTCGGCCGACATCCCCAACGTGTCCGAGCAGGCGCTCAACCGCCTCGACGAGTCTGGCGTGGTGTACATCGGCGCCGAAGTGCGCGCCGGCGACATCCTGGTCGGCAAGGTCACGCCCAAGGGCGAGAGCCAGCTGACCCCGGAAGAGAAGCTGCTGCGCGCGATCTTCGGCGAGAAGGCCTCCGACGTGAAGGACAGCTCGCTGCGCGTGCCGCCGGGCATGGACGGCACCGTCATCGACGTGCAGGTGTTCACCCGCGACGGCATCGAGAAGGACAAGCGTGCGCGCCAGATCGAGGAGTCCGAGGTCAAGCGCGTCAAGAAGGACTTCGACGACCAGTACCGCATCCTCGAAGGGGCGATCTACGACCGCCTGCGTTCGCAGCTGCTGGGCAAGGTCGCCAACGGCGGCCCCGGCCTGAAGAAGGGCGACACGGTCACCTCGCTGGTGCTCGACGGGCTGAAGAAGTCCGACTGGTTCCAGCTGCGCATGAAGGACGATGATGCGTCCGAGGCGATCGAGCGCGCGCAGAAGCAGATCGAAGTGCACGAGAAGGAATTCGAGAAGCGCTTCGCCGACAAGCGCGGCAAGATCATGCAGGGCGACGACCTCGCGCCGGGCGTGCTGAAGATGGTCAAGGTCTACCTGGCCGTGAAGCGCCGCATCCAGCCGGGCGACAAGATGGCCGGCCGCCACGGCAACAAGGGCGTCGTGTCCACGATCGTGCCGGTCGAGGACATGCCGCACATGGCCAACGGCGAGACGGTCGACATCGTGCTCAACCCGCTGGGCGTGCCTTCGCGCATGAACATCGGCCAGATCCTGGAGACGCACCTGGGCTGGGCGGCGAAGGGCCTCGGCCGCAAGATCGACGCGATGCTGCAGGCCCAGGCCAAGCTGGCCGACCTGCGCAAATTCCTCGACGAGATCTACAACCACGACAAGGAACTGCTCGCGCAGCGGGTCGACCTCAAACAGTTCAGCGACGAGGAACTGCTCACGCTGGCCAAGAATCTCAGCGACGGCGTGCCGATGGCGACGCCGGTGTTCGACGGCGCGAGCGAAGCCGAGATCAAGCGGATGCTCGAGCTGGCCGACCTGCCGACCAGCGGGCAGGCCCAGCTGTACGACGGCCGCACCGGCGAGGCGTTCGAGCGCAAGGTGACCGTGGGCTACATGCACATGCTGAAGCTCAACCACCTGGTCGACGACAAGATGCACGCGCGTTCGACGGGCCCGTACTCGCTCGTCACCCAGCAGCCGCTGGGCGGCAAGGCGCAGTTCGGCGGCCAGCGCTTCGGCGAAATGGAAATGTGGGCGCTGGAAGCCTACGGCGCGGCCTACACCATGCAGGAAATGCTGACGGTGAAGTCCGACGACGTGCAGGGCCGCAACCAGATGTACAAGAACATCGTCGACGGCGAATACGAGATGGTCGCCGGCATGCCGGAGTC
>JAEWZE010000280.1 GCA_023395465.1 Pseudomonadota bacterium
GTCCCGGATCCCCAGCTCCCGTGCCACCTGAGCGCAGCTGACGCCAGGCTGGCTCGCCTGCTCAAGCGCGCCACGCTTGAACTCTGCACTGAACTTCCTTCGCTTCGACATGAACACTCCTCATGGCGTCGATCGGCCTTCTCGTAAGTGTCCGTAAAAACGGGGGTGAACCCTCGGTGGCCATGTGAGCCGCGTCGGACAGCAGCGCCAAGCTGTTGGTGACGAGGCCACCCACCACCTCGGCGACCAGGAAGGCGGCGGTGAGTCCGAAGGCCCACCACAACGGTTTCTCATGCTGGACTTCGCCCAGCCCGTGATCGTGTCCTGCACCCATGTCTTGTGCTCCTAAGTGGCCGCAGCCTGCATGAAGTTTCGATCAAGCGTTCGCAGCCCGCGGTGAACCCTCCGCCTGCCGATGCAGCCAGCGATACAACGCCGGCAGCACGAGCAGCGTCAGCAATGTCGAGGACACGATGCCGCCGATCACGACCGTCGCCAGCGGGCGCTGCACTTCCGAACCTGCGCCTACGTTGAGCGCCATCGGCAGGAAACCGAGCGAGGCCACCAGCGCCGTCATCAGCACCGGGCGCAAGCGACCCAGCGCCCCATCCACGATCGCATTGTCGAGAAAATCGCCTTGCTCACGGAGCTTTCGGATGAACGCGATCATCACCAGGCCGTTCAGCACGGCAACGCCCGACAACGCGATGAAGCCGACGCCAGCGGAGATCGACAGCGGAATGCCGCGCAATGCCAGTGCGATTACGCCGCCGGTCAACGCCAGCGGCACGCCACTGAACACGATGGCCGCATCCTTCGCCGAACCGAAGGCCATGAACAACAGGCCGAAGATGATCACCAGCGTCACCGGGACCACGATCGCCAGGCGCCGGCTCGCGGAGATCAGTTGCTCGAACGTGCCGCCGTATTCGATCCAGTAGCCAGTGGGTACCCAGACCTTCGCTTCGATCGCCGATTGCAGTTCGTTGACGAAGCCGCCGAGGTCGCGGTCGCGCACATTGGCCGTGACGACCACGCGGCGCTTGCCGTTCTCGCGGTTGATCTGGTTGGGGCCAAGCGTGGACTCGATGCGCGCCACTTCCCGCAACGGCACCGTGCGTGGCGCACCGCCCACCCAGCTTGCCGGCCGGCTCGATTCGTCGGCCTCGCCGTTGCTGCCCAGCGGGATCGGCAGATCGGCGAGTGCGGCCGGGTCCTGGCGCACACCTTCGGGCAGGCGTACGACCAGATCGAAGCGCCGATCGCCGTCGAACAACTGGCCGGCCACCTCGCCGCCTACGGCCGTGGCCACCGTGTCCTGCACGTCGCCTGGGTTGAGCCCGTAACGCACGAGCGCCTGGCGATCCGGCACCACGGTCAGCAGCGGCAAGCCGGCGACTTGTTCGGTCTTGACGTCGGCCGCACCGGGCACGGCCGCCATCACTCGCTGCACCTGCGCCGCCGTGCGGACCAGCTGGTCGAGGTCGTCGCCATAGATCTTGACCGCCACGTCCGCACGCACGCCGGAAATCAGCTCGTTGGTGCGCATCTGGATGGGCTGGGTCAGCTCGTAGTTGTTGCCGGGCAGCCTGGTGATCGCCGCTTCCATCTCCTCCAGCAACTCGTCCTTCGGCTTGCGTGGGTCGGGCCAGTCCTCACGCGGCTTGAGCATCACGAAGGTGTCTGAAATCGACGGCGGCATGGGGTCGCTGGCCACTTCGGCAGTGCCGATCTTGGCGAACACGCGTTCCACTTCCGGGAAGCCTGCCAGCGTCTTCTCCAGTGTTTCCTGCATGGCTACCGACTGGGTCAGGCTGGTGCCGGGAATGCGCAGCGCCTGCACCGTGATGTCGCCTTCGTCCAGGTTCGGAATGAACTCGGTGCCCAGACGGGTAGCAAGCAAGCTGCACAGCACTACCAAGGCGGCAGCGCCAGTTAGCACCCAGCCCCGACGCTTCAACGACCAGGCCAGCATCGGTGCATAGCGGCGTTTGGTCCATGCCATCAGACGGTTTTCCTTCTCCTCGACGCGGCCGCCCAGGAAGGTGGCGACGGCCGCCGGCACGAAGGTGAGCGAGAGCAGCATCGCACCGGTCAGCGCAAGCACCACGGTGATCGCCATCGGGTGGAACATCTTTCCTTCGATGCCGCTCAGCGCAAAGATGGGCAGGTACACGGCGGTGATGATGCCGACGCCGAACAGGCTGGGACGGATGACTTCGGCCGTCGCGACCGCGGTCAGGTCGAAGCGTTCCTCCCGCGTCATGGCGCGGCCGAGGGCGTGCTGCGCCTCGCCGAAGCGGCGCAGGCAGTTCTCGATGATGATCACGGCGCCGTCGACGATGAGTCCGAAATCGAGCGCGCCCAGGCTCATCAGGTTGCCCGACACGCCGCCGCGCACCATGCCGATAACGGTGAACAGCATCGCCAGCGGAATCACCGCCGCCGTGACCAATGAAGCGCGGACGTTCCCCAGCAGCAGGAACAGCACGACGACGACGAGGATCGCGCCCTCGATGAGGTTCTTGGCGACGGTGTGGATCGTGCGGTCGACCAGTGCGGTGCGGTCGTAGACTGGACGGGCCGTGACGCCCTCAGGCAGGCTCGCGTTTGCCGTTTCGAGCTTCGCCGCGGAGGCCTGCGATACCTCCCGGCTGTTGGCGCCCACCAGCATCACAACGGTGCCGATGACCACCTCGCGGCCGTTCTGTGTCGCGGCACCCGTACGCAGTTCCGGTCCTTCGCCCACGAGCGCCACGTCGCGTACCCGGATCGGCACGCCTTCGCGCCGGTCCAGCACGATCTCACGGATGGCATCGAGATCGGCAACCTGGCCCGGTACGCGAACGAGGAACTGCTGGCCGTTGCGCTCGATGTAGCCGGCGCCGACGTTCTGGTTGTTGGCCGCGATCGCCGTGACCACGTCATGCAGGGTGAAGCCCAGCGCCACCAGTTTGGCCGGATCCGGCGTGATGTGGATCTGCCGTTCGAAGCCACCGATGGTGTTGACCTCGGTAACGCCCGGCGTATTGCGCATCTGCGGACGCACCACCCAATCCTGCAGGGTGCGCAGGTCGGTGGCCGTATACGGTGTGCCGTCCCGCTTGCGCGCCGTCGGATCGGCGTCGACGGTGTACATGAAGATCTCGCCCATGCCGGTGGCGATGGGCCCCATGTCCGGGTCCAATCCTTCCGGCAGCAGCGACTTCACCTGCTGCAGGCGTTCGGATACCTGTTGGCGGGCGAAGTAGATGTCGGTGCCGTCCTCGAAGATGACGGTCACCTGCGACAGGCCATAGCGGGACAGCGATCGGGTGTAGTCCAGGCGCGGCAGGCCGGCCAGCGCCGTCTCGATGGGGAAAGTGACGCGCTGCTCGGCCTCCAGCGGCGAGTAGCCCGGCGTCTCGGTATTGATCTGCACCTGGACATTGGTGATGTCCGGCGTGGCATCGATCGGCAGCTTCGTGAAGCTCCACACGCCCAGCCCGACCAGGGCGAGCGTGAGCAGCAACATCAGCCACCGATGCGCGATGGCGAATCGGATGATTTTTTCGAGCATGGCGGCGACCTCAGTGCTCGTGCTCGGCGGTCGATTTCTCGATGTCCGCCTTGACGAGGAAGCTCTGCTCGACCACGACCTGCTCGCCGGCCTTCAGGCCGGACACGATCTCGACGCGCTGTGCGTCGCGGCGCCCGCCCCGCACCGGGCGCGTGACGTAGGTGTCGCCCCGGCGCACGTACACCACATCGTCCTCGCCGGCGGTCTGCAGCGCGCCGAGCGGGACCACGAGGTTAACGGGCTGGTGATCGACCGTCACCCGCGCCTTTACCGCGGAACCCGGCCGCCACAGGCCGTCGAGGTTGCGGATCGTGGCACGCGCCACGGTGCTCTGGCTCGCGGTGGCGGTTCCCGGCAGCACGCGTTCGAGCGTGGTTTCGGCGGTGACGCCATCGCTCATGCGGGTAACCAACACCGGTACGCCGGCGGTGATGTGCTGTGCGTCCGCGCCGAAGATGTGCAGGTCCACCCACAGCTCCGACAGGTCCGCGATCTCGTACAGCGCCGCGCCCTCGCCGGCGACCGTGCCGATCGACGCGTTGCGCGCGAGGACCACGCCGGAAATCGGCGCAGGCACGGTGTAGGTGGTGAGGCTCAGGTTGCTCTCGATCGTGGCCAGCGGCTGCCCGGCCCGCACGCGGTCGCCCACGTTGGCGCGCAGCGTACGGATCGGGCCGGGAAAGCGCGCCATGACCTTGGCGACGCGGCCTTCGACGGGCGTGAGCAATCCCTGGACTTCGTGCTCGTCGGCGATCACCCCGGCGGCAGCCGGTGCAACGCGAATGCCGGCGTCCTGCGCCACCTTCGCGGCGATGGTGGTGCGATCCATCGCCTCTTCGTGACCTTCCTCTTCGTGGCCGCCCGCTTCGGCCTGCGATTCGTCTTCATGGCCGGGCTCACCCGCGGGCTTGGCGCCGCCACAAGCGCCCAACAGGACAGCCAGCGTCAGCGCGCTGATCCGGTGCATCCACTTCATGGGGTGTCTCCTTGCGTCGCCCGTGTCGGTGCCGCCACGAAAGGCGCTCCGGTCAGGCGTTGGATTTCGATAAGGGCGCGCTGGGCTTCAAACGCGGCGTCGAGTTGTTGTTTGCGCGCGGCGGTGCGTTCGGACTGCAACTGCGCCCATTCCAGGTAGCTGATGGCCCCGGCGCGGTAGGCGCGCTCGGCCGCCGCTTCGGCCCTGGCGAGCTTGGGCATCACGTCGGTGCGCAGCCGATCCAGCTCCACCTGCGCCGTGAGGTAGCGCCCGTGCGCTTCGGCCAGTGTCGAATACAGCGACAGCCCCTTGGACTCGCGTTCGATCTCCAGCGCGGTGAGTTCGGCCTCGGCCACGCGGATCTCCGGCTGCGCGCGGCGACTCGCGCCCAGCGGCATCGACACACTGCCCACGAGGGCCAAGTCGTCTGTTGACTGCAACCTGCGGATGCCGACTTCCCAATCCAGATCCGCCTTGGCATCGGCACGCGCGAGTTGCAGGCGCGCCTCACGGATACGGCGCTCACCGACGAACTGCGCAAGCTCGGGCGTCTGTTCCAGCAAGCTCGCCAGGGTGGCAAACGCAGGCACCTCGGGCAGGACCGTCGGGTCGCCAGCCACCGCGTCGAAGGTGGGTGATCGCTCGCCCCACAGGGCGGCCAGGTGCTGCCGCGCCGCCGCATGGCGTTGCTCGGCACGGGCACGATCCAACTCCGCTCGGGCCAGGGCCGCCTGCGCGGTCAGCACGACCGACTCGGGCGAAGCGCCGGCCTGCAGCCGTTGCCGCGCTCCGGCGACGGTACGTTGCCGCTGGGCAATGTCGAGCTCGGCGATCTCGCGCTGGCGTTGCGCGGCGACCATCGCCAAGTAGCGACGCGCGACTTCCGCCAGCAGGTCGAGGCGCCGGGCCTCGCGCTCGACCGCCAGGGCATCGATGCGACTTTGCGCCAGCGTGCGACGCGCATCGAGCTTGCCGCCACGCTCCAGCACCGACGCCAGGGTCAGGGTCAGCTCCGCGCCGCTCAGGCCACTCGCCTCGCCGGTGCCGAAAGCGTTCTCGACGCTGGCGCCGGCGACCAGTGGGGGGCGCAGGGTTGCGCGGCCCAGTTCGGCGGCGAGCACGTTGTGTCGCGCCCCGAGCAGGCGCAGATCGGCATGGGATTCGGCGACGCGCGCAAATGCGTCGTCCAGGGAGAGTCGATCAGCCGCGTTCGCCGGCCATGCAATGGCGGACACGGCGACCAGTGCGGCGAACGCCGCAAGTCGCACAGACATGGAAACACTCCAATCGGAAAGGGCCAGAAGCCGGCATCAGCGCCGGTGGGGCGTCAGGCCGAGATCGGAGGTCGGAAGGGGGCGAGCCATCGCCCGCTAGGCACAAGGCGCGAGTCCGTCAGGTTCGTGGGTTCGCTGTGACTGATTCGGGGCAGCACCAGCGGTGCAGCGGGTGTAGGCACCACATGCCCGCAGCAGTGAGCCAAGTGGTGCATGACGTGCAGCGTGCCGGCGGCATTGCCCTCTTCATCGGGCGCTCCGGTTTCGCTGATGTCGTGCACGCTCGCGGCGCCGTGCGACAGCTCGTGCAATTCGCTCACCGAGCCCAGCACCGGCTGCAGGACCACGCTCAACGCCAATGCCGCCAGCATCAGCCAGCGACAGAGGGACAGCGGGGGACGGCGCGAGGTCATGCAGAGGGCGATTTCGATTCGGCGCGGGCACGGCGGGCATCGCCGAGGATCTCGATGGCTTCCTTGATCACGTACAGGCCGATCAGGGTGCCGATGACGTAATCCGGGTACGGGGTGGCGAGCCAGAGTACCAATACACCGGCCAGGATGACGCCGATGTTGGCCACCACGTCGGCGCGGGTGAACAGCCAGGTGGCACGCAGGTGGACCTCGCCCGCCTTCAGCGGGGCAAGCAGGCGCAGGACGGTGACGTTGACCGCAAGCGACAGCAGCGCGGTGCCGATCATCCAGCCGCTGAGCGGCTCGGCGCCATAGACGACGCGCCGGCCCACCTCCACCAGCACGCCGATACCGAGCACGAGCAGCACGCTGCCACTGAGCCAGGCCGCGTTCGCCTTGAAGCGGGCGGTGCGCCCAATGGCCACCAGGCCGATCGCGTAGGCGGTGGCGTCGGACAGCATGTCCAGGGCGTCGGCCAGCAGGCCGGTCGACTGGGCGATCCAGCCGGCAAGGCCGCCGATCACCGCCATGGCGGCGTTGAGCACCAGGGCGATGCGCAGTACGCGCCGCTCCTGTGCGTTCTTTGCCTCATGGTGGCAGCCGCAATCGCTCATCGGGGTCCTCGTCGAACAGATGCCACCCGGCCAGGGTGGCGGCGGAATGCGGCGAAGGATAAAGTCTGTAGTAGCTACGGAGTCAAGCACGTGAAGATCAGCGAAGCGGCCGCCGCCAGTGGCTGCCACCTGGAGACCATCCGCTACTACGAGCGCTCGGGCCTGGTGTCGCCGCCCAAGCGCACGCACAGCGGCTATCGCTTCTACACCCCCGCCGATGTCGACCGGCTGCGCTTCATCAGCCGAGGGCGCGAGCTGGGCTTCAGCCTGGAGGAGATCCGCAGCCTGCTGCGCCTGGACGACGACCCCACCATGTCGTGCCGCGACGTCGACGCCATGGCCCGCACCCATCTGGCCGATATCCAGGGGCGCATCGCAGAGTTGCAGCGTATGGCGTCGGAACTGGAACGGGTCATTGCCGACTGCGCCGGCGGCGAGCGCGGAACGTGCACCATCCTGGGGGCACTGCGCCGGCCGGGCAGCGCCCAGGTTTCATGTCCGGAACCGGGGTGCCGCTCATGAGCCTCGAACGGTATCTGGAGGCCGCCGGACGCAAAAACACGCAGCGCAGGCGAACTTGTCGGCTGCTAGCCACGATAACGGCCCCTAATCCCCTGCTCCGCTTGACTTGCTGTAGTGCGGTGCAGCTGGCACCTGATCCTCGCCAACCTCAGACGGTGCGAAGAAGGGCCGTCAGGTAGCCCCAACTCTCACCGTGTTGGCGTGCCCAGCGCAGGGCCGCCGGCTCAACGGGTACTCGTTATGCATCGAATTTTGCTTTTTCATAATTATGCACCCAGTGCATAATTGAGCATTGATGGAGGTAATTGCCGAAATTGTCCGGCATTGGGTGCGTTACCGGAACAATTGCTCATCGCCTCGTGCCGAACCCGCCCTGGGCGACGTGGACGCATCGCCGACATTGGCCACAACAGCAGCACGACGGGACGTCCTCGCGTTCGAGTGTGGCAGCAAGAGTCTGGCCCTCCACCACTCGGCCGAACCCCGAGGGGGCAAGTGGTCATCAGCTATCGGTCACCCTCGATTAACGCTGCCTAACAACCAGGACCCCGGCCGTCAGTCCGATCTGTCCCGCTTGAAGACCGTCCGTCGCCCGATCAACTTATCGTTCTTCGCCGTGGGCCGAGCGAGTCCGGGTATGAGGTAGTCCACGGCCTGCCCACCCCGTTGAACTTTTGCAGCTAGCCACCGCGGCATCCGGCCTCGACCTGACCAGGTGTTCCTAGCGTTGTCTGGGTCTCGGTACTTGGGGGAAACCTTCACCTGCTTAGGGGTTCGTACCGGTTTCCGATCTGGACTGAGGGCGGCGATGTCGGCAAGGATCTCACCGATGGAATAACCGAAGGAGTTGGCCATGGCTACTGCCTCCCGCCGGACTGCGGCAATCGGACGGCGGCGTGCCAAATGCTTCTTCATTTCCTACGTCCGCTGACGACGCTCAAGCTCGCAATGCCGAACCTATCAAGGGTTCGGCTGTTCTCAAAGTAGGACCTAACAGGGCCGACTGCAGGATCACGGCGGCCTGCGCTCCGCCGGGCTCGCCATGCGGCAGAGGTCCCCGTGACAGGGACTCCACCCAGGTGGGCTCCTGCGATGGCAGGCTCTCCATAGACCAAGATCAACCTCTATCCTCTCCTGCCGCCTTCTTCCGCTGCTTTCCCTCGCTGCTTCGCCATCCGCGGGGTCGCTGCGTACGCCTGAAGCGCCATCTCGATGGCTTCGCCTGGCGAGACTTCCAGGCTGGAGGTCAGATGCAGGAACTCCATCACATCTAGTCGCCGCGCGCCTGCTTCAATTGCGGACAGCCTTTGCTGGGGCCAGCCGAGTTGAACCGACAAAGCGGACTGGGTAATCCCTAGCTCTTCCCGACGGGCTCGGAGGCGCTGCACTAGGTGCCGATATCCGGCGGAGTAGATCGTTTTGGGGGCCATAGTCGCGCCAAGACGGGGCGACCGACGAAGCTATGGCACATGCACCGATTACACGAAATTCATGTAGGATCGAAGTGGCCGCTCGCTCCCCTGCCCCAACCACCGGCGACGTAACATGGCCCTCTACCTGGTCAATCCAGCTGTTGAAATGACGCTTGAGCTCTACGTTTCGCCTCAGCTGGAGGAGGCCCTGACTATCCAGTACGAGCGGATCAGGGATCGTCGGGTGCGCGACACCTTTGTCAGGAGACTCGAGGGACGGGTCGAGACGCTCCTCAAGGAAAGCATCGATTGGGATCTGAAGGAACCAACCGAGGCGCAGGTAAGCTACGCCACGCTAGTCGCCAAGCAACTTGGAATCCAGCTTCCCAGCGAGGCTCGAAAGTATCGCTTCCACGCGGCTATGTTCCTTGAGACCTATGCGCCCCAAGTCAAGAAAGAGATGGAAGTCCCATGCAAAGGATCGGTGGAGTCAGGAAGCAGTGCCGCGGAACAGCTGGTTGCCGACAAGTTGAAGAAGGGTTGCGGTGTAGACCAGTAAAATAATCCGCTTGCTCCCCAGAGCCGCCGGCCCAGGCGTGGGCGACCAGCCTGATGCATTTGGTAACGAAAGGCCGCAAGTGTGCCATCCCAAAACTCGCTTCGGCACTCCCAGACGGACCGGAGTAGCTCTCCAGCGCGCCGAGTAGGCGCAAGTGGCCTCCACGAGCCTCCCCGCAGCATGGGGGGCGTCCAGTGGCGCGGCGCCACGCGGGGCTCCGAGGCGCACCCTCGATAATGCGGCCTAATCGGCCCGACCAATCGGCCCAGAGCCATATGTTTGAACGTGGCCGAATGCACTGACGGTTCCCGTCCGCTGATCAGTGCCACGACGCTTACGCAGTCCAGTGGACATCTTCATGTCCCCAAACCGCCCCTCTCGCAAGGCTGTCAGGTTCTCCCTTACGGATTTGCTGTCCGCCTCATAGCTTGCGCCGCCGCGGTACGCACGCTCCCAGAAAATGCGCGACAAGCAAGCAAATAGCTGCTCCCATTGGAATGCCAAAGCAGGGTATTTGTGTACGATTCTTGGGAACACGTCGAGCGCACACCTCGCCGGCAAAAAATGGCTGGGGTCGTGGTCGATCAGATCGCCTTTGCATGCCAGGCACAGTAGGCAAATGAATGCATCGAGCGAACCTATGTTTCGGATTGCGAGATAGTCGGTGCGTTCTAAGGCGTGATGGACGAACCGACCAGGCGACTGGACTGAGTCGCGAAAGAGAAGCCGCGAAATCGCACTTGGCATTGCCTCAAGATGCTTGTGCAGCCGATCGATGGCGGGTGGCATAGGAGCCAGAAGCTCCCACAGTGGAAGATCACGCCAGTAGAGGATGTCGATCGACCCGCCCGACCGCTGCCTTATCCGAGCTGCTGACGTATCGCTCGGACACACACCATCACGGTACCAGCGCATGTACTTCCCGGATGAGGTCGGTTCCTCGTACTTCGTGAAATAGCGCTTCTGCTCAATTCGGGCCTCGAGCACCTTAGGCGAGGTTGTGCCGAAGTGAGCTGCCGCAGCGGCGAAGCAAGCCGCTCCGCGCCGCCGACGGACATCGAGTTCGAACCCATCCCAAAACTTGCGGTCCGGGAGCGGTGGGCTGTAAGGGATCGCCATCCTTCCATCGTGACGGAGCACGCGGCGCATGTCACGCTTTCATGCCCGCGTCAAGGGTGTAGCGGTTCCTGGAGTCCGCTACACCCGTGCACGGTAGACGGGACCCGTCTAGCCTCAGCGTTCCCCACGTTGGACCTTCCGTGACATGGACGCTGGTACACAAGACCTGGTCAACTTCGCCTCGTATGAGGCTGCGCTGACGGAAACGTTGGGCCCGGTGATCGGTGGCTTTGCACTGTCGAAGGCCTTGGGCTACCGCACACAGGCCGCGTTCCGTAAGGCAAAGCAGCGCGGAAACCTGCCTATCACCACCTTCGAACTAGAGGGGCGTCGCGGACGATTTGCAGCGACATCAGATCTTGCCGCTTGGCTCTGGGCCAAACGCGTCTGTCGCCCAACGCGGTGAACCAGAAGGAGGCTCGCCGCTGGACTTCATTCAACGGACTGCCGCACGTACTGAGGCGGGGGAGAGAAGACCCCTAACACCGCTTACCAACGCCTTCGCGTCCATGACGGTCGGATAGTCCTCTTTCAGCGCGATTGCTCCGCGATGATCGAACGCACTTGCCGTCGCCCGGAGATCGCGAAGCCGCAAGAGTTCCTTAGTAGCATCCAGCCGCCAGCCGATCAGCACAGCCTTGGCCGCCTCAGACTGGAGGCCCATTCGATGGTGTGAAAACTATCTAGATCCAATGACAGAGCTAGCAGATCTGAGCACCACTAACCAAACCCAAGGAGGCATCGACCCCAACAAGACTTAGCTGGCCATAATCGTTTCACCACCCCTGAAAAGCGAAAGGACCCCTGCAAGGGTCCCGACGCCGCCTCTGGAAGGCTTGACACCTCCAAGCGTCGCGCATTTTCAGGTCCACGTCAACTGCCGCATCCGGCGGCAACGGAGACCTATTGCCATGCTCCAAGACTTCAAGTTCGATCGCGCTTTGTTTCCCGCCGCGGACATCGACCCGCCTAGCCAGTGTTTCGGCCTCGCGCGTGCGCGTGACTGGACCGACCATTTCCCGACACAGCGTTGCCGCATCCGACGCGCCGCTCGGACTGTTCGTATGCGTCGGGTGCCATCGTGCCGCATGCACCTGCACTGCACTGTGACTTGGTACGTGCTGAGCCGTCGGATCGAATTGCGCCAAGAAAACTGACGGCGCCGGAGAACTTCGGACAGCTGACCTACACGCCGCCAAATGCGGCCAGGTCTTCATCACACGCCAGTTAACCAGGCACCTTGAGCTGCGCACGCCTCATGCGCGCAGCGGAGCTATTCCATGACCGCAGGCACCGCTTCAACGCACAGCACCACCGCACCAAACGATCCAAGTCAGACAGGCGATACCACGCTGCCCTATCAGCCCCGCCCGCTGACTCGGGGTGAGCGCAACCGACGCCTGACTCATGTTTTCTACTCTGTCCGCAACCACCGCATCGTGACCGTCACCGAGGCCATCAACGCCGCGGCCGCAATGATGTTCGAGTTCGACCCCTCACTTGAGGTCTATGTCGAGCGGCCTCGGCGGCTTCAGCTGTCGCCTCGTCAACAGATCGATATCGCCTTCTGGACGAGGACTCGTGAAGGCCAGGAGCGCTTCTATGTCACTGTTCCTGAGGCGGGCACCATCGGTAGCACCAGTGGTCCGGTCTCAGTTCGCGATCCGAGCGTGTTGGCGGAGGTCGCGCAGCGTCATGAGATGACGCTCCACATCCTGACTGAAGCGCAGCTGCGGTCGCAGAGCGCATGGCTCAAGACTTGCAATGAGCTCATGCTTCATCTCTGGGAATACACCAGGCAGCCCGCGCGCAGCGTCATTCGCCATCACATCGAAGGTCGCTTGGCGCAAGCATCGCGCATTAGCTTGTCCGGGTTGGTGCCCACCTTGGATTACACGCACACCGCGATCAAGGCTGTCGTTGCAGCCATGATCCACGACGGCAGCCTCCGGCTTGTCGAGTACACGCCCGGAATGATTGATGCCGTGCTGGAGGTGGGCGGTGCGTAAGCCTTTCCCCGTGATGGATGCCAGCGAGCTTGCCCGTTGGTACATGCCGCGACTGACTGATCTGGACGAGGCAGTCCGGCCCCGCTTCCAGCAAGCATGCGCTGCCCTTACTGCTGTGATGACAGGAGAGCTCGGGCTGACGCGCGCCGCGACCGAGAACAACGTGTGTCGCAAGCGGCTGCGCAACATGATGCGGCGCGCGCCCAAGATCGCGCCCGACGGCGTCGCCTTCGGCTATCGCGTTTGCGTCCCCTGGGGGGCGTACTGCCCTCACGACGAGCCTGACGCCGAAACGGGGGAAACGGCGATGCCACGCAAGCCGGGGCCTCACGCCATGCGCTCGCTACTCCGAGCACAGCCGGCGATCAGTGAAATGCTTGATGCTTACCACCACCCTCTTCCTCCAGGTCGTGCGCCGCGTTCGTTCGATCGACTGCACGCAGCAATCGTCACCGAGCTCAAGCGTCTGGACCTGGCCGAATACTATCCTCTCAACCAGGCCGATCAAGGGCGTCGTGCGCTCATCAACTTCATCCGCCAGCGCAGGATCAATGCCGCGCCGATGGGTGCTGTTGAAGGCAGCGAGGCCGGTCCGACAGAGCTCGAGACGATCTTCGCTGGTGACTGCTTCGATCGCACTGAGCTGGATGGTCATCGCATCGACATTGAGGCGATTCTCGGAGTACAACTACCAAACGGAGGCGTCGTAAAGCGCGAGGTCACGACGATGTGGCTTCTCGTGCAGATAGAATCGCGCTCTCGCGCAATCTTGGGCTGGGTACTTCGTGTTGGCAGAGCCTACAACAATCTCGATGTGGCCGAATGCTTGTCGCGTTCACTCGCCCCATGGCAGCGTGGCGAACTCACTATCCCTGGCCTCGAGTACGCTCCAGGGGCGGGAATGCCCTCAGGCATGCTCGGTGACATGTCGGCTTGGCGACCTCGCAGCATCGCGCTGGATAATGCCTTAGCGCACTGGGCTCACGACCTGGAGCAGGCCGTCGCTCGTGCTTATGGTGCGCGCTTCATCTTTGGTAAGGCGCACGAGCCTCGTTCCCGCCCGATCGTTGAGCAGTTCTTCTCGAGGCTCGAGCGCGGAGCGTTACGTCACGTTCCCGGTGGCTTCGAGCCGGCAACGAGGCTGGGGGAGAGAAAGGTTCGGATAAGCAACTTTGGTCCGAATGACGCGCCCGTCCAGCTGCACCTGCTGGAAGAGCTGTTGGGCGTAATCATCGCCAACTACAACGCTACGCCCCACCCCGCGCTCGGCCATTTGACGCCACTGCAGTTTCTACAAATGCACAAGAGACGGGCGTTTGACTTTGTCTCCCATCCGGAGACTGCGTCCCACGATGCGGATGACATGGCAAGCGTACTTGTCAAGCTTCGAGTGTGCGGAGACAAGAAGCGTGGAGTGGTTCCCCACCTCAATTACATGTATGTCAGGTACCGGTGTCCGGAACTCGATCAGCGCTGGGAGCTCGTCAATAAGACTGTTCTAGCCAGAATCTCGCGGCGCGACCTGCGTAGCTTCATCGTCATGCGATCAGCAACGACTCCGATGTTTCGCGTTCGGGCCGCGGCACCCTGGAACTCGGCGATTCAGACGAAACCACGCGATCAATGATCATGCGTTGGGCGAAGCTGCGCACGGGATTTCGCATCAATGGAACGGATTGCGCTGTTGCAGCTTATGTCGCGTACCTCAAGACCATCGCGGGCGATTCCGCACAGGCAGTCGACCAGCTGGCGCGCATCGAGCAGATCCACCAAGGACAGGGCCCCAATCTTCGGCCCCGACCTGAGTCGCCTTTGAAAGTTCCCAAAGGCGGCTGGAGAAGTCTTGACGACTTGGGCGGGTGACCAGATTTGATCGATTCGGCGCTGCATCTACTTGGGCCTCCCCTCGGAGAGAGCATGACTAACATCATGGATCCCGCGCATCCCATCCATATTCCTAACGGCTACTCTGTCTATACCCGATCTCATGAGTACCTGATCAACTTCATCTTGGCCAATATCGCAGAAGGTCATCACGGGTGCTCGACGTATGGTGGCGGCGGGCTGGGCAAGAGTACGGCGCAGCAATACTTGACGGACAACGCACCTCGCTGGCTTATCGACGAGCATGGTCGGCCTCTTGGCGTAGCCGCGCGGATGGTGATGCCGAGCGGTTTGCGGCGCTCGGACCGCGCCTTCTGGACAGCGGTGAGCACGCGATTGAAGCTGACAAATTCGGTTCGTCTCGATAGCCATGTGGCAATTGAAAAGCTCGTCAACTGGATTCGCACACGTTGTGGGCAGGCGCGAGTTCGCCGGATGGTGCTCTTTATAGATAACGCGCAGCGCATCACCGACGCGGAGTACACCTACCTCGAGGAGCTCGATAGCCTGGTGCTTGAGGAGAACCTCAGTCTTTTCCTCGTGCTTGTCCGCCAAAGCGACGCGGAGGGTGTTGACATCGGCGATGATTGGATCGATCGGCCGAGTCATACCGTGCGGCGTTGGTTCATGGACACCACGCCGTTTCGCCCTCTGATTGGGGTTTCCGATATCACTCACGCCCTTGGTGGGTATGACCGCTCATTGACTTGGCCGACGCCGGACATGCCTTTCTCCCGGTATTTTGCGCGCGAAGCGTTCGATCGGGGGTGGACGTTGGCTTCTGAGGCCGGCTTGATTTGCGAGACGGCCAAGAAACTGCGTCAGGAATATAAGCTCCCGACCACGGACGCATGGCCGATGGCGACGTTTACGCTCTTGGTCCACTACCTTCTTTCTGACATCGCCGCGCGGCGTCCTGACTTCAACGGCTTTACAGAAGAAGATATTAAGACGGCGCTCCTGGGCACCGGATACCTGCGTTTGGAGTTTGTACGCGCCAAGATGAGGATGCCATCGCCGACGGAAACTGCGGAGCGGAGGCACGTCTAATGGCATGGAAGGAACTGCTCCGTGACGTCCCTGATCGAGCGCCAGTAGGCGCAGAGGTTGATCCTTACCCGTACATTTCCGGCTTTGGTTTGCTCACACGCATGACCCGTCTTGGCGCCCTGACTGGGCCGGAGATCTCGGGGCTTGGTTTTCGCAATCGATCGACCATCGACGTCCAGCTGACAACGCAACTGCTGCGTACACCGGCCCAGACTATGCTTGTAGCGGCTGGACTCGCCGCCTCGAGAGTAGCGGAGTTCTGGCCTCTGGAATGCTGGAGCCCTTCTCGGTTGGGTGGTCTCTTGGATTCGCCACGCCCGCTGAAGCAATGCACTGAGTGTGCGGCTCACGGATATCATTCCACGCTGTTCCAGATGCCCTCGATGCATAGGTGTCCATGGCACAACATCATTCTTATTCACGCCTGCCCTATCTGCTCGCGGCCTTTCTGGTCCCGGTTTGGCAAGCTTGGCAGATTGGGTGGTTGCGACTGTGGCCTAGATCTGTTTGATCCGTCAGTGGCATCTGTGGAAATGTGGGACTTTCCGACCGAGGCCGCCGACCAGTGGGCATCCCAGTACCTTGAGTGGGCTGCAGCTGAACGAGAACTCCGCTGGATCGCTGTCCATCATGCGAACACTGCGCTCGAAAGCGGGATTGCTCAGCTCGCGCAGCCCCCGAAACATCTACAGCTTATGTCCTCGATACCAAGCGGTCTGGTCGAGGAGTTCGCCGGTGAAGGGGAGGAGCCCTGCTCAGGTGCGTTCTGGGGATGGCTTCAGTTAGGAGAAGATCCCAGACTTACTTATGCCCCCCTGCCCGCCGATCTTCAGCCAATGCTTGTCGCGGCGACGCATCTGGCCATCGATGCCTTTCCTGGAACCACGTCGACGCCCCTGCAACTGGTCGCGTTGGGCGGATTTGGTGCAGGCCATACTTTGCAGCAGAACGTCGCCAGCCAACCTGAGTGCTTCATTGCCCCGCATGGCTTCGTGACGGACGGTCCCACCTGGCTTAACCTTTCCGCTGTTGATCGCGCATCAATTCAGGCATGCCGCGCGGCCTTGGACGGAGCCATCACGGGTCTGGACTTGGATCTGTCAGCAGTCGACTGCTCTCCGCAGGTCCTGCGATCACAGGCGCTCGACGAGGTTAGTGGTCGCCGACACTTGGCGAGCGCCCTAGCCGCAATCGTTGTCCAGGGCTATCGGCAGGGGCTTGAAGCCATCCTGCGGTCCCTAGTCGATGCTCAGGCGCAACCAACCAGCCGCTGGGTCACACCAATTGTTGAATTCCGTCGCCAGCAGGGCGGACTAGCCAAGGTACGAATCTGCTGGGTGGCTAGTAAACCTCAACCTCGAAAAGTGCCAGACGTTCCTGAATCCGTTCCTTGCGCAAAGAGAAAGCGGGGGCCACGCTCCACTGGCCGGAGCGACCATGGACAGCGTCAACGTAAGGGGTCCAAATCGGGGGCAGTTTCTCATCCAACACGCTGACTTGGGGGCAATTGTGTCGCGTTCCTCAACTATGCGGTGTTTTTCTGTCGGCCCCATTGCGAATAAGCCACCCTCCCCAAACGGCTAATTCTCATATTTTCAACGCGTTACGTCGGGGGCGGTTTCAACTTGTCAATCAGGCGCTTCGCCTCGGCAGGTCCGCCGCACGGCTCCAGCGACGCCAAAGGCAGGCGCGAGTCCGGACGCCCGGTCTGGCCGCGGGTTGACCTGGATCAGTTGCATGGCGCCGTGCGCGCGGTAGCTTGAGTCATGGCCCGCCTTCGCCACTGGAACTGGCTCCAGCGCACCGCCCTTTTGGCGATGGCGGCGCTGCTCGTGTCCCAGGTGGCGCTGGTAGGCCATGGCTGGTGCCTGGATCTCCCAGATTCGCCGGCGACGTTGGTCGCTGCGGCCAGCGACAGTCGGCACGACCACGGTCACGGCTGCGATGCCACGCAGTTGGCGGGCAATGCACTGTGCGACGCGCACTGCACCGAGGGTGAGCTTTCGGCGGACAGTGGACGCATTCCTTCGATTCCGCCTCTCCTCGCTGGGACGTGGCTCTCCTGGTTCGCTGTCGCCGGGATTGCGGAAGCTGCGTCAGGTGCCGCATCCAGTTGGGTGGATTCGCCTCCGACACCCGCGTGGCACCGACCTACCGCCCATCCAGCGGCCCTGCTGCTGATCTGATGCCCGAACGCTGACTGGCTCCGCACCTCCGGGCGGGGCGGTCCTGTGCGTTCGCGCCGTGGCTGCGTCACGGCATGTGTTCCTGCCCTCGTCCGAGCGACCTGCGTCGCGCCGGCCAAAGGACACTGATATGGCATCCCCGCTCCACCGACTGCAGGCCAGGCGCCTGCACCCTCGCCCCTTGTTCCGCCGTCGACCACCGGTCCGGCACCTCCTTTCCTGCGTGCTCGCCGGCGCCCTGTGGACGTTGGCGCTGCCCGTGGCCGCAAGCGGGCCCGTCCCGGGGCACAGCCTCGAGTCGATCCGCGCCTGGGTTCTCGAACACAACCCAGAGCTGCGGGCCATGGACTTCGAGGCCCAGGCCGCCGAAGCCCGGATCCTGCCGGCGGGCGCCCTGCCCGACCCGACGGCCTCCGTGGGATTCCGTGGCCTGGATCCGGACAAGCCCTGGCGCACCGCCGGTGGCGACCGGGAGGTCGACTACGCACTGCGCCAGCGCTTCCCGCTCTGGGGCAAGCGCGGCCTGGCGCGCACCGCGGCCAGCCAGGACGCTGTCGCGATCGGGCTCGATCGCCTCACCACGGCGCGCAACCTGCTGGCCGACGCCGAGGCGGCCTACGCCCGCTACTGGCATGCCGACCAGGCGGTGGCCGTGCTCGATCGCCGCATCGCCCTGCTTCGCCAGGTCGAAGAGATGGCCGGCGTGCGCTACGCCCTGGGCCGCGCCGCGCAGCAGGATGCCATCCGCGCCCAGGTCGAGCAGACCAGCCTGCAACGGGAGCGGATCGAACGCCTCGCGACCAAGCAGGAGGCCGCCGCCACCTTGAACGCGGTGCTGGGGCGCCGGTCCGATGCACCGCTGGCGACTCCCGACGAGGCGCCGCGCCTCGCCGTCCACAGCGCCTCGCTTGCCGAGGCACTTGATGACGCCGATGCGCATCCGGCGGTGCGCTCGCAGCAGGCCCGCGCCGAGGCTGCGCACACCAACGTGGTCTTGGAGCGTCGCAACCGCTTTCCGGACATCACTGTGGGCGTGGGGGCGATGCAGCTCGGCAACGGCCTCGAAAGCACCGAGCTGATGCTCGAGGTCGAGATCCCGTTCCAGCAGCGCGTCCGCCGCGAACGCGAGCGCGAGTCGCGCTTGCTCGAAGACGCCGCGCTGGCCCGCAGGGATGCCACGCTGCGCGCCGTCGAGGAGCGCGCTGGCTTCGCCTGGGCGCAGTGGACCAGCGCACGCGAGCGCCGCGGGCTGATCGAGAACACGCTGCTGCCGCAGGCCGACGCCACCTGGCAGTCCGCACTGGCCAGCTACCAGGTCGGCGAAGTCGACTTCGGGACGCTGCTCGAAGCACTCAATGAATGGCAGGGCGCCGACCTCGCACGGGTCGATGCATTGCGTGACGAACTGTTGGGCGCCGCCGCCGTGCGCGCCATCGAAGGAGATATCCGATGACCCGTGTCC
>JAEWZE010000042.1 GCA_023395465.1 Pseudomonadota bacterium
GCCGGACGCGGCCACGTGCTTGCCGGCGGCAGCGAGCCGCTCGCGCACAGCGACCAGTTCGTGGCCGACGTGCTGTGGTTCGATGAGGCGCCGCTGCTGCCGGGACGCCGTTACCAGCTCAAGCTCGGCCCGCGCACGGTGGGCGCGCGGATCAGCGAGCTGAAGTTCCGGCACGATCCGGAAAGCCTGCAGCCGCTGGCGGCCAAGCGCCTGGAGTTCAACGAGATCGGCGAGCTGGTGCTGTCGCTGGATGCGGTGGTGGCGTTCGCGCCCTATGCCGAAAGTGCGGCGCTGGGCGGCTTCATCCTGGTCGATCCGATCAGTCGCGCCACGGTCGGCGCCGGCATGATCCGCCACGGCCTGCGCCGTGCCGACAACATCCACTGGCAGGCGCTGGACGTGGATCGCAAGGCGCGCGCCGCGATCAAGGGCCAGCAGCCGCGCTGCGTCTGGTTCACCGGCCTGTCGGGCGCGGGCAAGTCGACCATCGCCAACCTGGTCGAACGCGGCCTGCTGGCGCGCGGCCTGCACACCTACCTGCTCGACGGCGACAACGTCCGCCATGGCCTCAACCGCGACCTCGGCTTCACCGACGAAGACCGCGTCGAGAACCAGCGCCGGGTGGCCGAGGTGGCGAAGCTGATGACCGAGGCGGGCCTGATCGTGCTGGTCAGCTTCATCTCCCCGTTCCGCGCCGAACGCGCCGCGGCGCGCGCGCTGTTCGCGCCAGGCGATTTCCTCGAGGTCTTCGTCGATACCCCGCTGGCCGAGGCCGAGCGGCGCGACGTCAAGGGTCTCTACGCCAAGGCGCGTCGCGGCGAGCTGCCCAACTTCACCGGCATCGACTCACCCTACGAGCCGCCGGAGGATCCGGAACTGGTCCTGGACACGCAGTCGGCCGAGCCGGCTGCGCTGGCGGAACAGGTGATCGCGCGCCTGCTGGACTGACCGCTCCGCGACGCCCGGCGCGTGTCCCGGGCGCGGCCGACGTCGCAGTCGCCGCCGACAGGGACTTGCGACGCTGCGCGATCGCGCCGGATGCCCGGCCATGATCGGAGCGCGCCGCCTCAACGCCTGCGGAGCATTCCCACCACGAGCAGGATCACGATCGCGCCGACCAGCGAGGCCAGGAAGCCCACCTTCTCGCCCGCGCCGTACCAGCCCATGGTGCGGCCGAACCAGCCGGCCAGCAGGGCGCCGCCGATGCCCAGCAGCGTGGTCAGAATCAGTCCCATCCGGTCGCGGCCGGGCTTGAGCAGGCGCGCGAGCACGCCGACCACCAGGCCGACCACGATGATCCACAGCCAGCTGCTGCCGCCGAACATGCCTTCCATTCGTTTCCCCTGTCGTTGTCGATGACGCAAGGCTGGCAGGACCGGCGCGGCCGCGCCAGTCCTGCCGCACGCGCTTTTTTCAGCAGCAGCCGTGGTCGCCGTGGCGGGCGCCGCTGTCGGGCGCGACCGCCGCACCGCTCGTCTCGCCGCGCTGGCTGGCCAGGTGGTGCTCGGCGATCACGCGCGCCACCGATGCGGTGACCTTCTTGCCCATCGGGATGTGCAGGAACTCGTTCGGTCCGTGCGCATTGGAGTGCGGCCCGAGCACGCCGGTGATCATGAACTGCGCGCCGGGGAACTTCTCGCCCAGCATGCCCATGAAGGGAATCGAGCCGCCTTCACCCATGTACATCGCCGGCTGACCGAAGAACTCCTGGCTGGCCGCGTCGATCGCGCGCTCCAGCCACGCCGACTGTGCCGGCGCGTTCCAGCCGGTGGCGGCCTTTTCCAGCGCCAGCGTGACCTGCGCGCCATCGGGCGGATCGCGCAGCAGCTCGGCCTGCAGCAGTTCGCCGGCACGTTTGCCGTCGACGGTAGGCGGCAGGCGCAGCGACAGCTTGACCGCGGTGTGCGGGCGCAACACGTTACCGGCCGAATCCAGCGAAGGGATGCCGCCGACGCCGGTGACCGACAGGGCCGGGCGCCAGGTGCGGTTGAGCACCAGCTCGGCGAGATCATCGGCCATCGGGCGCAGGCCCGGCACCAGCGGGAACTTGTCGTAGATGGCCGTATCCAGCACCTCGGCCGCGCGGCGGGCCTGCTCCAGGCGCTCATCGGGGACCTGCGCATGCAGCCCTTCGAGCAGGATGCGCCCGGTCTTCTCGTCCTCGATGCGTGAGAGCAGCTGGCGCAGCAGGCGGAAGCTCGAGGCCACCACGCCCGAGGCATCGCCCGAGTGCACGCCTTCCTCCAGCACCTTTACCGTGAGGTTGCCGCCGGCCAGGCCGCGCAGCGAGGTGGTGCACCACAGCTGGTCGTAGTTGCCGCAGCCCGAATCCAGGCACACCACCAGCGACGGTTTGCCGATGCGGTCGGCCAGGTGGTCGACGTAGGCCGGCAGGTCGTAGCTGCCCGACTCCTCGCAGGCCTCGATCAGCACCACGCAGCGCGCGTGCGGCACCTGCTGCTCGTGCAGGGCCAGGATCGCGGCCAGCGAGCCGTAGATCGCATAGCCGTCGTCCGCGCCGCCGCGGCCGTACAGGCGCTCGCCGCGCAGCACCGGTTTCCAGGGGCCGAGGTCGTCGTCCCAGCCGGTCATTTCCGGCTGCTTGTCGAGATGGCCGTAAAGCAGCACGCAGTCGTCGTCGCTGCCGCCGTGCGCGGCCGGGATCTCGATGTAGATCAGGGGGGTGCGGCCTTCCAGCTGCACCACCTCCACCTGCATGCCGGGGATCGGCTGCGCGCGCGCCCAGGATTCCATCAGCTTCACGGCGTCGGCCATGTAGCCGTTCTTCACCCAGTCGGCGTCGAACATCGGCGACTTGTTGGGGATGCGGATGTATTCGACGAGCTGGGGAACGATCTCGTCGTCCCACTTGGCGCCGACGTAGCGGTCGATCTTGCTGGCGTCCATCGTGCGTGTCCGGTGCGGAAAATTCGATTCTATCGCGCGCGGCGTGTAGGGGTTTTCCGACGCGGCACCGCGGCGTAGCCCTGCGCCGCGGCGGCGGCTGCGGCGATGCCCTGCGGCGCGACGACGCGCAACACTGCGATTGCCGGCTGCGAGGAACGCGCCGGGGGCAAGGAAACCCACTTCAACATCAGGAGATCGACATGAACAAGATCAAGGCCCTGCTTTCGACGCTGGCGCTGTCGCTGCTGCTGGCGGGCAGCGCGCTGGCCACCGAGAAGGTCAACATCAATACCGCCGACGCGGCCACGCTCGATCGCGTGCTGCACAACGTCGGCGCGGCCAAGGCCGAGGCGATCGTCGCCCACCGCAAGGCCAACGGGCCGTTCCAGAGTCCCGAGCAGCTGGCCCAGGTGAAGGGCATCGGCCTGCGCACGGTCGAGCAGAACCGCGATCGCATCGTCGTCTCCGCACCGCGCGCGGCCAAGCCGGCCGGCGCCGGCGCCGCCGCGGGCCGGACCGCCGCGCAGACCCGCTGACCCCAGTCTGCTGGCGCGCAGGGACGCGCGCCAGCGACGGGAGCAGGGATGCTCCGGGGACCGGCCGGAGGCCGCCACAGGGACGTACCCGCCGCCCGTTCCGCGCCAGGATGGCCCGGGCGGGCGGCCTTTCGCCGTCTGCATCGCGCGTCGCGCTTGGAGTCCGGCGCTGCCCGCCTCGATCCAGCGGATGATGCAGGGCTGGACGCAGCAGCGGCTGCGCGAGACCCGATCTACACTGGCCGCATGCAGTCCTCGCGCGTGATTCCCGCCAACGAGTACCGGCGCCTGCGCTGGGCCAACCAGGCCGGCTGGACCCGCGAGATCCATGCCGATCCCGGGACCGGCCACTGGACCTGGCGCATCTCGATCGCCGAACTCGACCGCGCCTCGCCGTTCTCGCCATTGCCCGGGGTCGAACGGGAACTGGTGCTGCTGCGCGGCGAAGGCCTGCGCCTGCGTTTCGCGGAGGACGCCTTGGTCGAACTGCATCCGCCGCACGGCCGGCTGCGTTTCGACGGCGGGTGCGTGCTGGTGGGCGAGCCGGAGGGCCGCTGCGAGGTGTTCAACCTGATGTGGCGGCGCGATGCGGCCGAAGCGCAGCTCTGGCATCGCCCGCTCACCGGCGCGATGGTGGTCTTCGTCGAGCCCGGCTCGACCTGGATCGTGCACCTGCTCGGCGGCCACGCGCGCATTGGCGCCGACGCGGCCTTGCCGGCGCTGGCGGCGGGCGATACCGCGCTGCTGCGCGCGCAGGACCAGCGCGCGCGATACGTGGTCGATGGCGGCGGCGAAGTGCTGCTGGCGCGGATCGACGACGCCGCGCGCTGAAGCCGCGACCGGGACGCGTGGTGCGGGTCGCGGCAGCCGCGATCAGTAGACGTCGCGCCGATAGCGCCCCTGCGCGCGCAGCTGCTCCAGCGGGCCGTCCCCGAGTGTTTCGCGCAGCACCGCGTCCACGCCGGGCGCCATGCCCTCAAGGCTGCCGCAGACGTAGATGTTGGCGCCTGCGGCGATCCACTCGCGCAGCGTCGGTGCTGCCGCGCGCAGCGCGTCCTGCACGTAGCGCGGGCCGCCCGGGTCGCGGGAGAACACCGCGTCCAGGCGCTCCAGCACGCCCGATGCACGCCAGCGCTGGAGATCGGCATCGAAGAATGCATCGCGGGCCTGTTCGCGCTCGCCGAACAGCAGCCAGTTGCGGCGCGCACCGGCGCGCTCGCGTGCCTTCAGCAGTGCGCGCAGGCCGGCGATGCCGGTGCCGTTGCCGATCAGCAGCAGCGGGCGCGGGTCGGCCGGCGGATGGAAGTTGGGGTTGCTGCGGATGCGCAGGTCGACGGGCGCGCCGGGAAGGGCATGCAGGCACAGCCAACCGCTGCCCAGGCCCGGCCGGCCGTCGTCGCGCCGCATCTGCCGCACCAGCAGCTCCAGCGCGCCGTCTCCGGGCAGCGAGGCGATCGAGTATTCGCGGTGCGGCAGCGGCTGCAGCGCATCGGCCAGCGCCTGCGGGTTGGCGTAACGTCCGCCAGCCTCGGGCAGGCGCGATCGCGACAGCGCCTCGCGCAGCGGCGTCGCCTCGCCCCGCACGAGCACCGTGGCCGCCCCGTCCAGGCCGCGTGCGGCGAGCCACTGCTCCACTTCGGCCGGCGGATTGCGCGGGCCGACCTCGGCGATGTCGCCGGCCTGCCACGACGGCGTCCCGCCGGCGGGCGGATGCAGGGCGAGGTGGAACGCCGGGCCGCCGCGGCTGCCCGGGTTCAGCATGCGCCGCGACGCCAGGGTCCACGATTCGTAACGCGGCGGCGTCCAGTCCGGCATCGCGTCGGCGCCTGCAGCCTGGGCGAGGTGGTGCTGCCAGTGGCGCAGCGCGCCGGGATCGCCGTTGTCGACCTCGGTCAGGTCGAAGAGTGCGCGCGCGCCGCACTGCCGCAGCCACTGTTCGAGCTGGTGGCCGAAGGCGCAGAAGTGCGCGTAGCCGCGGTCGCCCAGCGCCAGCACCGCGTACTGCAGCGTGCCGAGTGCCGCGGGCCGCGCCATTGCCGCGCGCACGAAGGGCAGGGCGGGATCGGGCGGATCGCCTTCGCCGGTGGTGCTGACGACGAACAGAGCGCGGCCGGTGCGTGCCAGCACCGCGGCCTCGACCGACGCGAGCGGCAGCAGCGCGACCTGCAGGCCGGTCGCGCGCAGCGACGCGGCCGTCTGCGCGGCCAGCGCGGCGGCGAATCCGGTCTGGCTGGCGTGCACGACCAGCCAGGGCAGCGCCGCGTCGTGGTCGAGGGTCTCGACGGCCATCGGCCGTGCGCGACGCAACAGCCATGCGCTCGCGCCGAGATAGGCCGCGACCCAGCCTGCGGCCAGCCACCACTGCCGCGGCCGCGGCGACGCTGGCCACCAGTCGGCGTCGTGCAGCGGCAACAGCGCCAGCGCCGCGACCAGGAGCAGGGCCAGCGCCGCGACGTTGCCCAGCAGCGCCCGCCAGCGCGGCGGCGGGTTGGCGGCAGCGGCGTTCATTGCAGCAGGCAGGCTTCAAATGCGGGAGTCAGGCGCGGCGGCGCAGCGGCATCCGACGGCAGCAGCCGCGCGGCCAGTCCATGCGCGCTGGCGAAGGCGTGGCCGCCCTCCAGGCCGAGCACCGTCAGGGCGGTCGACCAGGCGTCGGCCTGCATCGCGCTGGCGGCGAGCACGCTCACCGCCGCCGGCGCGTCGACCACCGGCGCGCCGCTGCGCGGATCGAGGGTGTGCGACAGTTCGCGGCCGCCGGCCTCGAACCGCTGCCAGCGCGGACCCGAGGTCGCGATCGCCGCATCCTCGAGTACCACCACGCAGGGCGCTCCCTGTTCGGGGCCGTCGCTGTCGACCAGCACGCGCCAGGGCGTGCCGTCGGGCTTGCGGCCATGGCCGCGCAGCTCGCCGCCGACGTCGACCAGCGCCGCGGCGATACCGCGCGCCTGCAGCAGCGCGACCACCTCATCGACGCCGTAACCCTTCGCGATCGCCGACAGGTCCAGCGACAGGCCGCCGGGCTGCAGCAGTTCGCGCGTGTCCGGGCGCAGCTCCAGCCTGCGCCAGCCGGCGGCGTCACGCGCCTGCGCCAGCACCGCCGGGTCCGGAACCCGGCGCGGACCCGCCTGCGCGCCGAATCCCCAGGCCGCGACCAGGCCGCCGATCGCCGGATCGAAGGCACCGTCGCTGGCCTGCGCCACCTGCAGCGCGCACGCCATCACCCGGAAGAAGTCGTCGGGCAGCGCATGCCAGCTGCCGGCGGGCGCGCGGTTGAACCGGGCCAGGTCCGAGTCCGGCTCCCAGGTGCTCATCTGCGCCACGATCGCGTCCAGCCGCGTCTGCACCTGTCCGTGCAGCGCATCCAGCGGCTGGCTGCGCGGCGCACACAGGTCCACGCGCCAGCGCGTGCCCATGGTGGCGCCATACAGCGTGTGCACGGCGGCGGGATCGGCGGCGGAAGTCGCGTCGCCGGTCATGCCGGTCCCGGCATCGGCCCGGACAGGGCAGCGTCGCGCATTACTGCGGCAGCACTTCCAGCGTGGCCACGTACGACAGGCGGCGTCGGCTCGCCTGCGGGACCGACGGGCGATCGTCCTGCACTCCGGCTTCGAGCCAGTACATGCCCGGTTCCGGCCAGGTGACGCGGAGCAGGCCTTCGGCATCCGTGGTGGCGGTGATCTCTTCCTGCGCGTTGCGGTAACGGGTGCCGCCGCGCACGATCTCGAACGCCAGGCCGGCCGCGGGCTTGCCGTCGACCAGCACGCGGAACGTGGCTTCCTCGCCCGCGAACAGGTCGTTGGGATGGGTCACCGGCGCCAGTTCGATGCCCTGGCCGGTGGCCGCGAGCGCGGTGTCGTTGGGCGCGCCGTTGGTGACGAAGGTTTCCACCCGGCCCACGGTCTGGGTGACCTCCACGTTCCGCGCGTCCTTCGGCACCTTGGTCGCCAGGTCTTCGGCGGTCGCGCTGCGCAGGAAGCCGCCGCGCGTGTCGGGGGCCGCGCCCGGGCCGCCGACCGGCTTGCCTTCGGCCTCGGCGCGGGCCTTCGCGGCCAGGCTGGCGGGCGTGTCCCAGCGTACCGACAGACCGGCGCTGGCGTTGGCGATGCGATAGGTGCCGGTCTGCGCGAGCTGCAGGTCGAAGGTGCTGCGGTACTTGCCGGTGCTGGCGTTGCTGAGCTCGACCGTGCTGCCGTCGGGCGCGGTGGCGGTCACGTTGTCCAGCCGCATCGGCACGTGGTCGGGGAAGAACAGCTGGTTGGAGATCGCGCCATCGAAGGTCACCCACACGTCGCCGCCGTTGACCACGGCCTGCGAGGGAATGATCCATTGCTTGTGCGCGGCGGCCGACAGCGGCAGCAGTGCGGCGACCGCCAGGACGAGCAGGGACGTACGCTTCATGGAAGGCTCCTTGAACGAAGGGAATGTGCGCGCGGCGCTCACGGCGTGAGCCTGAGCGAGACGGCACCGAGTTCGCTGCTGCCCTGCGCGCGGCCGGACTGCGCGGACTTGACCGGCCAGGTGAAGGGGATCTTGAGCAGCTCGCGGCCGCCGACCTCGCGCACGGCCTCGACCACCAGGGTGTATTCGCCGGGTGCAAGCTTCGACAGCTCCGGATGCGCATCGTCGAAGCCCAGCTCGTGCGTGCCGGCCGGCCGCGTCGGGCCGGTGACGCCGTCGACCGGCACCTCGAGCGTGCGCCCGGACTTGCGCCACCACTGGCGCAGGTCGGGCAGCCACTTGGTGCCGTGGCCTTCGCTGGTGTCCTTGCTCATGTACCAGACCGCGAGGTTGGCCGCGTGCCTGCCGCCGGCCCCTTCGACGAACACCGCCACGTAGGGCCGGTGGTATTCGGCGACCTTCATCTGCGGGATCTGCACCGAGACGGTGACGTCGGTCGCCTGCGCCGGGAGGGCGAGCAGACTGCCGATGGCGATGCTGAGCTGGATGCGCATGGAGCGGCCTCCTGGAAGCGGAATCAGTGGATGAACAGCAGCGCCAGCAGCGCCGGCACCAGCAGGCCCAGGCCGACGTACGGCCAGGTCATGCGGCGCTGGCGCGCATGCATCTGCAGCAGCAGCAGGCCGGTGACGGTGAACACCACGCAGGCCAGCGCGAAGATGTCGATGAACCAGCCCCAGGCCGGCCCGGTGTTGCGCCCCTTGTGCAGGTCGTTGAGCCAGGAGATCCAGCCGCGTTCGGTGCGCTCGTACTCCAGCTCGCCGCTGGCGCGGTCGATGCTCAGCCAGGCGTCGCGGCCCGGTCCCGGCATCGACAGGTAGATCTCGTCGGCCGACCACTCGGCCTCACGGCTGCCGATGGGTGCGTCGAGCGCATCGGACAGCCACGTCGCCACCATGGGCGGCAGCGGCGCGGTCTGCTCGTCGTCGCCTTCCAGCGCCGCCTGCAGCGGCGGCGGCAGCGCCAGCTGGCGGTTGTCGACGCGCGGCTCGCCCTCGATCCTGGACGCGTGGTTGAGGGTGATCCCGGTCACCGCGAACAGCAGCATGCCCATCAGGCACAGCGCCGAGCTGATCCAGTGCCACTGGTGCAGCGTGCGCAGCCAGAAGCCGCGGCGCTGCTGGCCGGTGAGCGCGTTGGAAGTGGCCTCGTGGGGCATGGGGCGGGTCACGGGAAGGGCGGCAAGTATACGGTGTGGACGAGAAGCGTTCTCATTCCTGGGGGCGGTCCGGCCGCGCCCGGAGGCCCGGGCGCGACCCAGTGCCCGCTCAGAACTGCACGTTCACGCCCAGCCAGAGGTTCCGCGACTTGTCCTTGTTGTTGTAGTCGTCCAGGTAGGTCGGGGCCCACTCGCCAGTGTTCGCGTCCTGCGTCCACAGCGTCTGGAAGGTGGTGAAGTCCTCGTCCAGCAGGTTGTTGATCCGCGCGTTGAGGCTGACGCTGTCGTTGAACCGGTACTGCGCGCCCAGGTGCAGCACGGTGTAGTCCTGGTAGTCCCGGCGCACGCCTTCGATCACGTCGCGGTAGCGCTTGGAGCGCGCCTCGGCGACCAGCTGCAGGCTGAAGCGCTCGCTCGCCTGCCAGCCGAGGGTGGCGTTGGCCATGTGCCTGGCGGCGTCGGTCAGCGGCAGGCCCCGCTGCGCGCCGCTGAGCTGCTCGCTGTCGGTGTAGGTGTAGTTCGCGCGCAGCGACCAGGCCTCGGTGATGCCCCAGCGTCCGGCGAGCTCGGCGCCCTGGATGCGGACCTCGTCGATGTTGATTTTCTGCGCGTAGGTCGTGTAACCCAGCAGCCCGTAGTCGCCGAGGTTGGCGCAGGGCCGCACGCCGCCGGTCTGCTCGCAGCTCAGGCTGGTCTCGCCGCGGGCGATCTTGTCCTCGAAATCGTTGCGGAACACGGTGACGTTGAAATTGTGCCGGCTGTCCGGCGAGGTCCAGTACAGCGCGACCTCGCTGTTGACGCTGGTCTCGGGCTGCAGGTCGGGGTTGCCGACGAAGGGCGAGGTGCCCTGGCCGCCGAAGCCGGTGATGCCGTCGTACAGGTCGGTGGTCTTGGGCGTCTTGTAGCCGGTGCTCACCCCGCCCTTCAGCGTCCAGGCCGGGCCGATGTCCCAGACCGCATAGGCGCGCGGGCTCAGGTGGCTGCCGAACACGTTGTGGTCGTCGTGGCGCAGGCCCAGGGTGACGGTCAGCGCGTCGTTCGGACTCCAGTTGTTCTCCGCGAACAGCGACCACATCCGGTGTTCCTGCACCGTGCCGTTGCCTTCGCCGCCGTCCTCCAGGCCGAACACGCCGTCCTCGAGTTCGCCATCGATGGCCTGCCCGCCGACGATGACGTGGTGCTGCTCGCCGAGCGCGAAATCGAACTTGGCATCCAGCGTGTACTGGCTGCTTTCCATGGTGCGCCGGGGCCGCGGCAGGAAGGTGTCGGCGACCAGCTGGCGGCGCTCGTCGCGGTCCAGGCCGGCGTACGGGCCGGTGTCGCAGACGTCCGCGTTGCCGCAGTACATGTCCAGGTGGCGCAGGCGCTCGGCCACGGTGAAGGGCAGGGTGCGGCCGAGGTTGGCGGTCTCGATGTGGGCCAGCGAGACGAAGCTGTTGCCCCAGTCCCACTGGCCCTGGTGCGTGGCCGACCACTGGTCGCGGGTGAACTTCTGGTCGGCGGCGTAGCCCACGCGCGGAGCCGGACGCCACAGCCCCTCGATCCCGTCGACGGTGCCCAGCGGATAGGTTTCGGTGCCGAGATTGTTGATGTACGGGGTGTTGTCGTATTCCTGTTCGGAGGTGTCGTAGTCCAGGACCACGCTCTGGAATTCGGTCGGCGTCCAGCTGAGGGTGAGGCCGGCCGTACGGTTGACGTTGTCGACCGTCTTGCCGCCGCCGCCGAAGCCCAGGGACCGCTCGAACTGCGTGCCGTCGGGCGCGGTGATGACCTCGTAGTCCGGGGTCGAGGCGTCGCGTTCGTATCGCGAGCCGCGCACGCCCAGGCCGAGCCGGTCCTGCACCAGCGGACCGCTGACGGCGAAATCCAGGGTGGTGTCGGTGCCGAAGTCGTCGTTCTCCTGGAAGTTGCGCGACACCGTCGCCGATCCGTGCCAGGCGTCGCCGACCTTGCGGGTGATGATGTTGATCACCCCGCCCATGGCGTCGGCGCCGTACAGGGTCGAGGCCGGGCCTCGGATCACCTCGATGCGCTCGATCATGTCCAGCGGCGGGATGTGGTTGAACTGGTTGCCGCCGAAGTTGTTCGGATAGATGTCGCCGTGATTGTTCTGGCGCTTGCCGTCGATCAGGATCAGCGTGTAGTCCGGGCCCATGCCGCGCAGGCTGATCGTCTTCTGCCCGGTCTTGTCCGAGGTCTCGCCGACGTCGACGCCCTCCAGGTCGCGCACCGCGTCGATCAGGGTGATGTAGGGGCGCGTGGTCAGCTCCTCGCGCGTGATCACGCTGATGCTGGCCGGCGCGTCGGTGATCTTCTGCTCGAAGCCGGCGGCGGTGACGACTACGGCATCGAAATCGACCGGGTCCGGGGCCGGCGCCGGCGCGGGCGCCGCGATGGCCGGGGCGGCCAGGCCGACGGCGAGGGCGCAGGTGAGGGGCGAGCGGCGCAACAGGGTTCGCAGGGAGGTGGGCATGTAGGCGGGTTCTGTGTCGGTGACGTGGGGTCGGCCCGGCGGCGGGGCGCGCGCATGGGCTGGCGGCCGGCTGGGCGGAAAGGAAGAGGGGCGGGAGGCCCGCGCTAGCCGGCGGGCGGCGCGTGCGCTGGCGGCAGGCAGGGGCTGCCCGGCCGAGGGCCGAGGTCACGCGGCATGCGGATCACGTTCATTTCCCGTGGGCGGCAGAGACGCGCCCGATGTGAAAATGTTAAACGAGAATCTTTATCAAACGCAATCGCAACATCGTTCTGCGCAGCGGGCCGGAGCATCCTGTCCACCGGACAAGCCGGACAAGCCGGACAAGCCGGACAAGCTGGAGGGACGCGGAAGTGGCAGGAGGCAGGCCGTCAGGCCCGGAACCGGCTTACTCGCGGTCGTCGCGCACCCAGACCCCGCCGTCCTGGGTCCTGACCGGGAACTTCGCCACCGGCTCATAGGCCGGCGCGCACAGGGCGCGGCCGTCGCGGATGTCGAAGCGGGCGCCATGCAGCACGCACTCCACGCTCGACTCGCCGGCCTCGAAACTGCCGGCCGACAGTTCGAAGTCCTCGTGCGTGCACTTGTCCTCGAGCGCGTACAGGGTGCCGTCGAGGTTGAACACCACGATGCCGGCGCCGGTGACCTCGTCGAAGCCGGTCTTCATCTCGCCCGGGAGCAGGTCCGAGGTCGCGCAGATGAAGGTCCAGGTCTCGCTCATGCGGCTGCTCCATCGAAACGCTTCTCGAGCACCTCGAAGCGCAGGTCGTCGCGCAGCGGGACGCCGAAGCGCTCGTCGCCGTAGGGAAAGGGCTTGAGCACGCCGGTGCGCCGGTAGCCGCGGCGCTGGTACCAGGCGATCAGTTCGTCGCGCACGTCGATCACGGTCATCCGCATCGCCGGCAGCGCCCACTCCTCGCGGGCCACGCGCTCGCATTCGGCCAGCAGGCGGCCGCCCAGGCCGCCGCGCTGCAGGCCGGGCCGGACGGCGAACATGCCGAAATAGCCCGCGCCGTCCTCGTCGGCCACGTGCGCGCACGCGGCCAGGCCGGCCCCGTCGCCGGCGACCAGTACCCGGCTGCGCGGACGCGCCAGGTCGGCACGCAGCACCTCCGGGTCGATGCGCTGGCCCTGGAGCAGGTCGGCCTCGGTGGTCCAGCCGGCGCGGCTGGCATCGCCGCGATAGGCGGACGTGACCAGGGCGACCAGGGCCGGAATGTCGTCCTCGGTGGCGGCGCGGAAGTCGGGTGCGTGCATGGGCACATTGTAGGAGTTGCGTGCGGCGGACCGCAGCCGCCGGCGGGCGACGTGGGTGGCGGCGCGCGGTCCGGTCGCGCGCGTCGCGATCAGCCCAGCAGCCTGCGCACCTTCTGCAGCGCGGCGACGAAGGCGTCGATCTCCTCGTGCGTGTTGTAGAACGCCAGCGAGGCGCGGCAGGTGGCGGCGACGCCATAGAACTGCAGCAGCGGATGCGCGCAATGCTGGCCCGAACGCACGGCCACGCCTTCCAGGTCGAGCAGGGTGGCCAGGTCGTGCGCATGCGCGCCCTCGACCAGGAACGACACCACCGCCGCCTTCTCCGGCGCGCGGCCGAGGATGCGCACGCCGCCGGCCGCGTCCAGCGCCTCGGTCAGGTGCGACAGCAGCTCGGCTTCCCGTGCCTCGATCGCGTCCATGCCGATGCCCTGCAGGTAGTCCACCGCGGCGCGCAGGCCGACGAAGCCGGAAATGTTGGGCGTGCCCGCCTCGAAGCGGTGCGGCGCATCGTTGAACACGGTCCCGTCGAAGCTGACCTCGCGGATCATCTCGCCGCCGCCGAGGAAGGGCGGCATCGCCTGCAGGTGCTCGCGCCGGCCCCAGAGCACGCCGGTGCCGGTCGGGCCGCACATCTTGTGGCCGGTGAAGGCGTAGAAGTCGCAGCCGATCGCGGCCACGTCCACCTTGCGGTGCGGCACCGCCTGCGAGCCGTCGACCACGGTGACGATGCCGCGTCGCCGCGCCTCGCGGCAGATCTCGCGCACCGGATTGACCGTGCCCAGCACGTTGGACACGTGGGCCACGGCCAGCAGCTTGACCTCGGGCGTCATCGCCTGGCGCAGCGCGTCGAGGTCGAGGCTGCCGTCGGGCAGGATCTCGGCCACGCGCACCGTCGCCCCGGTGCGCTCCGCCACCAGCTGCCAGGGCACGATGTTGGCGTGGTGCTCCATGCGCGAGACCAGGATCACGTCGCCCGCGCGCAGCCGCGGCAGCGCCCAGGAGTAGGCCACCAGGTTGATCGCGAACGTGGTGCCGCTGCAGAGCACCAGCTCGTCGCTGCGCGCGTTGACGAAGCGCGCCAGTGCGGTGCGCGAGGCCTCGTAGGCCTCGGTGGCCTCGGTGCCCAGCGCGTGCACGGCGCGGCTGACGTTGGCGTTGTGACGACGATAGAAATCGTCCATCGCCTCGATCACCGCCGCCGGCTTCTGCCCGGTGTTCGCGCTGTCCAGGTAGAGCAGCGGCTTGCCGTGCACCTGCCGCTGCAGCAGCGGGAACCCGGCGCGGATGCGCGCCCAGTCGGGCGCGGTCGCGGCGCGTTCTTCGGCTGTGCCGGGGGTGGCCGGCTGCGGGCGGACAGTGCTCATGGCCTCAGGCTCCCAGTGCGTCCAGCGCCAGGTCGATGTGCGCCACCAGCGCCTCGCGCACCGCCGCGTCGCCGATCATGGCCAGCGGTTCGCGGCAGAAGGCGATGGTCAGCAGCTGCCGCGCCTCGTCCAGCGGCAGGCCGCGCGAGCGCAGGTAGAACAGCGCGTTCGCGTCGATCTGCCCGACCGTCGCGCCGTGCGCGGCCTGCACCTCGTCGGCGTGGATCACCAGCACCGGCTGGGTATCGATCTCGGCATGGGCCGACAGCAGCAGGTTCTTGTTCGACAGCCGCGCGTCGGTGCCATCGGCGCCCTCGTGGATGGTGATGCCGCCATGGAACACCGCGCGCCCGCGCCCGCCGCCGATGCCGCGCCAGAGCAGCTCGCAGCGGGTGTCGCGCGCCAGGTGCTCGATGCCCAGGCGGGTATCGACATGGCGGCGCCCGTCCGCCAGCAGCACGCCGTTGGCGGCCAGTTCCGCGCGGTCGCCTTCCAGCCGCACGTTGAGCTCGTGCCGCGACAGCGCACCGCCCAGCTCCAGGTCGACGCGGTGGTAGCGGGCGTCCTCGCCCAGCCGCGCGTCGGTACGCAGGAACAGCGTCGCGCCTGCGTCGGCATGCTGCACGCGCGCATGCAGCAGTGTCGCGCGGGCGCCGACCTCGATCGCCAGCACCTGGTTGTCGAGGTGGCGGTGGGCCGCGCCGTCGAGGTGGTGCTCCATCAGGCGCAGGCTGGCGTCCTCGCCGAGTTCGACGCGGTGGCGCAGGTGCCAGGCGAGATCGGCCTCGGCCGGGGCGCCGACGAAGACCAGGTGCACGGGCACGTCGACCTCGACACCCGCGGGTACCCGCAGGCGCACGCCGCCCTGCGCCAGCGCGGCATTGAGCCGTGCGAACACCGCGTCGGCCGGCGCCTCCTCGCCGTAGGCGGTTTCGCTGGCCGTGGCGGCCAGCTCCACGCCGGCCGGCAGCGCGTCGAGGCGCGAGAGCGCGGCGTCATGGCGCCCGTTGACGAAGACCAGGCGCGGCGCCGGGATGGCGTCGAGCAGGGCCGGATCGATGGCCGCCTGTTGCAGCTGCGCGGGCGCGAACTCTCGCCGCTCCAGTGCGCGCAGCGGGGTGTACTTCCAGCTTTCGGTGCGCGGCCCGGGCAGGCCGTCGCGCAGCACGGCCTCCAGCCGTTCGCGCTGCGTGGCGTCGCCACCGAAGCCGCTGGCGAGCGAATCGAGGAGCGGGCTGCTCACGCGGCGGCTCCCGGCGCGACCCGGTCGGCGATCCACGCGTAGCCGTGCTGCTCCAGTTCGAGCGCCAGTTCCGGTCCGCCGCTCTCGACGATGCGGCCGTCGGCCAGCACGTGCACCACGTCGGGCCGGATATAGTCGAGCAGCCGCTGGTAGTGCGTGATCACCACGAACGAGCGATCGGGCGAGCGCAGCGCATTGACGCCGTCGGCGACGTGCTTGAGCGCGTCGATGTCCAGGCCCGAGTCGGTTTCGTCGAGGATCGCCAGCCGCGGCTCCAGCACCGCCAGCTGGAAGATCTCGTTGCGCTTCTTCTCGCCGCCGGAGAAACCCTCGTTGACGCCGCGGTGCAGCAGCTTGTCGTCCAGGTGCAGCACCGACAGCTTCTCGCGCACCAGCTTGAGGAACTGCATCGAATCGAGCTCCTCCTCGCCGCGCGCCTTGCGTTGCGCGTTGAGCGCGCTGCGCAGGAAGTAGGTGTTGTTCACGCCGGGGATTTCCACCGGGTACTGGAAGGCAAGGAACACGCCGGCCGCGGCGCGTTCCTCGGGCTCGAGTTCCAGCAGCGGCTTGCCGTCGAACTCGACGCTGCCTTCGGTGATCTCATAGCCCTCGCGGCCAGCCAGGATGTTGCCCAGCGTGGACTTGCCCGCGCCGTTGGGGCCCATGATGGCGTGCACCTGGCCGGGCTTAACGTCGAGCGAAAGGCCCTTGAGGATGTCGCGGTCGCCGATGCGGGCGTGCAGGTTTTCGATCTTGAGCATGGGATTGGGGATTCGGGATTGGGGATTCGGAAAGGCGGGATCGGACTCGGGAATAGGCGAGGTCGCTGTCGCGAATCCCCAATCCCGAATCCCGGGAAGGTTCGGGCGGCGTCAGCCGACGGAACCTTCCAGCGACACGTCCAGCAGCTTCTTGGCCTCCACCGCGAACTCCATCGGCAGCTCGCGGAAGACCTGCTTGCAGAAGCCATCTACGATCAGGCTCACCGCGTCCTCCTGGGAGATGCCGCGGGCGCGGCAGTAGAACATCTGGTCGTCGCTGATCTTGGAGGTGGTGGCCTCGTGCTCGACGGTCGCGGTCGGGTTCTTCACCTCGATGTAGGGGAAGGTGTGCGCGCCGCACTTCTTGCCGATCAGCAGGCTGTCGCACTGGGTGTAGTTGCGCGCGCCCTCGGCACCGGCGGCGACCTTGACCAGGCCGCGGTAGGTGTTCTGGCCGCGGCCGGCGCTGATGCCCTTGCTGACGATCTTGCTCTTGGTGCGCTTGCCGACGTGGATCATCTTGGTGCCGGTGTCGGCCTGCTGGCAGTGGTGGGTGAGCGCGACCGAGTGGAACTCGCCCGACGAGTCGTCGCCCAGCAGCACGCAGGACGGGTACTTCCAGGTGATCGCCGAACCGGTCTCGACCTGGGCCCAGACCACCTTGCTGCGCGCGCCACGGCACTCGGCGCGCTTGGTCACGAAGTTGTAGATGCCGCCGACGCCGTTCTCGTCGCCCGGGTACCAGTTCTGCACCGTCGAGTACTTGATCTCGGCATCGTCCAGCGTGACCAGCTCGACCACCGCCGCGTGCAGCTGGTTCTCGTCGCGCATGGGCGCGGTGCAGCCTTCGAGGTAGGACACGTGCGCGCCTTCCTCCGCGATGATCAGGGTGCGCTCGAACTGGCCGGTGTGGCCGGCATTGATGCGGAAATAGGTGGACAGCTCCATCGGGCAGCGCACGCCCCTGGGGATGAACACGAACGAGCCGTCCGAGAACACCGCCGAGTTCAGCGCCGCGAAATAGTTGTCGCCCACCGGCACCACCGTGCCCAGGTACTTGCGCACAAGGTCGGGATGGTCCTGGATGGCCTCGGACATCGAGCAGAAGATGATGCCTTTTTCGGCCAGTTCCTTGCGGAAGGTGGTGCCGACCGACACCGAGTCGAACACCGCGTCCACCGCCACGCCGGCGAGCTTGGCCCGCTCGTGCAGCGGCACGCCCAGCTTGTCGTAGGTATCCAGCAGCTCCTTGGGCACCTCGTCGAAGGACTTGTACTTCGGTCCCTTGGGCGCGGAGTAGTAGCTGATCGCCTGGAAGTCGATCGGCGCGATGCGCAGCTTGGCCCAGTGCGGCACCGGCATGGTCAGCCAGTGCCGGTAGGCGGCCAGGCGCCACTGCGTCATCCACTCCGGTTCGCCCTTCTTCGCCGACAGGGCGCGGACCACGTCCTCGTCCAGGCCCGGCGGCAGCGAATCGGATTCGATGTCGGTGACGAAGCCGGCGTCGTAGCGGCGCCCGAGCTGCTCGTGGATTTCCTTGTTGGCGATGACGGGTTCTGCGAGTTGGGTGGCCATAGGGCTGCCTGTGGTGTTCACGCGTTGGCCAGGCGCGCCTGGATGCGCCGGCCGGTGTCGGGTTGGGGGGGCGCGACGTCGCCGAGCATCTGCGCCAGGCTCACGCTGCGCAGCGCCGCCGCGACCACGTCGTTGATGCGGCGCCAGTTGCCGCGGACCCCGCATTGCCCGGAGATGCCGCATTCGCCGTGGTCCAGGCTGCATTCGGTCATCGCCAGCGGGCCTTCCATCGCCTCGACGATCTCCACCAGGCTGATCGCGTCGGCCGGCCGCGCCAGGCGATAGCCGCCGTGCGCACCGCGGAAGCCTTCCACCAGCCCGGCCTGCGCCAGCGGCTTGAGCAGCTTGCTTACGGTCGGCACTTCGAGGCCGGCGCGTTCGGCCAGTTCGCTCGCGCTGAGCACCGCATCGGGCCGCGCGGCGAGCACGGTCAGCACCACGGTGGCGTAGTCGGTGAGCCTGGTGACGCGGAGCATCGGCGCGGCATCTCGCAATGGGGACCAAAATTGTACTCTTTACGCCGGCGCGGCTCAAATCCGGCGCAGGCGAAGCTTCAGCCGCAGCTGCGCGGGCTGTCGGGCGGCGGGCCATGCCACAATGCCGCTCCCGCCGCCAGCCATGCCCGCGATGCCCAAGCAGAAGAAGAAGAAGATCGAAGCCCGCCTGTCGCCGATCCACGGCAACGGCATATTCGCCACCGAGCTGATCAGGAAGGGCGAGCGGGTGATCCGCTACAAGGGCACGCTGCGCACCCACGCCGAGGTGGACGAGGACTACGGCGACGAGGACGAGAACGGGCACACCTTCCTGTTCACGCTCAATGACGAATACGTCATCGACGCCAACATCAAAGGCAACATCGCGCGCTGGATGAACCACAGCTGCAAGCCCAACTGCGAGTCCGAGGTCGAGGAGGATGCCAAGGGCCGCAAGGACAAGGACAAGGTCTTCATCAATGCGCTGCGCGACATCAAGCCCGGCGAGGAGCTGACCTACAACTACGGCATCGTCCTGGACGAGCCGCATACCGCCAAGGCCAAGAAGCTGTGGGCCTGCAAGTGCGGCAACAGGAACTGCACCGGGACGATGCTGCAGCCCAAGCGCAAGCGCTGAGCCGCGGGCGGGCGATGCCCGCCGGTGCCGCAAGGTTGCCATGACCGATGGGACGTGCCGGCGCCGGCGGCCCTCCCTAGCCTGCGCGGCGTGGACAATGCCGAGGGAGGCAGCGTGGCGCATCGTGGCGGTTCGATCGGGTTGTCCTTCGTGCTGGCCGCGCTGTGCGCGCCGGCCATCGCGGTCGAGATCGACGGCCGCATCGATGCCGGGGAATGGGCCGGCGCCCGCCACATCGCCGATTTCCGCAAGGTCCAGCCGCTGACCGGCGAGCCCGGCTCGCTGTCCACCGAGGCCTGGGTGCTGGCCACGCCCGACGGGCTGGCCGTCGCCTTCCGCAATGCGCAGCCGCCGCAGGTGCCGAGGACGCGGCAGAAGGTGCGCCGCGATTTCGAGGAACAGGTCGACCGGGTCAACGTCTTCGTCGATTTCGATGGCGGCGGCCGTACCGGCTACGCCTTCACGGTCAGCTCCACCGGCGGGGTGGCCGACGAGATCATCACCAACGAGAACCAGTTCAGTTCGGACTGGGACGGACTGTGGCGGCACGCCGTCGGCGAGGACGAGGCCGGCTGGAGCGTCGAGATCCTCGTGCCCTGGCACACCGCGCCGATGCAGGAGATCCGCGACGGCGAGCGCACGCTCGGGCTGTACCTGGCGCGCGTGATCGGGTCCACCGGCGAGCGCACGGCCTGGCCGGTGGCGAGTTTCGAGCGGCCGCGCTTCCTGTCCGATTTCGCCCCGCTCACCGTGCCCGGCCACAACCAGTCGCTGCTCGCGGTCACGCCCTACGTCTCGGGGCTGTACGACAACGTGGGCGGCAGCGGCGAGGGCAACGCCGGCGTCGACCTGTTCTGGAAGCCCAGCGGGCGTTTCCAGCTATCGGCCACGGTCAATCCCGACTTCGGCCAGGTGGAAAGCGACGACCTGGTGGTGAACTTCAGCGCCACCGAGACCTTCGTCAGCGACAAGCGCCCGTTCTTCACCGAGAACCAGGGCATCTACGAATACACCACGCCATCGGACTTCAGCCAGCTGCTGTACACCCGCCGCATCGGCGGACCGGCCGACGACGGCAGCGGCGCCAGCGACATCGCCGCCGCGCTCAAGCTCAACGGCGGCCTGGGCGGCATGAAGTACGGGCTGTTCTCGGCCGACGAGTCGGGCGAGGCCGGACGCAGCTTCCATGCGCTGCGCCTGGTGCAGGATTTCCAGGACCAGAACCTGGGCGTGATGCTGACCCGCGTCGACCGGCCGTTCCTCGACCGGGAGGCCACCGTGCTGGGGGTGGACCACAACTGGCGACCGACGCCGCGCTGGAACCTGCGCAGCCGCCTGTTCGGCAGCCGTATCGACCAGGCCGGCACGCGCAGCAGCGACCTGGGCGCGACCCTGTGGGCCGACTACGAGATGGACCGCGGCTGGCGCCAGCAATGGATCGCGATGCACTTCGGCGACGAACTCGAGATCAACGACGCCGGCTACCTCGCCCGCAACAGCGTCAACTACCTGCACTGGCAGGTCTCGCGCCGATTCACCGACCTGCCGGACGATTCGCGCGCGGCGTCGATCGACTGGCGCGGCCGCATCAGCGGCAACTACAACAACCACGGCGACCGCCTCAACGACCAGCTGCGCATCAGCCGCGAGGCGCAGCTGCGCGACGGCAGCAACGCCTACGCCCAGGTCAACGTCAACGGCGCCGGCGTCAGCGACACGCTGCTGCGCGGGCACGGCAACGTGCGGCTGCCGGCCAACTTCAACGCCTACTACGAGTTCGAGCGGCCGCGCAAAGGGCGCTGGGCGCACGACCTGGAAGTGGAGGTGTTCGGCGGCGGGCTGGCCGGCAACCGCCGCCTGGGCAGCGCGCTCTGGTACGGCGCGACCTATTTCGTCACCGACGGCCTGAGCCTCAACGCCGGCGTCGCGCTGACCCGGCGGCCGGACTGGCTGATCTGGCAGGGCGTGGACAGCGGCAACCTGGTGGGCGCGTTCGCGGGCAAGGAAGCCAAGCTGCTGGCGGGCCTGGACTGGAACATCAACGCACGCCAGGAGCTGCGGGTGAAGCTGCAGGCGATCGGCATCGACGCACGCCTGCGCCAGGCCTGGCGCTTCGATCCGGCGGGGCGTGCGATCGCGTCGGCCGATCCGGTCGAGGACTTCAGCGTGCGCAACCTCGCCTTCCAGATCCGCTACCGCTACGAACTGGCGCCGCTGTCGCACCTGTACGTGGTCTATGGCCGCGGCGGCTTCGATCGCAGTGCGATCGCCGACGGCGTGGACGAGGCGCTGGTCGACAGCTTCGACCTGCGCGACGACGAGCAGCTGATGGTGAAGCTGAGCTACCGGTTCGAGCTTTAGGCAGCGCGACAGGAGCGCGGCGCGGACGTCGGGCCGCGCCGTCAGCGCCTGCTCAGCGCGCCGCGTCGCGCAGGTCCACCGCGGCGATGCGCCAGGCGCGTTGCGGGACGGTCGCGCCGTCCACCTGCGAACGGCGCAGCGTATAGCGCCCGGCCTGGTGCTGGACGCTGCCGTCGACGCCGGTGCGGGTGACGGTCACCGGCACCTCCACGTACACCGAGCCGGCGGCGCCTTCGGCCGGGCGCGGTTCGCCGACGGTGAGTTCGATCGATGCGGCATCGGCGAAGCTGGCCGCAAGCTGCGCCGGCGACTCCGCGGCGCCGCTGCCCCCGGACCAGGCGGCATGCGCGGTGGCGAAGTCGCGTGCGTTGATCGCCGCGTAGTAGCCGCGCAGCACGTCGCGCGGGTCCTCGGGCGGTGGCGTCGCGACAGGCGCGGTGACCAGGGGCTCGACCGGGATCGGCGCGACCAGGCCGGCCTCGGGATTCTGTTCCAGCGGCGGCAGCTCCGACGCGGCGCCGGGCAAATCTGCGGGCGCCTGCAGCGGTGCGGATCCGGCCAGCGGCACCTCCCCCGGACCCGGGGCGGCAGGCATGTCGGTGATCGCGCCGCCGGCCTGCTGCGGCCCCGGCAGGGGCGCCTCGGCAACGGCCTGGCCGTCTTCCACGCGCTCGGGCTCGTCGCCGCAGCCGGCCAGGACGATCAGCGAAGCGAGACACAGGCCGCGGGCGGCGGCGGCGATGGAGTGCGAAGGACGGAGCATCGGAAGGGTCGGCTGCGACGGTCCCGGCAGTCTGCCAGCGGCGCATGCATGCGCCGCGTCAGCGCGGCTCGCGCAGCGCGCTGCGGCGCGGCTGCAGCCACGCCAGCAGCAGGCCCAGCAGCAGCATGCTGGCGGTTCCGAACGCGGCCTGCCGCGCGACCAGGCCCGCCGGCAGCGGTTGCGCGGCATAGGCCAGCAGGCAGGCCGGCACAGCCGCCACCAGCGCCATCGCCAGGCCGAAACGCAGGCCCTGACGCAGCACGTGCCGGTCGTGCGCGAAGCCGTGGCTGAAGATCCAGGTCATGGCGAAGCCGAGCAGGGCATGCGCCAGCAGCACCCAGGGCAGCTGGCGCGCGCCGTCGCGCGCGTCGCGGTAGTCGTGGGCGAGCACGGCATAGTCGGACGCCAGCAGCACGCCGTGGACCAGGAACGTGAGCAGCAGCGCGGCGAACGAGACCACCGTGCCGCAGATCCAGAACCGCTTGTCCATCATGCGTCGTCCCGTTGGCGATGCCGCAATGCTACCCGCCGCGGCCCGCCGCTGCGCTCAGCCGGCCGCGTCGCGATATTCCCGGTCGAGCCGCTGGCGCAGCGCCGGGTCGAGCCCGAGCTGGCGCGCGAGTTCGTCCAGGTAGGCGCGCTCCATGAAGTTCTGGTCGTCCGCGGCCACCAGGCTGGCCAGGTACATCTCCGAGGCGATCTCGGGCGTGGACGCCGCGCGCGCCACCTCGGCAGGATCCAGCGGCTTGTCCAGCTCGGCCGTCATCCAGCGCTGCACCTCGGCGCCGGGTGCCATGCGTGCGAACTCGCCCTCGATCACCTCGCGCTCGCGCGCGTCGATGTGACCGTCGGCCTTGGCCGCGGCGACCAGCGCGCGCAGGATCGCCTCGGCGTGCAGGTCGGCCTGGGGTGGCGGCAGCCGGTCGACCGTCTGCGGCTGCACCGCGGCGCCCTGCTGGGCGCGGTAGTCGCCGTAGGCGCGGTAGGCCATCACGCCCAGCGCGGCGAGGCCGCCATAGGTGGCGAGCTTGCGGGTGGTCTTGTTGCGGCCCAGCAGCAGGCCGAGCGCGCCGCCGGTCATCGCGCCCTTGCCGAAATCCGAGCCGAGCATGCCGCCCAGCCCGCCGCGGCCGTCGTTGCCCGAGAGCGTGGTCGGCGCCGCCGACTTGAGCAGGTGGTCGAGGAATCCGTTGAGGCTCATCGTCGTTTGTCCAGTGGGGAATGCGCGCATGCTACCCGCACAAAAGGAAACGGGACGGCAATTGCCGTCCCGTTCCGGGTGTCGCAGTACAGGCGCCGGCAATCAGGCCGCGGCGTCCTTGAGCTTCTTCAGCGGACGCACCTTCACCTTCACCGAGGCGGGCTTGGCGGCGAACCACTGCTCTTCCTTGGTGAACGGGTTGATGCCCTTGCGCTTGGGCTTGGCCGGCACGCTGACCGCGCTGAACTTGGCGACGCCCGGCAGGGTGAAGCTGCCGGCGCCTTTCTTGTTGAGCGAGCCGTGGATCGCGCCTTCGAGCGCGCCCAGCACGGCGCGGATGTCCTTCGCGGCGACGCTGGTGGCGTCGGCGATGTGCGCGACCAGGCCCGACTTGCTCAGGGCTTCCTTGATCGCCTTCGGGGCAGCAGGCTTGGCAGCCTTCTTCGGAGCAGCCGCCTTCTTGGTCGGGGCCTTCTTCTTTGCCATGGGTGTGTGATCCCTCGTCTGTGTCTGTGGTCTGCGTTCTGATCTGGCCGAACGTGCCGGCAGGCGCAATGTAGGGCATCCGCAACGCCCCGCCAATAGGAAAACGCGAAAAAAACGCGTCCGTGGCGCTTCCGCGTCAGGCCTCGCGTCCGGCTTGCGCCTGCCGGCGCAGTGGTGGCCAGCGCCACCAGCAGGCCGGGACGATCGCCGCGAACGCGGTGTAGGCCAGGACGAACACCCACCACGGCGCCTCGAAGAAGATCAGTCGCGAAAGCCAGTGCTGGATGAAGGATCCATCGTAAGTGTCCTGTCCGGCACGGATTCGCAGCGCCCGCTCGCAGTCGGTGAGCGGACACAGCCGGCCCAGCCAGGCCTGCAGCGCGATCACCAGCATCAGGCCCAGGTGGGTCGCGCGCAGCGCGAAGCTGCGCACCGGACGCCACCCGAGCGGAGCGCCGAGCAGGATCGCCAGCGTCCCCAGCACCACGAACGCGACCACGCCCAGGTGCAGGACGAGTATCGCGTCGGCCAGCAGCGCGGCCAGCGAAGGCGCCATCGCGTGCGCTCAGTCGTCCTCGTGGCGCGGTGCGTAGGCCTCCACCAGCGCCTGCTGCACCTGCGGCGGCACCGCTTCGTAGTGACTGAAATCCAGGCTGTAGCGGCCGCGGCCGGCGGTGATCGACTTCAGTTCCGCGGCATAGCCTTCCAGCTCCGACAGCGGCACCTGCGCACTGACCGCGATCTCGCCGTTGCCGGTGGCGTCGGTGCCGTTGATGCGCGCGCGCTTGCCGGCGAGGCTGCCGCTGATGTCGCCCATCGCGCTTTCCGGGGCGTGCACCGCCAGGTCGACGATCGGTTCGAGCACCTGCGGCCTGGCCTTGCCCACCGCATCGAGGAAGGCCTTCTTCCCGGCCGCGATGAAGGCGACTTCCTTGCTGTCGACCGGATGGTGCTTGCCGTCGTGCACGACCACGCGCAGGTCCTGCATCGGATGGCCGGAGATCGCGCCCGAACGCAGCACCTGGCGTACGCCCTTTTCCACTGCGGGCAGGAACTGGCCCGGGATCACCCCGCCCTTGACCTCGTCGACGAACTCGAAGCCCGCGCCACGCGGCAGCGGCTCCACCCGCAGCGCGACTTCGCCGAACTGGCCGGCACCGCCGGTCTGCTTCTTGTGCCGGTGGTGGCCCTCGGCGCCGATGGAGATGGTCTCGCGGTAGGCGATGCGCGGCGGGCGCGTGTCCACCTCCACGCCGAAACGGTCGCGCAGCCGCTCCAGGTTCACCCGCAGGTGCAGGTCGGACAGGCCGCGGATCACGGTCTCGTTGGTTTCCTCCTCGTGCTCGACCTGGAAGCATGGATCCTCCTCGGCGAGCCGGTGCAGGGCGGTCGCCAGTTTCTGCTCCTTGCCACGGCTGCCGGCGCTGACGGCCAGGCCGAACATCGGCCTGGGGAATGCCACCGGCGCGAGGTGGATGTGGTCCTCGTCGTGGCTGTCGTGAAGCACCGCGTCGAAATGCAGGTCCTCGACCTTGGCGATGGCGGCGATGTCGCCGGGCACGGCCTGGTCGATCTCGACGTGCTCGCGCCCGTGCAGCCTGAACAGGTGGCCGACCTTGAACGGCTTGCGTCCATCGTCGACGAACAGCTGGCTGTCCTTCCGCACGCAGCCCTGGTAGACGCGGAACACGCCGAGCTTGCCGACGAAGGGGTCGTGCACGATGCGGAACACGTCCGCGATCACGTGCGCGTCGGGATCCGGCGTGGTGGCGATCGGGCGCGCGTCGGCGCCGCGGCCCTTGAGGAAGGGCGGGGGATTGGCCTCGCCGGGGTGCGGGAACAGGCCGGCGGCGATGTCCAGCAGCGCCTGCACGCCGACGCCGTTGCGCGCGGAGACGAAGCACACCGGCACCAGGTGGCCTTCGCGCAGGCACTGCTCGAACGAGTCGTGCAGTTCGTCGCCGGAGAGGCCGCCCTCGCCCAGTTCGAGATAGTGGTCCATCACCGTTTCGTTGATCTCGACCACCTGGTCGAGGATCCGGCGGTGCCAGTCGGTCACGGGCCCGAGGTCGCTGTCGCCCTCGCTGCTGCCGAAGCAGTCGACCACGCGCGTGCCGCCATCGGCGGGGAGGTTGAGCGGCAGCACTTCGGGGCCGAAGTTCTGGCGCAGCAGGTCGAGCACGCGGCCCGGGTCGGCGCCGTCGGCGTCGATGCGGTTGACCACGATCGCCCGGCACAGGCCGCGCTCCCTGGCCCGTTCCATCAGCCGCCGGGTGCCGTACTCGACGCCGCCCGCGGCGTCGACCACGACCAGCGCGGTTTCCACCACCGCGAGCGCGGCCAGCGCCGGACCGCGGAAATCCGGGTAACCGGGCAGGTCGACCAGGTTGAGGTGGATGGACTGCCCGTCGCCGGCGGCGTAGCCGATGCTGGCGATGGCGGCGTCGATGGAGTGGCCGCGCTGCTTCTCGATCGGATCGAAGTCGGAGACCGTGCTGCCGCGTTCGATCGTGCCTGCCGTCTGGATCGCGCCGCCGGCGTGCAGCAGGGCTTCGAACAGGGTGGTCTTGCCGGCGCCGGGGTGGCCTGCCAGGGCCACGTTGCGGATCTGCTGTGTCGAGTGGGGCATGGTGCCGTGTCCTCCCTGTCGTGACGTCGCGCCGGTGGCCGGCGCCGGATGCGCGGGCGGACGTCGCCGGACACCGGCGCGCGACGCCGGGACCCTGCGGTGGTCCGTCCTGCGCCGTCATGGCTGTCCGCGGGAGGAACGCTGCCGTTCGAGCATTCGCTCGAGGGGCGGTCATGGCGGGAGCACACCTTAGCGCGTCGCGCAGCGCGGGGCGCGTTGCGACGCAGCACGCCGGATGCGGTCTCGCGGTCATGACCGGAGCAACGGCCGGTCCGCCATACGCGGAAGTAACGCCGGGCTGCGTACGCTGGCCGCTTTCCACCGGAATGGAGCGAAAACGATGGGCATCTCCCGCAAGGCCAGCGCACACTGGGAAGGCGACCTGAAGACCGGCAAGGGCAGCCTCAGCACCCCTGCCAGCGGCCTGCTCGACGGGACCCGCTACGGGTTCAACAGCCGCTTCGGCGACGAAAAGGGCACCAACCCCGAGGAGCTGATCGCCGCCGCGCATGCCGGCTGCTTCACCATGGCGCTGTCGGCCAAGCTCAGCGAGGCCGGACACCCGCCGCAGTCGCTGGACGGCAGCGCCGAGGTCGACCTGTCGATGGAAGGCGGCCCGTCGGTGAGCGCGATCCGGCTGAAGATGAAGGCGCGGGTGCCCGGGCTGGATGCGGCGAAGTTCCGCGAGCTGGCCGAGGACGCCAAGCAGAACTGCCCGGTCTCGCGCGCGCTGAGCGCGGTGCCGATCACCCTGGAGGCGGAACTGCTTGGGTGAAACGTCGCGTTCGGTGCTGATGGTCCACGGCGGTGGCGGCGGAGGCTGGGAATGGGCCGTCTGGCGCGGCGTGTTCGAAGCCGCGCGGCTGCAGGTCGAAGCGCCAGACCTGCAGCCCTCGTCCCGCGGCCTGGCGCTGACCGGGTTCGCCGACTATGCCGCCCAGGTGCGCGCCGCGCTGATCGCGCTGCCGCGCCCGCGCGCGGTGGTCGGCGCAAGCCTGGGCGGCCTGCTGGCCGCCGCCTGCGCCGATGCGGCCGATGCCGTGGTGCTGGTCAATCCGCTGCCGCCCGCACCCTGGCATGCCCAGTTGCCGGGCCGCGACTGGCCCGATGTGGTGCCCTGGCAGCGCGACGCGCGCCTGACCGGCACCCGCCGCGCGCTGCCCGATGCCGACGAGGCGACCGCGCTGTTCGCGTTCCGCCACTGGCGCGACGAGAGCGGGCTGTCGATGCGCGAGGCGCACGCGGGCATCGCCGTGGCACGCCCCGGATGCCGCGTGCTGTGCATCGCCTCGATGGTCGACGACGACGTGCCGCCGGCGCTGACCGCGGCGCTGGCCAGCGACTGGGGCGCGTCGCTGCTGCGCGCGCAGGCGGTCAGCCATGTCGGTCCGCTGCTCGGGCGCGGCGCCGCCGACTGCGCCGCGCAGGCGCTGGCGTGGCTGTCGGCGCAGTGAATGCCCTGTCGCGGCGGCGCCGCGGACCCGCTGGATTCAGGCCTGCGTTAGCCGGCTCCGCCTAGCGTGTCGTCGCGCCCCACGTTCCGGCGCGGGGAGTTGCACATGAAGCCCACGGGGATCGCCCTTGCCATCGCGCTGCTGCTGTCTGGCGGCGCCGCCTCCGCGCAGGCCTACGACGACCGCTACGGTCCCGCGCCCTACGGCGATTACAGCCATCGCTCGGCTGGCGAGCGCTATGACGCTGACCGTCTGCGCGGTCCCGATCCGGTCGGCGCGCGCGACCGCTATGCCGACGACGGCTACGACTGGGCGCGCGTGGTGCGGGTGGATCCGGTCTTCGACGGCAGCACCCGGCCCGTGCACGGGCAGCGCGAGTGCCAGACCCGTCGCGACGGCTATGTCACCACCGATCCCTATCGCACCGATCCGTACCGCGATGGTTATTACGGCGATAGCGGCCGCCGTGACGACGGCTACGCCGACCCTTACGGGCAGTCGCGGCGCGACGACAACGGCCGTCTGGTCGCCACCGTGATCGGCGGCATTGCCGGCGCGGTACTCGGCAGCAAGGTCGGCGACGGCAGCGGGCAATACATCGGTACCGCGGTGGGTTCGATGGTCGGCGGCATGGCCGGGCGTGGCATCTACGAGGCCAACCGGCGCCAGCGCGATGCCTACGTCACTGTCTGCGAGCCGGACTCGTACCGCGGCGACGGTTACGACGCCTACGGCCGTGATGCCTACGACCGCACCGTCGACCGTTACGACGTTACCTACGAATACGCGGGCCGGCAGTACACCACCCGCACCAGCTACCACCCCGGCGACCGCATCCGCGTGCGGGTGGACGTGCGCCCCGAGTAGGCCAGGCGCCCGGCGCCCCGCGCGGGGCATCGGCTGCCGCGCGTTGTAGCATCGGGGGCCACTGCCCGTCGGATGCGCCGCCCATGCTTCGCAAGACCGTGCTGTCGTTGCTTTGTGCCGCTGTGCTCGTACCCCTCGCGGCCGGCGCCCAGACCCTGCTGCAGGCCAGCAGGATCCACACCTCCGACCCGGACCGGCCGGTGGCGGAGGCGATGATCTGGGACAAGGAGGGACGCATCCTCGCGGTGGGCGAGGGCGCTGTGCTGAAGGCCAGTTACCCCGACGCGCGCCTGGTCGACCTGGGCGATGCGACCGTCGTGCCCGGGCTCATCGATGCGCACGCGCACATCGTCGGACTGGGCATGGCGCTGACCCGTGCCGACCTGGTCGGCACGCGCAGCAAGCGCGAGATCCTCGAACGCCTGCAGGCGTTCGAACGGGACCTGCCGCCGGGCGAGTGGCTGATCGGTCGTGGATGGGACCAGAACGACTGGCCCGAACAGGTCTTTCCCACCGCCGCCGACCTGGACGCCGTCTTTCCCGAGCGACCGGTGTGGCTGGGCCGCGTCGATGGCCACGCAGGCTGGGTGAACTCGGCGGTGCTGCGCGCGATCGCGGCCGATCCCGCCGCCGGCGCGATGCTGGCGGAAGGCCAGCCCGATGGCGGCCTGATCGTGCGCGCCGCCGGCGGCAGGCCGACCGGCGTGTTCGTCGACGAGGCCGAGCGGCTGGTCGCGGCGGTGTCCCCGGACCTGGACCAGGCCGATGCCGACCGTGCGCTGGACCTCGCCCTGGCCGCCGCCGTGCGCCAGGGGCTGACCGGCCTGCACGACATGGGCACCTCGCTGGCCGATTTCCAGCAGCTGCGCCGCTTCGCCGACGCAGGGCGCCTGCCGTTGCGGATCAGCGCCTATGCCGATGGCGATGGCCGCGCGCTGGACTGGCTGTGCGCGAACGGCGCCTACGCACATCCCGGCAAGCGGCTGCAGATGCGCGGGGTGAAGTTCCTGATCGACGGGGCGCTCGGCAGCCGCGGCGCGGCCATGGCCGAGGACTACAGCGACGATCCCGGCAACCGCGGCCTGGTCCTGATCGAGCCGGCGCGTTTCGCGCAGCTGGTCGAACGCGCCCAGGGCTGTGGCCTGCAGGTGGCCACGCATGCGATCGGCGACCGCGGCAACCGCATCGTGCTCGACGCCTACGCGCGCGTGCTCGGCGAGCGCTCCACAGACGACCACCGTTGGCGCATCGAGCATGCGCAGATCATGGCGCTCGAGGACATCCCGCGCTTCGCCGAGCTTGGCGTGGTGGCCTCGATGCAGCCGACCCATGCGACCTCGGACATGCCCTGGGCCGAGGCGCGCGTGGGTGCGGAGCGCATCGCTGGCGCCTACGCCTGGCGGCGCTTCGCCGAGGCCGGCGTGCCGCTCGCGCTGGGTTCGGATTTTCCGGTGGAGTCGCCCGATCCGCGTTTCGGCCTGCACGCGGCCGTGACCCGCCAGGACCGCAGCGGCCAGCCGTCCGGCGGATGGATGCCGGAGCAGCGGCTGACGATCGCGGAAGCCTTGCACGGCTTCACCGCGGGCGCGGCCTGGGCCAACCACGACGAAGCGCTGACCGGCCAGCTGGCGCCGGGACTGCAGGCCGACTTCGTCGTGCTGGCGCAGGACCCGATGGCCGTGGCGCCGGCCGACCTGCACGCGCTTGCGGTGCGTTCGACCTGGGTCGATGGCGCCCCGGTCTACGAAGCGGAGTGACGCCGGGCCAGGCATCTGCGGACTTCGCCTGGAGCGGAATCCGGGCGGCCCGGCCGGAGTGGCCGGGCCGGTGTGGCGACCGGCCTACCTGGCGGGCCAGTCGATCCGGCCGTCGATGACGCTCTGCACGTGTCCGCCGGACCAGACGTCGCCGGACTCGTCCACCTGCAGTTCGATGATCGCGTCGAAGCCGACTTCGCGGCCCTGGCTGATGCGGTAGCGGCCATCCTGGCCGGGCAGGGCGTCGCGCGCGGCCAGCCAGGCGGCGAGGGTGGCGTTGGCCGCGCCCGAGGCCGCGTCCTCGAAACAGGCGGTCTGGCCCACCCAGGCGCGCACCGCCAGCGCGTAGTCGGGGCTGTCGGCGCGCGCGAACGCGCACAGCCCCATGCTGTCGGTGGCGTGCGCCAGCCGTTCGATCGCCGGCCAGTCCGGCGTGGCGCCTCGCAGCTGCGCTTCGCTGGCGAGTTCGGCCAGCCACCAGCGGCGGCCGCCGTCGACCAGCGCCGGCGGCAGCGCGCCCGTCGCCAGTCCCGCCAGCGCCTCGCGCAACTGCGGATGCCCGGCATCGGCGACTTCGACGATCCGCGCCCGCGGCGTGCGTACCGCGATCGTGCGGGCCGCGCCGTCGCCCTGCACGCGCAGCGGAAGATGGCCGGCGATCCCGGCCTGCACCAGCAGGCCGTCGCGCGGCACCGCCAGGCCGGCCTGCAGCACGGCGTGCGCCGTGCCCACGCTGGGATGCCCGGCGAACGGCACCTCGCGGCGCGGGCTGAAGATGCGGATGCCGTAACTGGCGTCCGGGTCGGGCGCCGGAAACACGAAGGTGGTCTCGGGCAGCCGCGTCCAGCGCGCGATCGCCTGCATGGCCGTGTCGTCGAGTCCTTCGGCATCGAGCACCACGCCGAGTGGATTGCCGGCGCCGGGGCGATCGGCGAAGACGTCGAGCTGCAGGTAACGGCGTTGCGGCATGTGGGGGCTGGCCTGTGGTCCGGGTAGAATCCGCGCTTCCATCCGCGCGCGCGGACGGGCCGCCCGTTATACCGGAATCCATTCGCCCCCATGCCATCTCCTTCGACCGGCACGCCCTGGGTCGTGCTCAAGTTCGGCGGCACTTCGGTGTCGCAACGCCATCGCTGGGACACGATCGGGCAGCTCGCGCACAAACGCGCCGAACAGTGCGGAGGTCGCGTGCTGGTCGTCGTCTCGGCGCTTTCGGGTGTAACCAACGAGCTGACCGCGATCGCCGGCGGCGCAGACGACGCGGCGACGCGCATCGAGGCGCTGGTCGAACGCCACCGGGCGTTCGTGCAGGAACTTGAACTCGATCCGGACGCGGTGCTCGGTGAGCGCCTTGGACAGCTGCGCGGGCTGCTCGACGATCCGCGCGCGGCCACGCGCCCGCTCGACTGGCAGGCCGAGGTGCTGGCGCAGGGCGAGCTGCTGTCGTCCACGCTCGGCGCGGCCTACCTGCGCGCGCAGGGCCTGGACTTCGGCTGGCTGGACGCGCGCGACTGGCTCGATGCGATCGAACTGCCCAACCAGAGCGACTGGGGCAAGCGCCTGTCCGTGTCGTGCCGGCGCGAGGCCGACGATGCCTGGCGCACGCGCTTCGCCGCGCAGCCGGCGCGCCTGCTGCTGACCCAGGGTTTCATCGCCCGCCATCCCGATGGCGGCACGGCCGTGCTGGGCCGCGGTGGTTCGGATACCTCGGCGGCGCTGTTCGGCGGCCTGCTGCGCGCGCAGGGGGTGGAGATCTGGACCGACGTGCCGGGCATGTTCACCGCCAATCCGCGCGAGGTGCCGGACGCGCGCCTGCTCACGCGGCTGGACTATGCCGAGGCGCAGGAAATCGCCACCACCGGCGCCAAGGTCCTGCACCCGCGTTCGCTCGGCCCGTGCCGCGTCAGCGGGGTGCCGATGTCGATCCTCGATACCGGGCGCCCGGAACTGCCCGGCACGCGCATCGACGGCAATGCCGCGCCGATCCCCGGGGTCAAGGCGATCAGCCGCCGCAACGGCATCGTGCTGGTGTCGATGGAGACGGTGGGCATGTGGCAGTCGGTCGGCTTCCTGGCCGACATCTTCGAGCGCTTCCGCCGCCACGGCCTGTCGGTGGACCTGATCGGTTCGGCCGAGACCAACGTCACCGTCTCGCTCGATCCCAGCGAGAACCTGGTCAGCACCGACGTGCTCGCGCGCCTGTCCGAGGACCTGGCGCAGATCTGCCGGGTCAAGGTGATCGCGCCCTGCGCGGCGATCACCCTGGTCGGTCTGGGCATGCGCTCGCTGCTGCACAAGCTCTCCGACGTGTGGGCGACCTTCGGCAGGGAGCGCGTGCACCTGATCTCGCAGTCGTCCAACGACCTCAACCTCACCTTCGTCATCGACGAGGCCGATGCCGATGGGCTGCTGCCGATCCTGCACGGCGAACTGATCGATTCGGGAGCCATGCCCGTGTACGAGACCGCCGTGTTCGGCCCGCGCTGGAAGGACATCCTCGGCACCACCCGCCCGCGGCCGCAGCCATGGTGGCGCGGGGCGCGCGAACGGCTGCTGGCGCTGGCGCAATCCGGCACGCCGCGCTACGTCTACCACCTGCCCACGGTGCGCGAACGCGCGCGGCAGCTGCTGGCGGTGGCCGCGGTCGACCGCCGCTACTACGCGATCAAGGCCAACTCGCATCCGGCGATCCTGCGCGCGATCGCCGCGGAGGGCTTCGGCCTGGAATGCGTGTCGATGGGCGAGGTGCGGCACGTGTTCGACAGCGTGCCGGGCTTCGACGCCGGCCGGGTGCTGTTCACGCCGAGCTTCGCGCCGGTGGACGAATACCGCGAAGCCTTCGCGCGCGGCGTCACCGTGACCGTCGACAACTGCGAGCTGCTGCAGCGCTGGCCGGAGGTGTTCCGCGGTCGCAGCCTGTGGCTGCGCATCGACCTGGGCCACGGCGACGGCCACCACGAGAAGGTGACCACCGGCGGCAAGGCCTCCAAGTTCGGCCTGGCGGCCAGCCGGGTGGAGGAGTTCGCAACGCTGGCGCGCGGCCTGGAGGTGCGCATCACCGGCCTGCATGCGCACCTGGGCAGCGGCGTGGAGACACGCGAGCACTGGCGGCAGATGGTCGACGAGATGGCCGGCTTCGCCCGCCGCATCGGCACGGTGGAGGTACTCGACATCGGCGGCGGCCTGCCGATCCCGTACGCGGCCGACGACGAACCCTTCGACCTGGACGACTGGGGCGCGGGCCTGGCCGAGGTCAAGGCGCTGCATCCGGCGTTCGCGCTGGCGATCGAGCCGGGGCGCTTCATGGTGGCCGAGGCCGGCGTGCTGCTGGCCCACTGCAGCCAGGTGGTGGAGAAGGACGGCGTGCATCGCGTCGGCATGGACGCGGGCATGAACGCGCTGATCCGGCCGGCGCTGTACGACGCCTGGCACGACATCGTGAACCTGTCGCGGCTGGACGACGGCGTGCCTGCGGACTTCGACGTGGTCGGTCCGATCTGCGAATCCAGCGACATCTTCGGCCATCGCGTGAAGCTGCCGGCGGCGACCACGCCGGGCGACGTGATGCTGGTGTCCGATGCCGGCGCCTATGGCTACACGATGGCCAGCACCTACAACCTGCGCGCCCTGCCGGCCGAGGACATCATCGAATGAGCCAGTGGGTGTTCAACCGCGACGCGATCCGCGCGTTCCGTTTCGTGCGCTGCGGCTTCGATCCCGGCAACGGCGTCGCGCAACTGGTGTACGCGTTCGACGAGGGCCCGGAACTGGTCGAGACGGTGACCGTGCCCGGCGCGCCGTTCGCGCTCGACCCGGTACGGGCTGCCGCGGCCGACCGCGCACTGCAGCTGCTGCACCTGGTCGCCGGCGTGAGCTACTACAAGGCCGCGGTGCCGGCGCAGATCCGGATCGACGGAGATGCGATCGATGCCGCGACCGCCGCGCTGATGGACGAGGTCTACCTGCACGGCCTGGGCGAATTCGCCTACCGCAACGGACTGGACCTGCGCGAACGGGTGCGGTTCCCGGCTTCCGCAGGGGAAGGGCCGGTGGGCGCCGATCGCGACGGCGGGGCGCCGGCGGCGGGCCTGCGGCCGCATGCGCTGGTGGCGATCGGCGGTGGCAAGGACTCGCTGGTCAGCATCGAGGCGCTGCGCGCGCTTGGCGTGGCGCAGACGGTCACCTGGATCGGCGGTTCGCAGCTGATCCGGGCCTGCGCCGAACGCACCGGCCTGCCGACGCTCAACCTCGGCCGCCAGCTGGCGCCGGAACTGTTCGAGTACAACCGGCTCGGCGCCTGGAACGGGCACATCCCGGTGACCGCGGTGAACTCGGCCATCATGGCCTTCGCCGCCGTGGTGCTGGGCGTGGACCAGGTGGTGTTCTCCAACGAGCGTTCGGCCAGCTACGGCAGCCTGATCGAGGGCACCGGCGAGGTGAACCACCAGTGGTCGAAGGGGTGGGCCTTCGAACGCGCGCTGGCCGCGCACCTGCGCTCGCACGTGGCCGCCGACCTGCGCTACTACTCGCTGCTGCGTCCGCTGAGCGAACTCGCCGTGGCCCGCCAGTTCGCGCGCATCGACCAGTACGACGCGCACTTCTCCAGCTGCAACCGCAACTTCCACCTGCTCGGCGAGCGCCCGGTCAACCGCTGGTGCGGGGTCTGCCCGAAGTGCCATTTCGTGTTCCTTGCGCTGGCGCCGTTCATGCCCAAGCCGCGCCTGGTCGGCATTTTCGGCCGCAACCTGCTCGACGACCCGGCGCAGGTGCCCGGCTACGACGCGCTGCTCGAGTATCGCGACCACAAGCCGTTCGAGTGCGTGGGCGAGGGCCGCGAATCGCGCGCGGCGATGGCGGCGCTGGCGACGCGCCCGGAATGGCGCGAGGACGCGATCGTGGCGCGCTTCGCGCGCGAGATCGCGCCGCAGCTCGGCCCCGGCGAGGCGGGCATCGAAGCGCTGCTGGTGCCCGACGACGAACACGGCATTCCGGCGCCGCTGTGGGAGCGCCTGCGTGCGCGATTCGCCGACTGACATCGCCTCGCTGCGCGGGCTGCACGTCGCGCTGTGGGGCTGGGGGCGCGAGGGCCGCGCCGCGTGGCGCGCGTTGCGCGCGCGCGAGGCCGGGCTGCCGGCATATGCAGGCGGCGCCGGGTTCCCGCCGCAGCTGACCCTGTTCTGCAGCGAAGCCGAGGCGGTCGAGGCGCGCGCGCTCGGGGATGCCGCGCTGGCGGTGGAAACCGACGCGACGGCCGGACGGCTGTCGGCTTTCGACGTGGTGATCAAGTCGCCCGGCATCAGTCCCTACCGGCCCGAGGCGCTGGCGGCAGCCGCGCAGGGCACGCGCTTCATCGGCGGCACCTCGCTGTGGTTCGCCGAGCGCAAGGATGCGCGCACGATCTGCGTCACCGGCACCAAGGGCAAGAGCACCACGTCCGCCCTGCTGGCGCACCTGCTGCGGGCCGGCGGCCACCGCACCGCGCTGACCGGGAATATCGGCCAGCCGCTGCTCGAACTGCTCGATGCGCAGGCCGGATACTGGGTGGCGGAACTGTCGAGCTACCAGACCCGGGACGTCGCCCGCAGCGGCGTGCGCCCGGACGTCGCGATCGTCACCAACCTGTTCCCCGAGCACCTGGACTGGCACGGCAGCGAGGCGCGCTATGTCGAGGACAAGCTGTCGCTGGTGACCCAGGCCAGGCCGCGGATCGCGGTGCTCAACGCCGGCGACGCGCGCCTGGCGGCGCTGGACCTGCCGGGCAGCGACGTGCGCTGGTTCAACCAGCCGGAAGGCTGGCACCTGCGCGGCGACGTGCTGTGGCGCGGCGACGAGGCGGTGTTCGACACCCGTGGCCTGCCGCTGCCGGGGCGGCACAACCGCGGCAACCTGTGCGGCGTGCTGGCGGCGATCGAGGCGCTGGGCCTGGATGCGGTGGCGCTGGCGCCGTATGCAGCCAGCTTCCAGCCGCTGCCGCACCGGCTGCAGCGCCTGGGAACCCGCGCGGGCATGACCTTCGTCAACGACTCGATCAGCACCACCCCGCACGCCAGCCTGGCTGCACTCGAGGTCTACCGCGGGCAGCGCGTCGCGATCCTGGTCGGTGGCCATGATCGCGGCCTGGACTGGACCGCGTTCGCCGAGCGGGTGGGCGCGCAGCCGCCCGCGGCAATCGTGACGATGGGGCAGAACGGGCCGCGCATCCACGCCCGGCTGGCCGGCGTGACACCGGCTGCCGGCTTCGCGCTGCGGCAGGCACCCGACCTGGCCGGAGCGATCGCCGAGGCGAAGGCGGCGCTGGCGGGCGAAGGCGTGGTCCTGCTCTCGCCCGGCGCACCGAGCTTCGGCGCCTATCGCGACTATGCCGAACGCGGGCGCCATTTCGCCGAGCTGGCGGGCTTCGACCCCGCCGCGATCGCATCGATTCCGGGGATGGGGATCGCCTGACGCGATGTGCAGGCGGTGGGCGTCGCCGCCATGCCACCGCTGCGGGGACCGTCCTGCGCCCCACGCCGTCCTGCGCTAGGCTTCCGGCTTCCCCAGCCGAACGGAGTCCGCCATGCAACGCTCCCTGTTCCTGTCCGCCCTGCTCGTCGCGGCGATGTCCGCAGGCCCGGCCGTCGCCGGCATGAAAGCCGAACCGCTGGAATGGAAGGTGGGCGAGGACAGCTTCAGCGGCTGGCTGGTCTACGACGACAGCGGGGACGACCGCCGCCCGGGGCTGGTGATGGTGCCCAACTGGATGGGCGTGACCGACGATGCGCTCGAGCGCGCCAGGGCGATCGCCGGCGACGACTACGTGGTGCTGGTGGCCGACGTCTACGGCAAGGGCCGGCAGCCCCGCGACAGCGGCGAGGCCGGCAAGCTCGCCGGCTCGCTGCGTGGCGAGGATCGTGGCCCGCTGCGCGCGCGCATGCACGCGGCGCTGGAGACGCTCAAGGCGCAGGCCGGCAGGGCGCCGCTGGATGCGGAGCGGATCGGCGCGTTCGGCTTCTGCTTCGGCGGCTCCGCGGTGCTGGAGCTGGCCCGCAGCGGCGCCGACGTCGCCGGCGTGGTCAGCCTGCACGGCGGGCTGGCGCCGGGCGCGCAGTCGAAGACGGCCGAGCGCATCGCCGCGCCGGTGCTGGTGCTCAACGGCGCCGACGACAAGGCGGTGGACGATGCCCAGGTCAAGGCGTTCGAGGAGGAAATGGACGCGGCCGGGGCGGACTGGCAGTTCGTCGACTTCAGTGGTGCGGTGCACTGCTTTGCCGAGCCGTCCGCAGGCAGCGACCCGGCCAGCAACTGCCGCTACGACGAACGTGCGGCGAAGCGTGGTTACCGGATGATGGACGGCTTCTTCGACGAGGTGTTCGGCGCGGACTGAGCCTGCGCCACCGCTATCGCGTTCGCGATGGCGGTGCGCGCCTGCGGACTGTTCTTCCAGCAACTGGCGCCGAGCATGGCGGCGGCTTCGTCGACGACGGTGACGGGCGAGGCCCTGGCCAGCGCCTCGAAGGAGCCGTAGCCCAGCTGCTCCAGGCGAGCGATCACGGTCGGCCCGACCCCTGCGGCGGCCAGCAGCGCCACGCGCTCCGCCGGGCTGAATCCCATCAGTTCCCGCGCTCCACGGCGTGCCGCGCAAGGCCGCGCAGGGCGGCGACGGCGTCGTTGTCGGGGATCGGCGCCAATGCCGCTTCGGCCTTCGCCGCGTACTCGCGGGCGCGGGCGCGGCTGTAGTCGAGGCTGCCGGCGCGCTGGATCGCCGCCAGCACCTCGGGCATGGCCCCGGTATCGCCCTGTTCGACGATGGCGCGCAGGCGGGCGCGGGTGGCGTCGTCGGCCTGCGCCATCGCGTGGATCAGCGGCAGGGTGGCCTTGCCCTCGGCCAGGTCGTCGCCGAGGTTCTTGCCCAGCGCCTGCGCATCGCCGCTGTAGTCGAGCACGTCGTCGGCGATCTGGAACGCGTAGCCCAGCTGCATGCCGTAGTCGTACAGGGCCTGCTGGGTGGCCTCGTCGGCGCCCGAGGCCAGCGCGCCCAGCCGCGTGCCCGCGGCGAACAGCACCGCGGTCTTGCGCTCGATCACGCCCAGGTAGGCGGCCTCGTCGGTATCGGGGTTGCGCACGTGCAGCAGCTGCAGCACCTCGCCCTCGGCAATGCGGTTGGTGGTGTCGGCCAGCAGCCGCATCACCGCCATGTCGTCGAGTTCGACCATCAGCTGGAAGCTGCGCGAGTACAGGAAATCGCCCACCAGCACGCTCGGCGCGTTGCCCCACAGCGCGTTGGCGGTGCTGCGGCCGCGGCGCAGGTCCGATTCGTCGACCACGTCGTCGTGCAGCAGGGTCGAGGTGTGGATGAACTCGACGATCGCCGCGAGCTGGTGGTGCAGTGCGTGGACAGGGCCGGTCGCGCGCCCGGCGAGCGCCACCAGCATCGGCCGCAGGCGCTTGCCGCCGGCCGACACGATGTGTTCGGCGATCTGGTTGATCAGGACCACGTCCGAGGCCAGCCGGCGGCGGATCAGGGCGTCGATGGCGGCCATGTCGGCGGCCGCGAGCGCCTGGATCGCGGGCAGGTCGGGCGTGGGCGCGGCGGGGGCAGGGGCGTCCATGGACGATCCGGGGGGAAAGGACCGGCGATTATACGAACCCCTTCCGCCTTCATCCCCGCCCCGGTTCCACGCGAAATCCCGCCGCCACGGCCGTGGCGCGGCGTAGTCCTACCCGCCGGCGCGTCCCGGCCCGACGCCGCGGGTGGGCGGGCTATAATCCAATGCCCTTCGCCGGGCACGCCGGCGACACCTGAGGAACACCATGGCCCGCGGCATCAACAAGGCGATTCTTGTCGGCAATCTCGGCAACGACCCCGAAACCCGGTACACCCAGGGCGGCATGGCCGTCACCAAGATCAGCCTGGCCACCACCTCGGTGCGCAAGGACCGGGACGGCAACAACCAGGAAAAGACCGAGTGGCACCGGGTGACCTTCTTCGGCAAGCTCGGCGAGATCGCGGCCGAGTACCTGCGCAAGGGTTCGCAGGTCTATGTCGAGGGCCGGATCAGCTACAGCGAACACACCGGCGACGACGGCCAGAAGCGCTACTACACCGACATCATCGCCGACGAGATGCAGATGCTCGGCGGCCGCGGTGAAGGCGGTGGCGGTGGCTCCTACGAACGCAGCCCGCGTCCGCAGCGCCAGGAATCCGCCCCGCGCCAGCAGTCGGCGCCGTCGCGCCAGGCTCCGCCGGTGGACGACTTCTCCGACGACGACATTCCGTTCTGATCCGCGTTGCGTTCCTTGCCAAACCGAACATCAGGAGGTTTCGTGCCAACCTGGCTAGTGACCGGCGGTGCCGGTTTCATCGGCGGCAATTTCGTGCGCGACGCCGTGTCGCGCGGCATTCGCGTCGTCAATCTCGACGCACTCACCTACGCGGGCAATCTCGACACGCTCAAGGACCTGGACGGGAACCCCGACCATGTTTTCGTGCACGGCGACATCGGTGATCGCCAACTGGTTTCGGGCCTGCTTGCCGAGCACCGGCCCGACGCGGTGGTGAACTTCGCCGCCGAAAGCCACGTCGACCGTTCGATCGATGGCCCGGCCGCCTTCATCCAGACCAATGTGGTCGGGACGCTGGCCCTGCTCGAAGCCACGCGGGACTACTGGAAATCGCTGGAGCGCGAGGCGCGAGAGGCATTCCGCTTCCTGCACGTGTCCACCGACGAGGTCTACGGCACGCTGGGCGAGACGGGCCTGTTCACCGAGACCACGCCATATGCGCCCAACTCTCCGTACTCGGCGTCGAAGGCGGCCTCCGACCACCTCGTGCGCGCGTTCCACCACACCTACGGCCTGCCGGTACTGACCACCAACTGCTCGAACAACTACGGGCCCTACCATTTCCCTGAAAAGCTGGTCCCGCTGGTGATCGCCAAGGCCCTGGCCGGGGAGCCGCTGCCAGTGTACGGCGACGGCAAGCAGGTGCGCGACTGGCTGTTCGTCACCGACCATTGCGATGCGATCCGCACCGTGCTGGCCAAGGGACGGCTGGGGGAGACCTACAACGTTGGCGGCAATTCGGAGAAGCAGAACATCGAGGTGGTCAAGGCGATCTGCGCCCTGCTCGACGAGCGCCGCCCGCGTCCGGACGGCCAGCCGCGCGAGTCACAGATCACCTTCGTCGCCGACCGTCCGGGCCATGACCGCCGCTACGCGATCGACGCGAGCAAGCTGCGCGAAGAGCTGGGTTGGGAACCGCGCTATACGTTCGAGCGCGGCCTGGCCGAGACGGTCGACTGGTACCTGGCCAACCAGGCCTGGGTCGAGCGTGTGCTCGACGGCAGCTACCGCCTGGAGCGGATCGGGGCGGCGGCATGACCGCGCGCAAGGGCATCATCCTTGCCGGCGGCTCGGGAACCCGCCTGTATCCGATCACCCAGGCCATCAGCAAGCAGCTGCTGCCGGTCTACGACAAGCCGATGATCTACTACCCGCTCAGCGTGCTGATGCTGGCGGGCATCCGCGAAGTGCTGATCATCAATACCCCGCACGAGCAGGCGTTGTTCCAGGCGTTGCTGGGCGACGGTTCGCAGTGGGGCATGCGCATCGAGTACGCGGTGCAACCGAGCCCGGACGGTCTGGCACAAGCCTTCCTGATCGGCCGCGATTTCCTCGCCGGCGCGCCAAGCTGTCTGGTGCTTGGCGACAACATCTTCCACGGCCCCGGCCTGACCACGATGCTCAAGCGTGCCGATGCGCGCGAGACCGGCGCCACGGTGTTCGGGTATTGGGTCTCGGATCCCGAGCGCTACGGCGTGGCCGAGTTCGATGAGGTCGGCCGCGTCATCGGGCTGGAGGAAAAGCCAACCAAGCCGCGGTCGAACTACGCCGTGACCGGGCTGTACTTCTACGACGCGCGCGCCAGCGATTTCGCCGCCGCGCTCAAGCCCTCGCCGCGCGGCGAACTCGAGATCACCGACCTCAACCGCTGCTACCTCGACCAGGGCGAACTGCACCTGGAGCGGCTGGGGCGCGGCTATGCCTGGCTCGACACCGGCACCCACCAGTCGCTCCTCGAGGCCTCGAACTACATCGAGACCATCGAGGCCCGCCAAGGGCTGCGGGTTTGCTGTCCCGAGGAAATCGCCTGGAACAACGGCTGGATCGACGAGGCGAAACTCGAGGCGCTGGCTGTCCCCTTGGCCAAGAACGGCTATGGACGTTACCTGCTGAGCCTGGGCGAACGCGGATACGTGCCATGAAGCTGATCGAGACCGACCTGCCAGGCTGCGTCGTCGTCGAACCTCAGGTGTTCGGCGACGAGCGCGGGTTCTTTTTCGAGTCGTTCAACCGCGACAAGCTGGCCGCACACGGCCTCGCCCCGCAGTTCGTACAGGGCAACGTGTCGTCGTCGGCACGAAGCGTCCTGCGCGGACTGCATTACCAGTGGCCCAATCCGCAGGGCAAGTATGTCTCGGTGCTGGAGGGAGAGGTCTGGGATGTCGCGGTAGACATCCGTCGCGGCTCGCCGCAGTTCGGTCGCTGGACCGCAGTGTTGCTGAGTGGAGAAAACCGCCGCCACTTCTGGATCCCGGAAGGCTTCGCGCATGGGTTCGTGACGCTCAGCGAGCGCGCCGTGTTCACCTACCTGTGCACCGCCACCTACGATCCGGCGGCCGATGCCAACATCCGCTGGAACGACGCCGACCTCGCCATCGACTGGCCGATCGCAGATCCGCAGCTCTCGCAGAAAGATGCGAAGGCGCCGCTTCTGGCGGACGTGGCGCAGGACCGCCTACCCGTATACGCGTCATGAAGATCCTGTTGCTGGGCGCCAATGGACAGGTTGGCCATGAACTGCGTCGCGCGCTGGCGCCGCTCGGCGAGCTGGTGTGCACCACCCGGAGCGGTTGCCTGGAAGACGGCAGCGCCTGCGAGGTCGCAGATTTCGACGTACCGGACTCGCTGCCCGCGCTGGTTGAGCGGGTCGGTCCCGACATCGTGATCAACGCCGCTGCGTATACCGCCGTGGACCGCGCCGAGTCCGAGCGCGACGCCGCCTTCCGGGCCAATGCGCACGCGCCTGGCGCGCTTGCGCAAGCCTGCGTGCAGCGCGACGCGCTGCTGGTGCATTACTCCACCGACTACGTGTTCGACGGTACCGGCTCGCGCCCATACCGCGAGGATGACCCGATTGCACCGTTGGGCGTGTACGGCGAAAGCAAGCTCGCCGGCGAGCAGGCCATCCAGGCCAGCGGCGCGCGGCACATGATCTTCCGCACCGCCTGGGTCTATGCCGATCGCGGCAGCAACTTCATGCTCACCATGCTGCGCCTGGCGGGCGAGCGCGATGAACTGCGCGTGGTCGCCGACCAGACCGGCACCCCGACGCCGGCCTCGCTGATTGCCGACACCACGGCGGAGATCCTGGCCCGCCCATTCCTTCGGTCAGGGTTGTGGCACCTGACGGCGGAAGGCGGGACCACCTGGCATGGCTTCGCCGCGGCCATCGTCGCGCGTGCGCAGTCGCTTGGGCGAATCGACCGCGTGCCGCGCACCGTGCCGATCGCAACGGGCGACTATCCCACGATCGCCCGCAGGCCCGCGTACTCGAGGCTGGATTGCAGCAAGCTCGAGCGCGACTTCGGGATTGAGCTGCCACCCTGGGAAGCAGCCCTCGACTCCGTTCTGGTGTAGGGTGCCGGTGGGCGCGGGGGCGCGCCCGCCCTCGCAAGAGGGGACAGGATGTCGACAAGGGGAAAACCGAGATGAGAATGCCGGTCGCGGCGCTGCTCGCCGCATGTCTGTGCGCGTTGCTTCTGCCGATCACGGGAGGGGCCGTCACTCGCGACAAGGTCGACCCGTTCATCGAGGAGAGCGGAGTCCGGGATGTGAAAATCTCGCCGACAGGCGCGTATCTGGCGATGTCGGTCCGCATGGATGGGCAGACGGGACTGATGGTGCTGGAACGCGGCCAGTCGGCGCCGCGGGCTTTCATGAGATTCACGCGCGATACCCACGTGCATGATTTCTGGTGGGTCAATGACGAACGCGTGATCATGTCGCTGGCGGAGACCTTCGGCACCCGTGACGACCCGATCCCGACTGGCGAGCTGTACGGGATGAACGCCGACGGGGGACGCAAGGAACTGCTGGTGGGGTATCGCGCCAGCGGGCCGCAGACCGGCACACGGGTCGGGGTGGACAGGGAAGGGCAGGTCGCGGCATTCCTGGTCGATCCGTTGCCGGAGGACGACGATCACGTCCTGCTTTCGATCCGGCCGCTCAGCAGAGATCCCTATTCCCGCGTCGAACGGATGAACGTGAACGACGGTCGCCGGGTGCGGGTCGCCTCCGCGCCGGTCGCGCAGGCCGACTTCGTGACCGACCACCAAGGACGGGTGCGGTTCACCGTGGGCTCCCTGTCGGACAACTACAGCCAGCTGTTCCACCGCAAGGACGACGCCTCGCCCTGGGAGCAACTCAATCATGAGCGCGTCAGCGGCCGAGTCGAGCGGCCTCTGGGTTTCGCCGAGGGGGACGAGATCGCCTATCTGCGCGTATCGCAGACGACCGGGCCCGACCGGATCGTGGCGCTGGATACCAGGACCGGCGAACGCACGCAGGTCGCGGCGGATGAATCCGTCGACCCGCAACCGATCTATCTCGATTGGGCGCGTCCAATCGGGGCCTGGTACCTGGGCGGCAAGCCCCGCCTCGCGTTCTTCGACGAGACGCATGAGGAGGCGCGCCTGCAGCACACGCTGCAGCGCTCGTTTCCGGGCAGTCGCGCGACAACGACATCGTCCACGCGGGATCGGCGACTGCGTGTGGTCCTTGTCGAGAGCGACGTCGATCCCGGCTCCTTCTATCTCTTCGACACCCAGGCCCGCGGCGCGAGCCTGATCGTCGCCCGGGACGAACAGATCGATTCCCAACGCATGTCGCCCATGAAGGCCATCGAGCTCAAGGCGCGTGACGGGGTTGCGCTGCATGGCTTCATGACATTGCCTGTCGGCGCTGGCGACAAGGGCCTGCCGCTGGTGGTGATGCCGCATGGCGGGCCGTTCGGCGTATTCGATGCCTGGGGATTCAATGCCGATGCGCAGTTGCTTGCCGCCTCGGGCTACGCGGTGCTGCAGGTCAATTTCCGTGGTTCGGGCAACTACGGGCGCGCGTTCAAGCAGGCCGGGGCTCGCCAATGGGGCGCCGCGATGCAGGACGACGTGACCGATGCCACCCGTTGGGCGATAGAACAGGGATACGCCGATCCCCAGCGGGTCTGCATCTACGGCGCCAGCTATGGCGCATATGCCGCCCTGATGGGAACAGTCCGTGAGCCGGACCTGTATCGCTGTGCCGTCGGCTACGTCGGCGTGTTCGATCTGCCGATGATGCAGCGCGATCTTGCCGCCCGCGACCGGTCGAGCGCGACCTGGGCGAACGAATGGATCGGCACCGACGGTGCGGCATTGGAGGCGGCGTCGCCGAACCGGCGCGCCGGCGATATCAAGGTGCCGGTCTTCCTCGCGGCCGGTGGCGAGGATTTCATCGCGCCCATCGATCACACCAAACGCATGGAGGCGGCACTGAAGCGGGCGGGCGTGCCGGTCGACGCACTCTACTACCCGAACGAAGGCCACGGCTTCTACGAAACCGAGCACCGCCGCGAGTTCTACACCAGGATGCTGGATTTCCTCGACCGTCACATCGGTCCCGGGCGCGGCTGAAGCAGGCGGCGGCGGGTTGCCGCAGCCCGCCGCCCGGCCCGATCCCGGGAGTCGCGCCGTACCGGGCCGCCCCCGCGCCGTGGCGCATGTGCCGGACGTCCTTTGCGGGGGCGTGTGCGAGCGCCTACCATCCGGGCCAGTCCTCATCCGGAGTGGTCCAGAATGACGCCACGACACGCCTTGCTGCCGATCTGCCTGCTTGCCGCGCTCCCCGCGCTGGCCGATGCGCGCGGCTTCGACGTCCGCGACCTGGTCAGGCTTGACCGGGTGTCCTCGCCGCTGCTGTCGCCCGATGGCCGGGTGGTGGTGTACGCCCAGCGCAGCGTGGACGATGCGCTCAAGGCGACTACCGCGCTGTACGCGCGCAACCTGCTCACCCGCGATGCGGCGCCGCCGGCGCGGATCACGCCGGAGGGCTGGAACGTCAATTCGCCCACGTTCTCCAGCGACGGTCAGACGCTGTACTTCCTGAGTGCCAAGGGTGGCTCGCAGCAGCTCTACGCGATGCCGGCCGCGGGCGGCGAGCCGCGCCAGCTCACCGCGTTCGCGCTGGACGTGGGCAGCTACCGGCTGTCGCCCGACGGCGCGCGCGTGGCCTTCAGCGCCGACACCTTCGCCGAATGCGCCGCCGATCTAGCCTGCACGAAGAAGAAGCTCGACGGCCGCGAGGTCGACAAGGCGAGCGGGCGCGTGTACGACCAGCTGTTCGTGCGCCACTGGGATACCTGGAGCGACGGCCGCCGCAGCCGCCTGTTCCTGGCCAGCCTGCCGGGCGAGGGTGCGACGCCCGTCGACCGTGCCACCCCGCTCAGCGGCGCCCTGGACGGCGACATCCCCGCCAAGCCGTTCGGCGATGCCGGCGACTACACCTGGGCGCCGGATGGCAGCCACGTGGTCGCCAGCGTGCGCATCGCCGGCAGGAGCGAGCCCTGGTCGACCAATTTCGATCTCTACCGCCTGCCGCTCGAGGGCGGCACGCCGGTCAACCTGACCGAGGCCAACCCGGCCTGGGATGCCGGTCCGGTGTACAGCGCCGACGGGACGACCCTGTTCTACCGCGCGATGAAGCGCCCGGGCTTCGAGGCCGACCGCTACGCGATCATGGCGATGGACGTGGCCACCGGGAAAACCCGCGAGATCGCGCCGGACTGGGACCGTTCGCCGAGCAGCCTGCAGCCGGCCGCCGACGGCAAGTCGCTGTACGTGGCGGCGCAGAGCATGGGCGAGTACCCGCTGTTCCGCATCGACATCGGCAGCGGCGAGGTCACCGAGCTGGTGGCCGATGGCACGGTCTCGGCCTTCGCGGTCGAGGGCGACACCATCGCGCTGACCCGCAACAGCATCGACAGCGGCGACACGCTGCATGTCGCCATGGGCGACGGGCCGCTGCGCCAGATCACGCCGACCGCGGCCGAGCGCCTGCCCGACGTCCAGTTCGGGTCCTACGAGCAGTTCTCGTTCAAGGGCGCGGACGATGCCACGGTCCATGGTTACGTGGTCAAGCCCTCGGGCTTCGAGGAGGGGCGCCGCTATCCGGTCGCGTTCCTGATCCACGGCGGCCCGCAAGGCAGCTTCGGCAACGGCTGGAGCTATCGCTGGAACCCCCAGACGTACGCGGGCCAGGGCTACGCGGTGGTGATGATCGACTTCCACGGTTCCACCGGCTACGGCCAGGCCTTCACTGATGCGATCAGCGGCGACTGGGGCGGCAAGCCGCTGGTGGACCTGCAGAAGGGCTGGGCGGCGGCGCTGGCGAAGTACGACTTCCTCGATGGCGAACGCGCCTGTGCGCTCGGCGCCAGCTACGGCGGCTACATGGTCAACTGGATCGCCGGCAACTGGTTCGACCGGGACGGCCGCTCGCCGTGGAAATGCCTGGTCAACCACGATGGCGTATTCGACACCCGCTCGATGGGCTACGTGACCGAGGAGCTGTGGTTCACCGAATGGGAAAACGGCGGCACGCCGTTCGACAAGCCGGAGAACTACGAGAAGTTCAACCCGGTCAACCACGTCGCCAAGTGGCGCGTGCCGATGCTGGTGGTGCAGGGCGAGAAGGACTACCGCGTGCCGGTGGACCAGGGCCTGTCCACGTTCACCGCGCTGCAGCGCAAGGGCATCGAGTCGAAGCTGCTGTACTTCCCCGACGAGAACCACTGGGTGCTCAAGCCGCACAACAGCATCCTGTGGCACGACACCGTCAACGCCTGGCTCAAGCGCCACACCGGCCAATGAGTCCCGCGGAAAGCCGGCGCCCGCCGGCTTTCCCTTTTGCGCGGACGCATCGCGCGACCCAACGGAGCTGACCAATGGCGATCGAGAACGCCGGACCTTCGACTGCAATGATCACCAACGACGCGGTGGTGATGGGGTTGCTGGCCGTGACCCTGGGGTTGGTGTTCTGGACCTCTTCCCGGCCCAGCGGCTTCTGGAAGCGCTTCTACAGCTATGTGCCCGCGCTGCTGCTGTGCTACCTGCTGCCGGCGGTCTACAACAGCATCGGCCTGATCGACGGCAATGCCTCGGGGCTGTATCCGATGGCGCGCGACTACCTGTTGCCCAGCGCGCTGGTGCTGCTGTGCCTTGCGATCGACCTCGGCGCCATTCTGCGTTTGGGACCCAAGGCGGTGGTGATGTTCCTGACCGGCACGGCAGGGGTGATGCTCGGCGCCCTGGTGGCGTTCGCGGCGATGGGCTGGATCCATCCCGAATCGGTGGCGGGCGACACCTGGCGGGGCATGACCACCGTGGCCGGAAGCTGGATCGGCGGTGGCGCCAACCAGGCCGCGATGAAAGAAGTGTTCGAGGTCGAGGCGACGTTGTTCGGCCAGTTCATCGCGGTCGACGTACTGGTGGCCAATGTATGGATGGCGATCGTGCTGCTGTTGGCCGCACGGGCGAACGCATTCGATCGCTGGACCGGTGCCGACACGTCCGCGATCGAGGACATGAAACAGCGGATTGAGGCCTACCAGGCGCAGCATTCGCGTAACCCGAGCCTGACCGACCTGATGGTGATCCTCGCCATCGGACTTGGCGCGACCGGCCTGTCGCACCTGCTCGCCGCGCCGCTGGTGGTCTGGATGGAAGGCTTGCCTGCCTCCTGGAACCTGGAGGACTACAGCCTCACGTCCGGCTTCTTCTGGATGGTCGTGATCGCCACCACCGTGGGCCTGGCGCTGAGCTTCACGCGCGCGCGGGAAATGGAAGGCGCGGGCGCGTCCAAGGTCGGTTCGGCGATGCTCTACGTGCTGGTGGCCACCATCGGCATGCACATGGACATCGGCGCGCTGCTCGACCGGCCCTGGCTGTTCCTGCTGGGCCTGATCTGGATCAGCGTGCATGCAGGACTGATGCTGCTGGTAGCCAAGCTGATCCGGGCGCCGCTGTTCTTCCTGGCGGTAGGCTCGCAGGCCAATATCGGCGGCGCGGCTTCGGCGCCCGTGGTCGCCAGCGCCTTCCATCCGGCGCTGGCCCCCGTGGGCGTGCTGCTGGCGGTACTGGGCTACGCGCTGGGGACGTACTGCGCGTACATCACCGGGCAACTGCTGCGGATGATGGCCGGCGCCTAGGCTCCGCGTCGCGCGAGCCGTGGGTGTGACAGCTTCGTCATCGGCGCGTCACGGCGCATAAAGATTCTTGGGCGAGGGTAGGCGGCTTCCGGCACGGACGCCGCCAATCCCCACACAGGTATCCGCATGCAGCTCCCGCACAACCGCCTCGGCAAATCGATCCGGCACGTCCTGCTTCTTGGTTTCGGCATCATGGCGACGAGCACCAGCGCCGTGGCGCAGGAGGGATCGCCGGAAACGAGCGATCCGACCGCTCGCGACCTCGATACGATCATCGTTACCGGCCGCGCCGGCAGCGATCTCCGCACCAAGGCCGAGACCAGCTACTCGATCACCAACATCGAAGAAGAAGCCCTGCGCCTGCAGGCGCCGACCAGCGTCACCGAGGCGATGAAGTCGGTGCCCGGCTTCTGGGTGGAGGCTTCGGGTGGCGAGGCGAGCGGCAACATCCGCGCGCGCGGCGTGCCGGTCGATGGATTCGGCTCGGTGCAGCTGCTGGAGGACGGCATGCCGATCCAGCACGATCCGGCGCTCGGCTACCTCAACGGCGACCAGGCGTTCCGCCTCGACGAGACCATCGAGCGCATCGAGGTCGTCCGTGGCGGGCCGTCGTCGGTGTTCTATTCGAACGCGCCTGCGGGTGCGATCAACTTCATCCCGCGCAGGGCCGGGGACGAGGCGGAAGGCCTGGTGAAGCTGACGGTCGGCGATGCCGGCCTGTTCCGCACCGATTTCTGGTACGGGGCTCCGGTTGGCGACGGATGGACGCTCGGCGTAGGCGGCTTCTACCGCAGCGAGGACGGCGTGCGCGACCTCGGCTTCACCGGCAACCGGGGCGGCCAGCTGCGCGTCAGCCTCGGGCGCGAGTTCGAGCGTGGCAGGGTCGATTTCGACGTCAAGCGCGTCGACGACACGGTGGCCTTCTATGCCGGCATCCCGATGCGCAGCGCAGCCGACGGCAGGATCCGCGCCGTCCCCGGCTTCGACGGCAACCACGGCAGCGTGGCCGGCCCGGAGACGTCGCTGGTGCGCATGCGCATGGCTGGCGGCGACGACTACCTGTTCGACAACACCCGCGGCACCGAGATCGAGCGGACGCAGCTGACCGCCGCCTTCGAATTCGACCTGGGCGGCGACTGGATGCTGCGCGACAAGTTGCGATACAACGACACCGAAACCCAGCGCAACGGCGTGTTCCCGAATCTCCTGCAGAGCGCCAGCAGCTTCCTCGAGCAGACCGGCGGCCTGCTGGCGGGCGTCCCGGGGGCCGTCGACCTGCAGCTGCGTTACGTGACGTCACCGGAGCAGGTGTACGACGTCGCCGACCAGAATGGCAACGGCCTGGTCATCGTCGGTGGCCTGCGCGGACTGACCATGCCGGTCACCGAAATCATGAACGATCTGCAGCTGTCGCGCGGCTTCGATGTCGGCGCACAGCAGCACGACCTGACCTTCGGCTACTACCACGCGCACATCGAAGAGGACTTCAGCCGTTACTCCTCGAACGCGCTGCTCGACGTGCGCGACAATGCGCGCCTGCTCGACCTCGTCGCGGTCGACGCCGGCGGCAACGTGGTGCAGTCGCTGACCGACAACGGCATCTGGCGCTACGGCTACGAATGGGAGAACGCATCCGGCGAGCAGACCACGCATGCGTTCTACCTCGCCGACGAGTGGCAGGTCGGCGAACGCCTGCGGCTCGATGGCGGTCTGCGCTGGGAAGAGATGACCGCGCGGGGCCGCGTCGAGCGCAAGCAACAGGTCGACCTCGGCACCCCGGCGACTTCGCAGGTCTGGACCGGTACCGGCGAGTTCGCGCATTACGACGACAGCTTCAGCAGGCTCGGCTGGACCGTGGGTGCTAATTTCCAGTTCGACGAACGCTCGGGCGTGTTCGCGCGCTACACGGCGACCAACCGCCTGCCCAGCCTCGGCAACTACATCACCAACGCCGCCGCCACGCCGGACATCCAGACGATGGACCTGGCGGAGGTCGGCTTCAAGTACGGCAGCAACCCGCTCGATTTCTACGCGACCGCGTTCTGGACCGGGTACGACAACGTCGGCTTCAGCAACTACCGCGTCGGCCTGGACGGCGTGATCGTCAACGAGGCGCGCTACGCCGATACCCGAACCCTGGGCCTCGAACTCGAGACGGCGTATCGCCCGACCGACTGGTTCGACGTCTCCGCCACCGCCACCGTGCAACAGCCCGAGTACCAGGGGCTGCAGTACACCGACCGCGACGGGAATGCCCACGACTACGACGGCAACCAGCTGATCCGCGTCCCGAAACAGAGCCTGCGCATCGTGCCCGGACTGAACTTCCTCGATCGAAGGCTGCGCGTGCAGCTGGCCTACGAGCGCCAGGGCGCGCGCTACGTCGACACCGCCAATTCGGTGCGCCTGCCGGCCTATGACGTGTTCAATCTTTCCGCGCGGTACGACGTCAGCGACCGCTTCTCGGTCTACGGCTACGTGGACAACCTCGACAATTCGCTGGGGCTGACCGAGGGCAACCCGCGCCAGGGCGAACTTGAGAACGGGGACGCCGGTGCCAACACGTTCATTGCGCGCCCGCTGCTGGGACGCAACGTCCGCCTGGCACTGACGTACCGGTTCTGAGCCGGGAGGCGCCGACGATGCAATGCCACCGCGCCTGGCCGCTGCTTCTGCTCTGCGCACTGGCGCCTGCCGCGACGGGGGTGGCTGCGGGCGACTTCGTCCTGTCGGGGCGTATCGACGCCGACGCGCACCAGCGCTACATCGAGCTGCCGTTCGAGGTGCCGGAGGGGACCGGGCGCATCACGGTCGAGTTCGACTACAGCGGTCGCGAGGAGAAGACCACGATCGACCTTGGCCTGGTCGATCCGCACGGTCTCCGCGGCTGGAGCGGAGGCAACAAGCGCATGTTCACCGTCGCGGTCGACGACGCCACGCCCTCCTATCGCCCCGGTCCGTTGCCGGCCGGTCGCTGGCAACTGCTGCTGGGCGTGCCGAACATCCGCGCGGGTGCGGTGTCCGACTACACCGCGCGGATCGCGTTGACGCCCGCGGCCACGCCCGAGCGATTGCCGGCGGTGCTGCAGCCGGTGCTGCGCGACGGCCCAGGCTGGTACCGCGGCGACCTGCACGCGCACACCGGCCACAGCGACGCCAGCTGCCCGAGCCGGCAGGGCGCCAAGGTCCCTTGTCCCCTGTTCCTGACCCTGCAGGCCGCCGCCGAGCGCGGGCTCGACTTTGTCTCGGTCACCGAGCACAACACGGCGTCGCACCTGCAGGAGCTGCGTGGCCTGCAGCCGTACTTCGATCGCCTGCTGCTGGTGCCGGGCATGGAGGTGACGACGTTCGAGGGACACGCCAACGTCTTCGGCCTGCAGGCGGGGCTGGACTTCCGTGTCGGGGACGCCGTGCGCGACTGGAACGCGCTGCTCGTGGAGGTCGAGCGACGGGGGCTGCCGATCTCCGTCAACCATCCCGCGTTGCCCGGCGACGAGCGCTGCATGGGTTGTGGATGGCGGCCCAAGGGCGGCACCGACTGGTCCAGGGTAGCGGCCGTGGAAGCGGTCAACGGCCAGGACGCCGGCACGCCGGTGTCGGGAATCCCCTTCTGGCACGCGCGCCTGGACGAAGGCCACCGCTTGACCGGGATCGGCGGCAGCGACAACCACGATGCGACGCTGCGCGACTCGCGATTCGGCCGCAGCCGCGTTGGCGCACCGACGACGGTCGTGCATGCGGCATCGCTCTCGCAGCAGGCGCTCCTCGAGGGCATCCGCGCCGGACGCGTGTTCATCGACGCCGACGGCAGTGGCGCCGCGCTCGACCTGGTCGCACGGCACGGCGACACCACGGTGGCGATGGGAGGCGACCTGGCGCTGCCGCGGGACGCGGAGGCCGGGTTCGAGCTGCGGGTGTCCGGTGCGCCGGGTGCCAGGGTCGAGGTGATCGTCGACGGAACCGTCGCCCCGCTGCTGCCCGATGCGAACGTGGTCGGGTCGGACCAGCGCCTTGCGTGGCGCTGGCGCAGCGACGGTGGCCGCCACTGGCTGCGGGTGGACGTCCGCGCGGCGGATGGCCGCCTGCTGCTGGTCGGCAACCCGATATACGTGAACTTCCCGGAGCGCTGAAGAGAGCCGCTCAGCAGCAGCGGAAGCCATTCCTGCCGCCGAAACGCGCTTCCTGCCGCTCGCGGAAAAAGGTCTTGTAGTCCATCGGTTCGCGGTCGGGATGCTTCTCCAGCATGTGCCGGACGTAGTTGTCGTAGTCCGGCACGCCGCAGCACAGGCGCGCGGTCTGGACCAGCCTTCGCCACACCACCTTGTGGGTGGCGAAGTGGTCGAGGGTGACCAGTGCGCCCGCCATCAGAAGTACGCCTTCTGCTGCTCGGGAGTCAGCGCCACGTACGGCGTCTCGCGATCGGTGCGCACCGCGCTGGCGCGCGCCTTGCGGATCGCCAGCACCGAGTAGAACAGCACGCTCAGGACCACCAGCAGGAACAGCGCGGTCAGGCCCGCGTTGACGTAGTTGTTGATCATGATCTGGCTCATGCCGTCGAAATCCCTGGACGGCGCGATCAGCTCGCCGCGCGCGATGGCGTCGCGGTAGCGGCTGGCCTGGGCGAGGAAGCCCACGCCGGGATTGGCGTCGAAGATCTTGATCCAGCCCGCATAGGTGGTGCACACCAGCAGCCAGACGGTCGGGACGATCGAGACCCAGGCGTAGCGGTCCTTCTTCATCTTGAACAGCACCACCGTGCACAGCATCAGCGCGATGCCGGCCAGCATCTGGTTGGCGATGCCGAACAGCGGCCACAGCATGTTGATGCCGCCCAGCGGATCGGT
>JAEWZE010000092.1 GCA_023395465.1 Pseudomonadota bacterium
GGCTGCCGGCGTTCACCGGACCCGACGAGGCGCTCGGCACGGACCTGTTCGAACACCTGGCCGCGGGCAGCGAAGGGCGCCGCTGGCGCAGCCTGCTCACCGAGGCGCAGGTGGTCCTGCACAACCATCCGTGGAACGCGCGCCGCGCCGCGGCCGGCAAGCGGCCAGTGAACTCGCTGTGGTTCTGGGGCGGCGGCGCGCTGCCCGACCATGTCGCCTCGCCGCATGCGCGCTTCCATGGCGGGGACGAACTGGCCTGCGCGCTCGCCGCGACCGCCGGGATCGGCGCGCCGCTGCCCGACCGCTACGCGGCGGGCGAGGGCGACAGCCTCTTCGACCTCACCACGATGCGCGACCTTCCCACGCTCGACCAGGCCTGGCTGCGGCCGGCGCTGGCTGCGTTGCGCAGCGGCCGGATCGATTCGCTGGCGCTCGATACCGCCGACGGCGCCGTGTTCACGCTGCACCGCAGGCAGCGCTGGCGGTTCTGGCGCCGCCCGCGCGCGGACTTCCAGGCCTGATGTCGCCGCGGATCCGGCGACGGGAGTTCCAGCCGGTCGATGGCTGGCCCGCGACCATGCCGCCGCTGCTGCGACGCATCTATGCCGCGCGCGGCATCGGGGATCCGGCGCTGGCGCAGCCCAGGCTCGCGCACCTGCCGCCGCCCGATGGCCTCGGAGGATTGGTCGAGGCCGTGCGGCTGCTCGCCGATGCGATCGCGCGCGAGCAGCGGATCCTGGTCGTCGGCGATTTCGATGCCGATGGCGCCACCGCCTGCGCGGTGGCGGTACGCGGCCTGCGCATGCTCGGCGCGCGGGATGTGGTGCATGCAGTGCCGAACCGCATGCTGCACGGCTACGGGCTGTCGGTCGGGCTGGTCGAGGAACTGGCTGCGCTGCGGCCCGGCCTGCTGGTGACCGTCGATCATGGCGTGGCCTGCCACGCCGGCGTGGCGGCGGCCAAGGCGCGCGGCTGGCCGGTGCTGGTCACCGACCACCACCTGCCGGGCGAGACGCTGCCGCCGGCCGACGCCATCGTCAATCCCAACCTGCGCGGCGACGCGTTCGCCTGCAAGGCGCTGGCGGGCGTCGGGGTGATCTTCTATGTGCTGCTGGCGCTGCGCGGACGCCTGCGCGACGAGGGCGCTTTCGCCGGGCGCGATCTCCCCGACCTGTCGGTGCTGCTCGACCTGGTGGCGGTCGGCACCGTGGCCGACCTGGTGCCGCTGGATGCCAGCAACCGCGCGATGGTGGCGGCCGGCCTGCGCAGGCTCCGCGCCGGGCGGGGCTGCGCCGGGCTGCAGGCGCTGATCGAGGTGTCCGGTCGCCGTGCGGAAACGCTGACCGCGGCCGACATCGGTTTCGCGGTCGCGCCGCGGCTCAACGCCGCCGGCCGGCTCGAGGACATGTCGCTGGGCATCGAATGCCTGCTCAGCGACGATCCGCGCCAGGCGCGCGAGCTGGCCGAACGCCTGCACCAGATCAATGCCGAACGCCGTGGCGTGCAGCAGCTGATGGTCGACGACGCGGAAGCGGCGCTGGCGAAGCTCGCGCCGACCGATGGCGGATCCGCCCTGGCCGTGTGCCTGTTCGATCCGGACTGGCACGCCGGCGTGGTCGGCCTGGTGGCGTCGAAGATGAAGGAGCGCCTGCACCGCCCGGTGATCGCCTTCGCGCCCTCCGAGCCCGGCAGCGGGCAACTGCGCGGCTCGGCGCGCTCGATCCCCGGCCTGCACATCCGCGACGTGCTGGCGGCGGTGGACAGTGCCCATCCGGGCCTGATCGAACGTTTCGGCGGCCACGCCATGGCCGCCGGGATGAGCCTGCGACGCGAGTCCTTCGCCGCCTTCGAAGCCGCGTTCGCGCAGGCCGTGCGCGGCATGCTCGATCCGGTCCTGCTGCAGGCCGAGCTGGTCAGCGATGGCGAACTGCTGCCCGGCGAGTTCGACCGCTTCCACGCCGAGGCGCTGCGCGACGGTGGCCCCTGGGGTCAGGGCTTCGCCGAGCCGCTGTTCGATGGTGTGTTCGAAGTGCTGGACTGGAAGACCGTCGGCGAACGCCATCTCAAGCTGCGGCTGCGCGCCGAGGGCGTGCGCGCGCCGCTGGCGGCAATCCATTTCGGTGGCTGGTCGGGCGAGGCTCCGGTGGCGGGATCCCGGCTGGCCTACCGCCTCGCGCCAGACGACTGGCGCGGCGGAGATGCCATCCAGCTCATCGTCGAGCACCGCGAACCGGCGTAACCCACTTCCGCTGCGACGCTGCCGCGCCGAGATCGGGTCCCGAGCGGCTGGAACGCTAGGCCTCTTTCGCCGCAGCCGCGTCCGGAGCAGCGACCTGGGCCGGGCTGGCCCCGTCCCGGTACTTGAGCCCGAACAGCGGTCGCAGCGGTGCCACGCGCCGGATCAGCTCGTACCCGGCGAACGCCAGTCCGAACGTCAGCGCCACCAGCAGCGGTCCCTCCAGCAGCGGCGACAGCCGGTAGGGCCGCAACTGCCAGGCGAACACCACGATGATCGTCTGGTGCAGGATGTAGACCGGGAAGATCGCCCGCGACAGGTAGCGCAGCGCGGGGCTGTCGCCGGGGGAGAGGTGGCGGGCGAAGCCGAGGACGGCGACGATCGCGCACCACTGGTCCAGTGCCCAGACCACGCGCATCGACAGGCGCAGCGCCTGCGGCGGCTCCAGTTCGCGGAACACTTCGAAGTACGCCGCGATCGCCAGCCAGCCCAGCAGCCACGCCGCCAGCGCCGGCCAGCGCATCCGTGCGAAGGCATCCCATACCCGCCCCTCGCGCGCGACCAGGAAGCCGAGCAGGAACACCGTGAAATACTGCGCATGGTTGTACCAGTCGTCGACCAGGGCGTGGGTCGATTCGAAGCGGCCGACCAGCAGCAGGCGGGCGAGGGCAAGCAGCAGCGCCGGCCACAGCAGCAGGCCGGGCCCGGACGCCAGCAGTCCACCCAGGCGCCCGCCCGCGCGCTCGAGCATGCGCGGCGCCAGGCGCACCAGCAGCCAGAGCACGACGGTGTAGACCCACAGGTAGGCCACGAACCACAGGTGGTTCCATGTCGGCACGTCGAGGCAGTCGTCGCCGCGGCAGAAGCTGTCGTCCGCGGCCAGGTACCGCGCCCAGAACGCCAGGTAGCCGTCGTGGTAGCCGCCGGGCAGTTTGTCGACCACCTCGTAGTAGGACTGCGGCGGCACCACCACCAGCATGCCGAAGGCCAGCGGCAGCAGCAGCCGCCACGTGCGCGGACCGAGGAAGCGGGGGCGGGTGCCTGACGCCGCCGCCACGGAGCCGACCTTGTCGAGCAGGAACGCGGTGGCCGCGCCGGAGACGAGGAACAGCAGCGACAGGCGCCACGGCGAGCTCAGCATCATGAAGGGTTCGAGCTCGGTACTCGCATGCGGGCTGTCGATGTGCCATTCCCAGGTCACGTAATACATGCCCACGTGGTAGAGCACGAGCAGGGCGAAGGCGAAGACGCGGACCCAGTCGAGGTCGTGGCGGCGTGTCATGGATGCAACCGGAGGGAGGACAGGCGCCGAGGCTGGGCGGCTGGCGGGGGTGCGGCAAGCGCGAAGGGACGGATCGACGGGTCCCGGGGACGGATCGCGGAACCGGGGGACGGGGCACGGCACGCGGCGACGTAGAATCCAGCCCGATGACGCGCCCGCCCACCGCTTACGAACGTTACGCCCCCTGGCGACGCTGGGTCGAGGTCGGCTTCGTGGGCGCGGTCCTGGCGGCCAACGCGGCCGGCAACAGCATCACTACCTGGATCGAGCTCGAACGCGATGCCGGCAATCCGGCCCAGCCCTGGGAGCCGGTGGTGTGGGAGGTCAGCAGTGCGCTGATGTGGTGCCTGCTGATCCCGCTTGTCGCCCGGCTCGTGGAACGGTTCCCGACCCACTGGCAGAACTGGCACCGTCGCCTGCCGCTGCACCTGGGCGCGAGCATAGCGGTGTCGCTGGCGCACGTGGTGGGCATGGTCGCGCTGCGCACGCTCGCCTACCGCTGGCAGGGCGCCGCCTACGATTTCGGACCCTGGCCGCGCGAGCTGCTCTACGAATACCTCAAGGACGTGCGCAGCTACGTCTGGATCGTGCTCATGGTGGAAGCCTACCGCCTGGTGCTGCGACGGCTGCAGGGCGAGGCCAGCCTGCTCGGGCCTCCCGACGAGGGGCCCGCGGTCGAGCCGGTCGAGCGGCCGGAACGGTTCCTGGTGCGCAAACTCGGGCGCGAATTCCTGGTGGACGCCCACGACATCGAATGGCTGCAGGCCTCGGGCAACTACGTCAACCTGCGGGTACGCGGGCACGACTACCCGCTGCGCAGCACCCTTGCCGGGATCATGGACCGCCTCGATCCGGTTCGCTTCGTCCGCATCCACCGCAGCTACGCGGTCAATCTCGACCAGCTGGCCTCGATCGAACCGCTGGAGACGGGCGACGCGCGGGCGCACATGAAGGACGGCAGCGTCCTGCCGGCCAGCCGGCGCCACCGCGGCGAGCTGCGCGGGCGATTCGCCGAGGCCTGAAGGCGTCGCGCCGGGGCTGGCGGCCCGGCGCCGCGGCGACGAGGCTGTGCGGCCTGCAGCGTGGCGGGTGGATTGCTAGAATCGCGGGCTGTTTACCCTGCGGTATTCCCCACATGATCGAACTCAATCCCGTGCGCCAGCGCATCGCCGACCTGTCCGGTCGGCTGGATGCGCTGAGGGGGTTTCTTTGACTACGATGCCCGGCGCGAACGGCTCGAGGAAGTAGAGCGCGAGCTCGAGAATCCCGACATCTGGAACGATCCCGATCGCGCCCAGGCGCTGGGACGCGAGCGCTCGCTGCTCGACAAGACGGTCAACGGCATCCGCAACCTCAGCGAAGGCCTGTCCGGGGCCGGCGAGCTGCTGGAGCTGGCCGAGTCAGAGGACGACGAGGACACCGCCCTGGCCGTGGTGGCCGACGTCGATGGCTACCAGAAGGGCGTCGAGCAGCTGGAATTCCAGCGCATGTTCTCCGGCAAGATGGACAGCGCCAACGCGTTCGTCGACATCCAGGCCGGCGCCGGCGGCACCGAGGCGCAGGACTGGGCCGAGATGCTGCTGCGCATGTACCTGCGCTGGTGCGAATCGCGCGGCTGGAAGACCGAGCTGATGGAGGCCAGCGGCGGCGACGTGGCCGGGATCAAGTCCGCCACGCTGCGGGTCGAGGGCGATTTCGCCTATGGCTGGCTCAAGACCGAGACCGGCGTGCACCGGCTGGTGCGCAAGTCGCCGTTCGACTCGGACAACCGCCGCCATACCAGCTTCACCTCGGTGTTCGTGTCGCCCGAAGTCGACGACAACATCGACATCGAGATCAACCCGGCCGACCTCAAGACCGACGTCTACCGCTCCTCCGGCGCCGGCGGCCAGCACGTCAACAAGACCGAGTCGGCCGTGCGCATCACCCACGTGCCGACCGGAATTGTCGTGGCCTGCCAGACCGGTCGCAGCCAGCACCAGAACCGCGACAACGCGATGAAGATGCTGGCCGCCAAGCTCTACGAGCTGGAGATCCAGAAGCGCAACGCCGAGCGCGACGCGGTGGAGGCGACCAAGTCCGACATCGGCTGGGGCAGCCAGATCCGCAACTACGTGCTCGACCAGAGCCGGATCAAGGACCTGCGCACCGGCATCGAGCGCAGCGACACCCAGAAGGTGCTCGACGGCGATCTCGACGAGTTCGTGGAGGCCAGCCTGAAGTCCGGCCTGGAAGTCGGCTCCAAACGCACCGACGCGGTCTGACCGCCCGCCGGCGCCGCTGGCGCCGGCCGTGCGCCCTGCGCTGCATCACCGTTCCATTCCGACCAAGACCGACATGACCGACCCCGCCCAGACCCCGCCCACGCCCGCCGACGAAAACGCACTGATCGCCGAGCGCCGCGCGAAACTGGCGACGCTGCGCGGGCAGGGCGTGGCGTTCCCGAACGATTTCCGGCGCCGCGACGACGCCCAGGACCTGCAGGCGGCCTATGCCGACGCGGACACCTGGACCGGCGAAGCCCTGGAAGCGGAGGGGCGCCGGGTGGCGGTGGCGGGCCGCATGCTGGCCAAGCGCGTCATGGGCAAGGCCGCATTCGCCCAGATCCAGGATGTCAGCGGCCGCATCCAGCTGTTCCTGCAGTCGGCCACGCTGGGCGACACCTATGACGCGTTCAAGGGCTGGGACGTCGGCGACATCGTCGCGGTTGAAGGCACCCTGATGCGCACCCGCACCGGCGAGCTGTCGGTCAAGGCGGAGACCCTGCGCCTGCTGACCAAGTCGCTGCGGCCGCTGCCGGACAAGTGGCACGGCCTGGCCGACGTGGAGCAGCGCTACCGCCAGCGCTACGTCGACCTGGTGGTGACGCCGGAAGCGCGCGAGGTGTTCGTCAGGCGTTCGCGGATCATCGCCGCGATCCGGCGCTGGCTCGACGCGCGCCGCTTCCTCGAAGTGGAGACGCCGATGATGCATTACATCGCCGGCGGCGCCACAGCGCGTCCGTTCTGCACGCACCACAACGCCCTCGACCTGGACCTCTACCTGCGCGTCGCGCCGGAGCTCTACCTCAAGCGCTTGGTCGTGGGCGGCTTCGAGCGCGTGTACGAGATCAACCGCAACTTCCGCAACGAGGGCGTCAGTACCCGCCACAATCCCGAGTTCACCATGCTCGAGCTCTACGAGGCCTATGTCGCCTACGACGAGATCATGGACCTCACCGAGGGCCTGATCCGCGACGTGGCGCAGGAGACCCTGGGCACGACCGCGGTCGAATGGGACGGCCACGCCATCGACCTCGGGCCGGCATTCCGCCGCTGGAAGATGGAAGATGCGGTACGCGAACTCAATCCCGGCCTCAGCCAGGCCGACTGCCGCGACCGCGAGGCGCTGGCCCGCCACTGCGCGGCGCTGAAGATCCCGGTCAAGCCGGGCTACGGCTGGGGCAAGCTGCTGCTGGAGATCTTCGAGAAGACGGTCGAACCGGGACTGGTGCAGCCGACCTTCATCACCCATTACCCGGTCGAGGTCTCGCCCCTGGCGCGCGAGTCCGACAGCGAGCCGGGCATCACCGACCGCTTCGAGCTGTTCATCGGCGGCAAGGAGATCGCCAACGGCTTCTCCGAACTGAACGATCCTGAGGACCAGGCCGCGCGCTTCCGCGCCCAGGTCGAGGCGAAGGACAGCGGCGACGACGAGGCCATGCATTACGACGCCGACTACATCCGGGCGCTGGAAGTGGGCCTGCCGCCGACCGGCGGGCTGGGCGTGGGCATCGACCGGCTGGTGATGCTGCTGACCGGCTCGTCCTCGATCCGCGACGTGCTGCTGTTTCCCTACATGCGGCCGCAGGCGGGCAGCCAGGGCGCTTGACGCAAGGGGCGGCGCTCCGACCTGCGTTACCCTGCGTTTGCGTACATACTCTGACGCAGAGTCACAGGACGGAAGGATCCGGCATGGGCACGGGACTTGCTAACAATCCATCCATCGGGCAGCGGTCCGGTCCAGCAGGGCGGGAGCGCATGCCCACGGAGCCAGACGTCCCCATGAACATCGTCATCGTCGACGACCAGACTTCCGCCCGCACCATGCTGCGGCACATCCTCGAGGACATCAGTCCCGAGCTCGACGTGCTCGACTTCGGCGACCCGCAGGCCGCGCTGCGCTGGTGCGAGGAGAACCGCCCGGACCTGCTGCTGCTCGACTACCGCATGCCGGTGATCGACGGCCTGGAATTCGCGCGCCGCTTCCGCAAGCCACTGCTGCACCGCGACGTTCCGATCGTGCTGGTGACCGTGGTTGGCGACGAACCCATCCGCCAGGCGGCGCTCGACGCCGGCGTCATCGACTTCCTGGTCAAGCCGGTGCGCCCGCGCGAACTGCGCGCCCGCTGCCGCAACCTGCTGCAGCTGCGCCAGCAGTCCGAGTCGATCAAGCAGCGCGCGCTGTCGCTGGAGCAGCGGCTGCTGTCGAGCATGCATGAAGTCGAGGAGCGCGAACGCGAGACGCTCAACCGGCTGGCGCGCGCGATCGAGTACCGGGATTCCGGCACGAGCGCCAACCTGGCGCGCCTGGCCGCGGTGGCTGCGCTGATCGCCGAGCATCTCGGGCTGTTCGAGGACGAGGTGCGGATGATCGAGCTGGCCGCGCCGCTCCACGACATCGGCAAGATCGCCATTCCCGATTCGGTGCTGCTCAAGCCCGGCCCGCTCGACGCGGCGGAAGGCGCGCTGATGCGCGAACATCCGCGCATCGGCCACGACCTGCTGTCCGGCAGCCAGAACCGCTTCATCCAGCTCAGTGCGGTCATCGCGCTGCGCCACCAGGAGCGGTTCGACGGCAGCGGCTATCCCGACGGCCTGGTGGGCGAGGAAATCCCGCTGGAGGCGCGCATCGTGGCCGTGGCGGACGTGTTCGACGCGCTGGTGTCGCAGCGGCCGTACAAGCGCGCCTGGAGCATCGACGAGGCGCTGGGCTACATC
>JAEWZE010000181.1 GCA_023395465.1 Pseudomonadota bacterium
TCAATGTTCTGCACCTGTTCGCGGATCTGGTCGATCAGCACCTTCAGCTCGACCGCCGCGTTGCTGGTGCGGGCGTCGACGGACTTGGAGCCGAGCGTATTGGCTTCGCGGTTGAACTCCTGCAGCAGGAAGTCCAGGCGCCGGCCGACCGGCTCCTTCTGGCGGAACACGCGGCGGATCTCGTCGACGTGGCTGGACAGGCGGTCGAGCTCCTCGTCCACGTCGAGCTTCTGCAGCGACAGCACCAGTTCCTGCTCCACGCGCGCCGGATCGGCGCCCTGGGCGAGTTCGGCCAGGCGCGCCTGCAGCTTGCTGCGCTGCCCCTCCCGGATCAGCGGCACCAGGCCACGCACCTCGCCGGCGATGCGCTCGATGCCGTCGACCCGCTCCAGGATCGCCGCCACCAGCTTGCCGCCCTCGCGTTCGCGCGCGGCGACGAACTCGGCGAGCACGCTGTCGAGCAGGGCCAGCGCCTGCGCCTGCAGTTCGGCCGGATCGGCCGCCTGCGACTGCAGCACGCCGGGGAACTGCAGCAGTTCCACCAGTCCCACGCGCAGTTCCGGGAAGCTGCCGCGCAGCCCGGCCGCCAGCTCGCCCAGCCGCGCGACCAGCGTCTGGTCCACCTGCAGGGACACCGCCGACTCGCTAGAACGGAAACGCAGGGTGAGGTCGACCTTGCCGCGCGAGACGCGCGTGGAGACGCGCTCGCGCAGCGCGGGTTCGAGCGCGCGCAGCTCGTCGGGCAGGCGCGCGCCGAGTTCGAGGAAACGGTGGTTGACCGCGCGCAGCTCGCAGCCGAGCGTGCCCCACGGGGTGGTGCGCTCGCCCGAGGCGTAGGCGGTCATGCTGCGGATCGACATCGGGCGTCCCGTGCGTCAGGGGAGGCAATGGTAATCTGGCGCCCCGTTTTCTGCCGGAAATCCCGCACATGAGCATTGCCCGCCCCAGCGGCCGCGCGCCCGACCAGCTGCGCGAGGTCCGCATCGAGCGCGGCTATACCCGTCACGCGGAGGGCTCGGTGCTGGTGTCCTTCGGCCAGACGCGGGTGCTGTGCAACGCCAGCGTCGACAACAAGGTGCCCGGTTTTCTGCGCGGCAAGGGCGAAGGCTGGGTGACCGCCGAGTACGGCATGCTGCCGCGCGCCACCCATACGCGCAGCGACCGCGAAGCCTCGCGCGGCAAGCAGGGCGGGCGCACGCTGGAGATCCAGCGCCTGATCGGCCGCACCCTGCGCGCCTGCGTCGACCGCGGCGCGCTGGGCGAACGCACCATCACGCTGGACTGCGACGTGCTGCAGGCCGACGGTGGCACCCGCACCGCGGCGATCACCGGCGCCTACGTGGCCCTGGTCGATGCGGTGCGCTGGCTGCAGAAGCGGCGCGAGATTACCCGCGATCCGGTGTTCGGCGCGGTGGCGGCGGTGTCGGTGGGCGTGTACCGCGGCGTGCCCGTGCTGGACCTGGACTACGCCGAGGACAGCGCCTGCGATACCGACATGAACGTGGTGATGAACGACGGCGGCGGCTTCATCGAACTGCAGGGCACCGCCGAGGGCCATGCGTTCCGGCGCGACGAACTCGACGCCCTGCTCGGCCTGGCCGAGGGCGGGATCGCGACCCTGCTCGAACACCAGCGGGCCGCGCTGGCGCAATGAACCGGGCGCCGCAGCCGCTGGTGCTGGCGTCCAGCAACGCCGGCAAGCTCGAGGAGTTCCGCGCCCTGCTTGCCGCCGACGGGTTCGACGTGCGCGCGCAGGCCGAGTTCGGCGTCGCCGACGCGGAGGAGACGGGGCTGACCTTCGTCGAGAACGCGATCCTCAAGGCGCGCCATGCCTGTCGCGCCACCGGGCTGCCGTCGCTGGCGGACGATTCGGGCCTGTGCGTGGACGCGCTGGACGGCGCGCCGGGCCTGTATTCGGCGCGCTACGCCGGCGGCCATGGCGATGCCGGGCGCAACATCGAACGGCTGCTGCGCGAACTCGACGGCGTGGCGGACGAAGGTCGCGGCGCCCATTTCGTCTGCGTGCTGGCGCTGCTACGCAGCGAGCACGATCCGCAGCCGATCGTGGTCGAAGGCCGCTGGCACGGCCGCATCCTGCGGCAGCCGCGCGGCAGCGGCGGGCACGGCTACGATCCGGTGTTCCTCGATCCGGCGCATGGCCAGACCGCGGCCGAAATGCCGCTGGACATGAAGAACGACATCAGCCATCGCGGCCAGGCGCTCGTGCTGTTGCGCGAGCGGATCTCCGCGGTTTCCGCGAATGCCGGCGATGCCATCCATGGCGCCGCACGATCGCCCTGACGACCCCCGGCCCGGCCATCCAGGGCCGGACGTCCAGCCGCGCGCGGACCAGTGGCCCGCAAACGCGCTGCTTCCCCCGCCGCTGTCGCTCTACGTGCACCTGCCCTGGTGCGTGCGCAAGTGCCCGTACTGCGATTTCAATTCGCACCAGGCGCGCGGACCGCTGCCGTTCGAGCCCTACGTCGACGCGCTGCTGGCCGATCTCGACCACGACCTGCCGCTGGCCTGGGGCCGCACCGTGCACTCGGTGTTCTTCGGCGGCGGCACGCCCAGCCTGTTCCCGGCCGCGGCGATCGACCGCTTCCTGCAGGGCGCCTCGGCACGGCTGCGCTTCGCGCCCGGGCTGGAGATCACCCTGGAGACCAACCCCGGCACCGCCGAGCACGGCCGCTTCAACGACTACCTGGCCGCGGGCGTGAACCGGATCAGCTTCGGCATCCAGAGCTTCGACGACGGCTGCCTGCAGCGCCTGGGCCGGATCCACGACGCCGCCCAGGCCGAGGCGGCGGTGAAGCTGGCCCAGGACGCCGGCTACGACAACCTCAATCTCGACCTGATGTATGCCCTGCCCGGGCAGACGCTGTCCATGGCGCTGCACGACGTCGAACGCGCGCTGGCGCTGGCCCCCGCGCACGTCTCGCACTACCAGCTCACCCTGGAGCCGAACACCGTGTTCGCCGCGCGCCCCCCCGAGGGCGTGCCCGACGAGGACCTGGCCTGGGACATGCAGGAACACTGCCAGGCGCTGCTGGCGCAGGCCGGCTACGCGCAATACGAGGTGTCGGCCTATGCGCGCCCCGGGCGCCAGTGCGCGCACAACCTCAATTACTGGCGGTTCGGCGACTACCTGGGCATCGGCGCCGGCGCGCACGGCAAGCTCACGCTGGGCGCGGAACAGGCGATCCTGCGCCGCTGGAAGGTCCGCCATCCGACCGCCTGGCTGGCCGCTGCCGGAACGCCGGCGGCCATCGGCGGCGACGAACGCGTCGCGCCGGCGCAGCGTCCGTTCGAGTTCATGCTCAACGCGCTGCGGCTGGTGGAGGGCTTTTCGCTGGTCGATTTCAGCGCGCGCTGCGGCCTGCCGGAATCGGCGATCGAGGCGCCGCTGGCCGAGGCGGTGGACCGTGGCTGGCTGGTGCTCGACGGTGCGCGCGTCGTGCCCACCGCACTGGGGCGGCGCTTCGGCAACGACGTCATCGCGCTGTTCCTGGCCGACGGGCCCGCGCCCGACATTGGCCGTTCCGCGCCCGGCGTGTAAGTATTCCGGCACCACCGGCCGGGCACCCGCAATGCCGACTGCTCCTTCCAGAGAATCCGCGATGCCGAGGTCGCTGGCCAGCGCCGGGCTGCCGCGCCGCGTCCACAAGGTGCTGGAAGCGGCGCTGGCCCTGGTGACCGACACCCTCGAACCGCAGCTGGCCACGATGCTCGGCGAGTTCGAGGAGGAGCTGTTCCGGCTGGCCGAGCAGGCGCGCAACCCGGGGATGGAATCGGGCTACATGCAGACGCTGCGCGCCTTCCGGCTCAACCGCGCCGACCTGGTGCCGCGCTTCATCCTCGAGGTCGAGGCGGCCACGGCCGCCATCCGCAGCGCGCCAGCCGCGCAGCCGCCGGCTGGCGGCCAGCAGGAGGGCCGCGTCGCGCACTCGGATTTCGGCCGGCTGAGCCTGGTCGACGAGGCGGTGATGGACGAGGGCATGGTGCTGCGCGAGATCGCCAGCCGCCAGGAAGGCCGCGCCAACCTGCCGCTGCACCTGCTTGGCCAGCGGTTCGGCGTCCTGGCCGGCACGCCGGCGTTCGACGCCGAGCGCCTGCCGCTCGGCCCGCACGCCATCTGCCGCGCGATGGGCGCGGTGGCCAAGGCGCTCGACATCGAACACGACTCGCGCCTGCTGCTCTACCGCATCTTCGACCGGCACGTCATGTCGGGCTATCCCAAGGTGCTCGAGCGGCTGGACCAGCTGCTCGACCAGCAGCGCATCCTCCCGGGCCTGACCCACGTGCCGGTGCGCGCACGCCCCACGCCGCAGGGCGCAGGCGAGCCGCGCAGCCAGGCGGACGACGGCGGCCGCGACGGACCCGCTGCACGCGGCGGCGGCCCGGGCTCGGCTGCTGGCGCTGCCACCGGTAGTCCCAGCGGCCGGGACGCGCTGCGCCCGCACACCGGCTGGCTGGGCGAGCCGATCGAGGCGCAGGACGACGATGACGAGCGCGTCGCGACCGAGCAGCTGCAGCAGCTCCTGCACAGCCGCCGCGAACTGCTGGACAAGCTGCGTCCGGCCGGACGCCGGTCCGCCGCCGCGGTCATCAGCACCGACGAGGTGACCGCTGCGCTCGGCCACCTGCAGGCCCAGCCGCTGTCGGTCGCCGGGGCGCCGCAGACCCTGGCCGACGTCAAGCAGACCCTGCTGGCCCAGGCGCGCCAGCGCGGCGGCGTCCACGTGGAGCTGTCGCCGCGCGACAACGACACCTTCGAACTGCTGGGCATGCTGTTCGGCAACCTCGAGGAGGAGATCCGTCCCGAGGCGCCGGCCGCGGCCCTGGTCAAGCGCCTGCAGGTGCCGCTGCTGCGGGTCGCGCTGAAGGACAGCGCCTTCTTCGTGCGCAGCCGCCATCCGGCGCGGCAACTGCTCAACACCGTGGCCGAGAGCGCGGCCAGGTGGCTCGACGAAGCCGATTACGACCCGCACTTCCTGCCGCCGCTGCAGAGCGCGGTCAACCACGTCGTGGAGAAGTACGACGGCGACATCGAGGTCTTCAGCGCCTCCAACGAGCAGTTGCAGACCCACCTGCAGGCGCAGGTGCGCAAGGCCGAACTGCTGGAGAAGCGGCACACCGAGGCCGCGCGCGGCAAGGAGAAGCTGGAAGTCGCCAAGCTGCGCGCCGCCGAGGCCATGGCCGACGTGGTCGGCGACCAGCGGCTTCCGCACTTCACCCGCGCCCTGCTCAACCAGGCGTGGGCCGACGTGCTGACCCTCACCCTCCTGCGCCAGGGCGAGGGTTCGGAGGCCTGGACCCGGCAGATCGACGCCACCCGCCGCATCGCGGAGGCCTGCACCCGCGAGGATGCGGCGCGCGACCCCGAGCTGGTGGCGCACATCGAATCGGCGCTTGCCCAGGTCGGCTACCACGGCGACGAGGCCAGCGTCATCGCGCAACGGCTGACCAGCAACAGCCCGGAGGAATCGGACGGCGATCCGGCCTCGCGGACCGAGCTGGCGCTCAAGCTCAAGGCCCGCACCCGCCTGGGCGAGGACAGCGAACGCAAGAAGCCGGCGCTGCCGCCGCGCACGCCCGAAGAGCAGGCCCGCTACGAACAGCTGCGCGTGCTGCCGTTCGGCACCTGGATCGAGTTCACCACCAACCAGCAGGGCGACACGGTCCGCCGGCGGCTTTCCTGGTACAGCCTGCTCACCGGCAACGCCCTGTTCGTCAACCACCGCGGCCAGCGCATGGGCGAGCAGTCGCTCGACAGCGTGGCGCGGCTGCTGGCCTCGGGGCAGGCGCGGATCGTCACCAGCGGCCAGGCGCGCCTGGTCGATCGCGCCTGGCATGCGGCGATGCACGCCTTGCGCAGCTTCGCCGGGCTGGGCGAGCGCGGCGACGACGGCACGGAGGCGCAGGCATGAACCAGGAATTCCGGCGCGCCAGGCGGCGCAAGGCCTCCGACACCATCGTGGTGACCGACGCGATGACCGAGCGGGTGATGGGCCGGATCGGCAACCTGTCCCAGACCGGCCTGCTGCTGATCGCAAGCGAGCCGCTGGTCGACGACGCGCTGTACCAGCTGCACTTCACGCTGCCGCACGAGCAGGGTCCGCTATCGATCGAGATCGGTGCGCACCTGCTGTGGATGGACCACGCCAGCGCGCGCTCGCAACTGTGGGCGGGATTCCGCTTCATCGCACTGGGCGCCGAGCAGTCGCGGCGCCTGCGCAGCTGGATCGAAGCGCCGGGCAGCCATTACGAATAGCGGGACCTGCGCCAGCCGGCGCCGTGCAACCCGTCACCGCGGGCGCGCAGGTCGCATCGGCAGGCGTCCCGGGCATCCGATGCTGCGCGGCGCCTGCAGTGGACGGGGCCATGCGGCAGAATGACGCCACGTTCTCGTGCGGAATTCCCCCGATGTCCACAGCCGCCCCGCTTTACGCCGACCACCTCGCCACCCTGCAGGCCCGTACCGCCACGGCGCTGGAGCGCGGCGGGTTCGACCACCTTGTGGTGCCCAGCGGCACCGCGCACTACCAGGTCTTCGACGACCGCGACTATCCCTACGCCGTCAACCCGCAGTTCAAGCACTGGCTGCCGCTGACCCGCAATCCGGGCAGCTGGATCGTCGCCACCCCCGGGCAGAAGCCGAAGCTGGTCTATCTGCAGCCGCGCGATTACTGGCACGTGGTGCCCCAGGCGCCGGAAGGCTACTGGGTCGAGCATTTCGACGTGGTGGTGATCCGCAATGCCGACGACGCGCTCAAGCACCTGCCGCGCAACGCGCAGCGCTGCGCGATTCTGGGCGAAGCGCAGAGCGCGCTCGGCAAGTACGGCGCGTTCCGTCCCAACAATCCGCAGCCGGTGCTCGACTATCTCGAGTACCACCGCGCGTTCAAGACGCCTTACGAGATCGAGATGCTGCGCGAGGCGACCCGCCGCGGCGTGCGCGCGCACCAGGCCGCCGAACGCGCGTTCCGCAGCGGCGCCAGCGAATTCGGCATCCACCTGTCGTACTGCCAGGCGGCGGGCCAGGACGCGGGCGAGCTGCCCTATTCCAACATCGTCGCGCTCAACGAGCATGGCGCGGTGCTGCACTACACCGAACTCGACCGCGTGCCGCCCAGGCCCGTGCGCAGCTTCCTGCTCGACGCAGGCGCCAGCCACGGCGGTTATGCCTGCGACATCACCCGCACGCACGCGTACGACACCGGCGGCGATTTCCAGGCCCTGGTCCAGGCGGTCGACCAGGCCGAGCAGGCGTTGTGCGCGCAGGTGCGTGCAGGCGTCGATTACCGGCAGCTGCACCTGGACGCGCACCTGGCGCTGGCCGGCATCCTCAAGGACGCGGGCATCATCACCGTGGCCGCCGAAGAGGCGGTGGCGACCGGCGTGAGCAGCGCCTTCTTCCCGCACGGCGTCGGCCACGGCCTGGGCCTGCAGGTGCACGACGTCGCGGGCTTCGCCGCCTCCGACCGCGGCGGCACGATCGCCAAGCCCGACGGCCATCCCTACCTGCGCCTGACCCGCACGCTGGAGCCCGGATTCGTGGTCACGATCGAGCCGGGGATCTACTTCATCGACATGCTGCTGGAAGACCTCAAGGCCGCCGGTCGCGGCGCGAGCGTGGACTGGGACCGCGTCGAGGCGTTCCGCCCCTACGGCGGGATCCGCATCGAGGACAACGTGGTGTGTACGGACGGCGATCCGCTCAACCTGACCCGCGAGGCGTTCGCCGCCGGCTGACCGCCGGCCATTGCCAACGGACGCAGCCGGCCGCGCAACGCGCCGGCTGCGCGCCGGTGCGTGATGACGTGCTGGCGGCGTCGACCGGGACGACCCTGGCGCATTGCATCCCGATGCTCGCGACCGCCCCGGGCACGGCCGGGTGTCGGGCGGCGTATCGTCACGCCAGCCCGCCACACCCCCGAAACCCCGGAATCCAGCGCCGGAATCCGCGGTTGCCGTACTGCAACATCGCCTGCCGCCAAAATCGGTAAGAATCGGTTCACCGGCCGGGCCGGTCGATCATCGCCGAGCCCCGCCCGGATTCCGAGTCTCTTCACGCTCCACTTTTCGGGGGAGGGTTCATGCTCGAGCAGTACGGATTGGCGCTGGCACTGGTGTGCGCAGCGGTGGCAATCGTCTACGGCATCATCCAGGCGCAGTGGATCAACCGGCAACCGGCCGGCAACGCGCGCATGCAGGAGATCGCAGGCGCGATCCAGGAAGGCGCGCGCGCCTACCTCAACCGCCAGTACCTGACCATCGGCATCGCCGGTGCGGTGCTGTTCGTGCTGGTGGGGGTCTTCCTCGACTGGTACACGGCGATCGGCTTCCTGCTGGGCGCGGTGCTGTCGGGCGCGGCCGGCTACATCGGCATGAACGTTTCGGTGCGCGCCAACGTGCGCACCGCCGAAGCCGCGCGCAGCGGCATCGGCCCGGCCATGGATGTCGCGTTCAAGGGCGGCGCGATTACCGGCATGCTGGTCGTGGGCCTTGGGCTGCTCGGCGTGGCCGGCTACTGGGCGGTGCTGAACTACGGGTTCGGCCTGCCGACCGGCGAGGTGCTGCACGCGCTGGTCGGCGTGGCCTTCGGCTCATCGCTGATCTCGATCTTCGCGCGCCTGGGCGGCGGCATCTTCACCAAGGGTGCGGACGTCGGCGCCGACCTGGTCGGCAAGGTCGAGGCCGGCATTCCCGAGGACGACCCGCGCAATCCCGCGGTGATCGCCGACAACGTGGGTGACAACGTCGGCGACTGCGCCGGCATGGCCGCCGACCTGTTCGAGACCTACGCGGTCACGGTGATCGCGACCATGCTGCTGGGCTACCTGATGGTCGCCGAGGTCGGCAGCAACGGCGTGCTGTACCCGCTGGTGCTGGGTGGCGTGTCGATCATCGCTTCGATCATCGGCGCCTTCTTCGTCAAGGTGAAGGCCGGCGGCTCGATCATGGGCGCCCTGTACAAGGGCGTGATCGTCTCGGGCGTGCTGGCGGCGATCGCCTACTTTCCGATCACCCGCGAGCTGATGGCCGACAACAGCCACGGCGCGATGAACCTGTACTGGTGCGCGCTGATCGGCCTGGCGCTGACCGGTGCGATCGTGTGGATCACCGAGTACTACACGGGCACGCAGTACGGGCCGGTGCGGCACGTCGCGCAGGCGTCCACCACCGGCCACGGCACCAACATCATCGCCGGCCTGGGCGTGTCGATGAAGTCGACCGCGCTGCCGGTGGTGGCGGTGTGCGCGGCGATCTGGGCCTGCTTCGCGCTGGGTGGGCTGTACGGCATCGCCATCGCCGCCACCGCCATGCTGTCGATGGCCGGCATGATCGTGGCGCTCGATGCCTACGGCCCGATCACCGACAACGCCGGCGGCATCGCAGAGATGGCGGAACTGCCGCCGGAAGTGCGCGACGTGACCGATCCGCTCGACGCGGTCGGCAACACCACCAAGGCGGTGACCAAGGGCTATGCGATCGGTTCGGCCGCACTGGCGGCACTGGTGCTGTTCGCCGACTACACCCACAACCTCGAAGCAGCCAACCCAGGTGCGGTGTTCGCCTTCGACCTGTCCGACCACCGGGTCATCATCGGCCTGCTGATCGGCGGCCTGATCCCCTACCTGTTCGGGGCGATGGCGATGGAGGCGGTGGGCCGCGCGGCGGGCAGCGTGGTGGAGGAAGTGCGCCGCCAGTTCCGCGAAATCCCCGGGATCATGCAGGGCACCGGCAAGCCGGACTACAGCCGCGCGGTCGACATGCTGACCCGGTCGGCGATCAAGGAAATGATCGTGCCGTCGCTGCTGCCGGTGGTGGTGCCGATCATCGTGGGCCTGCTGCTGGGGCCGGAAGCACTGGGCGGACTGCTGATCGGCACGATCGTGACCGGCCTGTTCGTCGCGATCTCGATGACCACCGGCGGCGGTGCCTGGGACAACGCCAAGAAGTACATCGAGGACGGCAACTTCGGCGGCAAGGGCTCGGAGGCGCACAAGGCCTCGGTGACCGGCGATACCGTCGGCGATCCCTACAAGGACACCGCCGGCCCGGCGATCAACCCGCTGATCAAGATCATCAACATCGTCGCGTTGCTGATGGTGCCGTTGCTGTAGCGGCCAACCCGTCCCGCGACGCGCGGGTCGGATGTGGAAGGGCGGCCCTGGGGCCGCCCTTCCCTTTTGGGTTCCCTCCTCGCACGCCAGCGCGGGTGCGGCAGACCGCGGACCGGGGCAACGGCCGGCCCGGAAGGCCGGTCGTTTCTTTCCGTGGCCGCCGGCACCACAATGGACCGGTTCCCGCCGGCGCGCCCGCATGCGATTTCCCGCCCTGCTCCTGGCTGTCCTGCTTGTCCTGCCCGCATCGGCGGCGGAACCGGCCGTGGATGCGCCACGGACCCCGGGCACGCTGCAACCGGGCGAGTTCCTCTGGCATCCGGAAATCGCGCCGCATGGCCCGATCGTGCTGGTGGTGAGCCTCGACGAGCAGCGCGCCTACGTGTATCGCAACGGCCTGGCGATCGGGGTGTCCACCATCAGTTCCGGCAAGGCCGGCAACGAAACGCCGACCGGCGTGTTCACCATCCTGCAGAAGAACGCCACGCACCGCTCCAACCTCTACAACGACGCGCCAATGCCCTACATGCAGCGGCTGACCTGGGACGGCATCGCCCTGCACGGTGGCGCCCTGCCCGGCCATCCAGCCTCGCACGGGTGCGTGCGGCTGCCGCTGGAGTTCGCCCGGCTGCTGTTCGCCGAAACCCGGCACGGCGACACGGTCGTGGTGGCCGATGCCAAGGCCTTTCCGGCCAGCCTGGCGCATCCCTCGGTACTGGCGCCGGTCGACAGCCGCGGCGGCGCTGCGCTGCCGCCCCAGGTGCCACCCGACGCCACCTGGGACGAGTCGGCCAGCCCGACCGGCCCGGTCAGCGTGCTGGTCAGCCTCGCCGACCGGCGCGTCGTGGTCCTGCGCGAGGGCATCGCCATCGGCGAGGCCGCACTGCAGGTCGCCGACGGCTTCTCGATCGGCGGCACCGTGCTGATGGTGGCCGACCGGGCGCCCGCCGGCGGCGGCGAAGGCGGGGCGGACCCGTCGCGGCGGCGCTGGTCCACCCACGCGATCCGCGGCCTCGACGCCGACGCCCTGGCCGTGCTGCAGCTGCGGCTGCGCGAACGCCCGCTGCGGGTGGACGAGGCCTTTGCCGCCCATCTGCGCAGCCTGCTGGTACCGGGCACCACGGTGCTGCTGACCGACCTGCCCGCGGTGCGTCCGGACCCCGCCGCACAGGCCCTGCAGCCGGTGCTGGAAGCCGGGGAAGCCGGGGACGCTGCGGCGCCCGGCACGTCCCGGCCACCGCAGCCCTAGCCGGCCCGGCGTTCAGGACGCTGCACGGAGCCCGCTGCTATCCTGCCGCCATGAGCCTTTTCCCGATCCGCAGCCTGCTCGTCGCAGCGCTGCTCGGCGGCTGCGCGCTCGCCGCCAGCGCACGGGCCGCCGGGCCACAGCCCGACGCCCTGTTCGCCCGACTTGCCCAGGCCGCCCCATCGCTGGACCGCGAGGTGCTGTCGCTCGCGACGCGCGCGGTCGCCTGTTCGCGGCGCCAGCCCGGCAACCCGGGGGCGCCCTCCACGCTCAGCGTGATCGATTTTTCGCGGCCGTCCACCGAGCCGCGGCTGTGGGTGTTCGACCTGGCCAGCCATGACCTGCTGTTCGAGGAACTGGTGGCGCACGGCCGCAATACCGGTGGCAACCTGGCGACCGAGTTCTCCAACCGCTCCGGCAGCAACATGTCCAGCCTGGGCGCGTTCCGTACCGCGGAATCCTACGTCGGCGCCAACGGCTACTCGCTGCGCCTGGACGGCCTGGAACCCGGCTTCAACGACCTGGCGCGCGACCGCGCCATCGTCATCCACGGCGCGCCTTACGTCAGCCCGGGCATCGCCCGCGCGCAGGGACGGCTCGGACGCAGCCTGGGGTGCCCGGCGGTGCGGCCGGAGATCGCGCGCGACCTGATCGACCGCATCCGCGGCGGCTCGCTGGTCTTTGCCTACTATCCCGACAGCGAGTGGCTGCAGCGCTCGCGCCTGCTCGACGGCGATTGCGGCGCCACGCGCCAGGCGAGCGCGGCCAAAGCCGCGCCAGGCGGCAGCTGAGGCCCGCGCCGCCGCGGCGTCAGTCCGCCGCGGTTTCGCCCGTCGCCAGGTCCCACCACGGCGTGCACAGCATCTGCTGGCGCGCGACCGCCTCGTCGTGCGCCTGCCACAGCGTGCCCGCTGCCACGTCCTGCGGCGAGAAGAAGCCGGCCTCGTCGAGCGGGGCCACGCCCAGGCACCAGCGCAACCGCCGCGGCGGCTGCGGCGTCGGGATCGCGAAGTCGAATTCGCCCTCGAGCACGGCGCCGGGCGCGAGCTGCAGGGCCAGCGGCGTCGCGGGGACCGTCGGGCCGGTGAACCCGCCCGGCGCCGGATCGCGCGCGGCGTGGCGCAGCACGACGTCGCCGCCGTCGGCCTGGAACGTCGGCGCGCCGACCGCCCCCGCCACCAGCCGCCCCGACAGGACCGCCTGCCGGTCACCGCGGTCGAAGACCGCCAGCGGCGCGTCGCCGGTGTTGTGCAGCCGGTAGCGCAGATGGATGGCGTCGGGCGCCGTGGCCGACATCGCCACGTCCAGGCGCGCGCCCTGCCCGTCGACATGGATGGTCGTCCTGGTGTTCTCGCTCATGCGATTGGTCCGGGTGGCGGCAGGGCCGGTGCGGCCCGGATCATCGTAGGCCGCGGCCGGGAAGCAGGCCAGCGTCAGCGCCAGCAGCCCGCCAGCGATCCGTCCGGGAACCGCATGCGCCCCAGGGGCCGGGGGGCGCGGCAAAAAAAGACGGGCAGCCGCGTGTACGCGGGCTGCCCGTCCCCTCCATCCCTGGAGCGCGTGATCGCGGCGTCCTGCCCCGATCACAACCGGTAGCTGGGCCGATCCGGCAGCCCGAGCTCCTCGCGCAGGCCGTTCTCGGTCAGGTGGTCGGGATTGGCCGTGGTGGGCGGCGTGGCGGGATCGCCGTCGAAGTCGAAGGCGGGCGCCGTGGTTTCCAGGCCCACCGCCTGTCGTTCGGAGTTGGAGATGCCGCGGTCGGCCGCATCGGGGCCGCTGTAGTTGCCCGGCTGCAGCGAGCCGTTGACGAAGTTGTAGGCGTGCGACATCTCGTGGTACAGCACCACCACCGGCGCCGGGAACGCGTCCATGTGGAAGGACGGGTTGTAGCGGATGTCGGTCTGCACGCCCGGGCCGGCGACGCCGTTGGTGATCTGCACATCCGGCCAGGTCGCATCGTCGTTGGCCGGCATCGCATAGCCGTTGTGTTCGTTCGACAGCTCCTTGATGGTGACCGTGTTGCCCGTCGACGCTGCGGTGGCATCGAACTCGGCGAGCATGCGCTGCCCGTTGGGCGAGCTGCGCAGGAATTCGAGCTCGGCCTCGACGCGCTGGACGAAGGCGTCCGACCCCTGCACCCGGATGCTGCTGCCAGCGGCCGCGTCGATCTCGACGTTGACCACGGTCGGGCGCGCGCCGGTGGCGGAATTGATCAGGTCGCCGATCTCGGCGTACACCGTGGTGCGGTCGCCGGCCCCTTCGATGGTGTCGCGGCCGGCGCCGGCATAGATGGCGCTGGCGCCGCTCGCGGCATGCAGGATGTCGTCGCCCAGGCCGCCGGACACCATGTCGCCGGCGCCGCGGCTGCGGATCGTGTCGTTGCCGGCGCCGCCCTCGAGGAAGTTGCGGCCGGTGCCGCCATCGATGCTGTCGGCGCCATCGCCGCCGTGGATCACGTCGACGCCGCTGCCGCCCTGGATGGCATCGTCGCCGCTGCCGCCGGCGATGTCGTTGCGGCCGCTGCCGGACAGGGTCGCGCGGTCGTTGCCGGCACCCGCGTCGATGCGGTTGTCGCCGCTGCCGGCGATGTCGACCTGGTCATCGCCGGCGCCGGTGTCGGCCACGATGTTCACGGTGACGTTGGCCGCGACCTCGATCACGTCGTCGCCGCCGCCGGTGCGCAGGGTCAGCTCCTGGCCCTCGGCCGTCTTCACGGCGAAGGATTCGCCGTTGACGCTCACGTCCAGGGTGCCGTCGTCGCGCTGGCTGACCCCGACGCGGTCGCTGGTGCCGCCGGTGGTGATCACCAGCTGGTCGGCGCTGACGTAGGTCTGGCCGCCGCCGGCATCGCCCAGGGTGCGCTCGCGCGCGATCTGCACGTCGCCGTCTCGGTGCAGCGTATCGACCTGGATGGTCTTGCCGTCCGGGGTCTGGCCCAGGCTGCGGTCGGCCGGATTGCTCCGGCTGCCGTCGATCTCGGTCGCGCCGGAACGCGGCAGCAGCGACATCAGCGGGGAGCGCTCGACCTGGCCGGGATCGACCGGATCCAGGTCCAGGTCCGCAGGCGAGGCCAGCCGGTTGCTGTCCACTTCCGGATTGTCCCAGTAGCTCTCGCTCTGCGGCAGGGCGGCGTCGGCAATCCGGGAAGCATCGGTGATCGACATCGGGGCATCTCGCTGGGGCGGGGACGGACGTCATATGTACGCGGCCGTATGGATGCCGCACAGCTGGGGCGTACCCTGCCTCGGGCCGACCCTAGGACCCTGGCCGGTGCCGGGGCGAGCAAGTTCTGCAATGCAGCATCGGTCGCGTAGAATTGCGGCTCCCCACCATGCGGGCCCTCGCCCGCTCCGCAGGAGTTGCCGTCCCATGGGTCTCGACCACGTCTCCACCGGGAAAAATCCCCCGGACGAAATCAACGTCATCATCGAGATCCCGAAGGACGCCGAGCCGGTGAAATACGAGGTGGACAAGGAGAGCGGCGCGATCTTCGTCGACCGCGTGCTCTCCACGCCGATGCGCTATCCCTGCAACTACGGCTACGTGCCCCACACCCTGTGCGGCGATGGCGACCCGGCCGACGTGCTGGTGGTGCTGCCGCTGCCGCTGGTGCCAGGTTCGGTGATCCGCTGCCGCCCCGTGGGCGTGCTGAAGATGACCGACGAGGCCGGCAGCGACGAGAAGCTGCTGGCCGTGCCGGTGACCAAGGTGTTCCAGGGCTACGCCCACGTCGAGAACATCGACCAGGTGAGCACCCACTGGCTGGAGCGCATCGGCCACTTCTTCGAGCACTACAAAGACCTCGAGAAGGGCAAGTGGGTCAAGCTCGAGGGCTGGGGCGGGGCCGAGGAAGCGAAGAAGATCCTGGTCTACGCGATCGAGCGCCACCACGCGCAGCTGGCCGGCGCGGCAGCCTGATCCACGGCCGACGCGCGCCTACGGCGCGCTGTCGGGAGGCGCGGGCGGGCGGATCGCCAGCCCGATCAGTCGCGACACCACCAGGGCGATGTACATCACCCCGGCGAACGCCTCCAGCATCACCAGCGCGCGCGCCGGCGGCCGGACCGGCAGGATGTCGGTCAGGCCCACGCCCGAGAGCGTGCTGAAGCTCAGGAACAGCAGTTCGGTCCAGGTACGCGGCAGCTGCGCGTCGACCGCGGCCAGGAAGCTGCCCGGGAACCAGTACTGGCAGGCCGCGTAGGCAAAGGCGAAGCCCCACGCCAGCAGGGTGAAGGTCGCACCGGCGGCGTACAGCTCGTCGCTGGTGACCTTGTGGTCGCGGAGCATGTAGCCGATCAGCGCCAGGGCGGTATAGAAGTACAGCGCGCCTTCCAGCACGTAGGCATAGACCAGTACCTGCGGCCGACCGGCCAGTACCGACCACAGCGACAGCAGCACCGCCGGCCCCGCCAGGCACCAGGCAATGCGGTTGCTGGCCGCGCTGCGGTTGACCACCCACAGCGCCAGTATCAGCACCAGGATCCCGAACGCGCCGAACACTGCGCGCCCGGCCGCGGTGCCCTCCATCGCCGGATACAGCACCACGCCGGCGAGCTGGACCAGCAGCAGCCATCCCGAAGGATGGCGCCTGGCCGTCACCAGCAGGCGCAAGGACTGGAACGATGCCATCAGGCCGTCGCCGGGCGCGCGATGCGAGTGCGGTCAGCACCAGCGCCCCGGCGGACCTGCGTGGCGCTCATCCCGGAGCCCGGCAGCCCGTGCGGCTTACTGGGTCCAGCGGCCCGGGCCGGTGGACTCGGGCAGCACCTGCGCCGACAGGCGCCGGTCATGGTTGAGCAGCCGCACCGCGTCGGCCAGAATCGCCGCCGACTCGTGCAGGAGCGGATCCGGCCGCTTCTCCGCCGCCTTCTCGCGGGCCGCGTCTTCGGCCACGTCGCGCTCGCTGGCCTGCAGGCCGTCGTCGGTGCTGCTGTCGGCCAGCGGGTCGAGGGCCAGGCCAAGCGCCTTGCGCTCTTCCTGGCGGCGGGCGCGCTTGGCCTCGTCGCGGTCGCGTTCGGCGCGCCGCTCGGCTTCGTTGAGCGAGACGTACTTCTTCTCGCGTTCGGCCCGGAACTCGGCCACGTCCTCCGACCACCAGCGGAACTCGTGGTCGCTCGCCACGCGCTGCTTGTGCAGGACCTGCAGCTTGGGCAGCAGCGGCGCGAAGTCGCCATAGCGCTGGTGCGGCACGGCCGCGATCTGGCGCCATTCCAGCGCGTTGTCGTAGGTGCTTTCGCCGAACTCGCTGGCGTCGACCGTCACCGGGAACGCCAGGTCGGGCACGACGCCGCGATTCTGCGTGCTGCTGCCACCGGGCAGGAAGAACTGCGCGATGGTCAGCTTGACGTGCCCGTAGCGGTCGCCCTCGGACGCCGGCCAGCGGTCCAGCGGCACGATGTTCTGCACCGTGCCCTTGCCGAACGAGGTCTCGCCGATGACCAGGCCGCGACCGTAGTCCTGGATCGCGCCGGCGAAGATCTCCGACGCCGAGGCCGAGCCGCGGTTGATCAGGACCGCCAGCGGCCCGTCCCAGGACACGCCCGCGGTGCGGTCGCTTTCCACGCTGACGCGGCCGCCGGATTCGCGCACCTGCACCACCGGGCCCTTGTCGATGAACAGCCCGGTCAGCTCGATCGCCTCGTTGAGCGACCCGCCGCCGTTGCTGCGCAGGTCCAGCACCACGCCGTCGATGCCGTCGGCGCGGAACTCCCCCAGCAGCCGGGCGACGTCGCGGGTGGCCGAGGTGTACTCGCCATTGCGGGTGCGCCGGCCTTCGAAATCCTGGTAGAACGCGGGCAGCTTGATCACGCCGATGCGCTTCTCGGCACCGCCCTCGACCGCAGGCAGGGTGATGACCTCGGACTTGGCCGCCTGTTCCTCGAGCTTGATGCGGGCGCGGGTGAGCACGACGCGCACCGGGGTGCTGTCCAGCGTCGCCTCGCCGGGAATCACGTCCAGCCGCACCTGGGTCTCCTTGGGACCCTTGATCTTCTCCACCACGTCATCCAGGCGCCAGCCCACCACGTCCTCCATCGGACCGCTGGTGCCCTGGCCGACGCCAACGATGCGATCGCCGGCCTTGAACTTCCCGCTGAGCGCGGCCGGCCCGCCGGCGATGAGTTCGCGGATCACCACCACGTCGTCCTGCTTCTGCAGCTGCGCGCCGATGCCTTCCAGCGACAGCGACATGCTCTGCGTGAACAGCTTCGCGGTGCGCGGGCTCATGTAGTCGGTATGCGGATCGACCGTCGAGGTATAGGCGTTGAGGAAGGTCTGGAACGCATCCTCCTGCTTGAGCGCGGCGACGTTGTTGGCCAGGTTGAGGTAGCGCCGGTCGAGGGTCTTGCGGATCTCGTCGGGCGCCTTGCCGGCGAGCTTGAGCCGCAGCCAGTCGTTGCGCACCGACTGCTTCCACAGCGCGTCGAGCGTGGCGGCATCGCGGGCCCACGCCGCTTCCTCGCGGTCGTACTCCCAGCGGTCGTCGCCGGTGAAATCGAAGATGTCCTGTTCGAGCAGGTCGCGCGCGTAGGCGACGCGGTCGGCCACGCGCTGCTTGTAGACGGCGAAGATCGTGTACGCCGGCTCGAGGTTGCCGCTGCGCACGTTCTCGCCCATCGCCGGCCGGTAGGCCTCGAAGCGGGCGATGTCGGCAGCGGTGAAGAACAGCTTGGAGCCGTCCAGCGCCTCCAGGTAGTGGTCGAAGATCTCAGCCGACATGGTCGCGTCGAGCGGCCGCGGCCGATAGGCATAGCGGCTGTCCGACAGCAGTCCGTAGACCAGCTTGGAGGTGGTGGCCTGCTCGGCGGTGGGCGCGCCGGGCAGCGCATCGCCCTCGCTGCGCGCCATCAGCCCCAGCGGCACGGCCAGCGCCAGGGCGATCAGGGTGACGGAAGCGATGCGGTTCAATTTCATCGGGAACGATCCTGGTGTGCGGTCCGTGTGCGCTGCGCAGACGATGCCGCCATGTTCTGACCCCGCGCCAGTGCACAAAGTTGCGCGGCGCGGTCCACTCTATCGGGCAGGGCTGCAGGCAACGTGAACGCGGGCCTGCGTCGACGGATCCGGCATGCCGGCCCGCCAGTCGCGGCCGAACCTTGCGTGAAGAGTCACGCGGCGCGCCGCCTCAGGCGGCCACGCCGGCCTCTTTCGCCTGGCGGTCGGCGTGGTAGGACGAGCGTACCAGCGGCCCGGACGCCACGTGGCTGAAGCCCAGCGACATCCCGTAATCCTCCAGCGCCTTGAACTCGTCCGGCGTCCAGTAGCGCAGCACCGGATGGTGGTGCGGGGACGGCTGCAGGTACTGGCCGATGGTGACCATCTCCACGTCGTGCGCGCGCAGGTCGCGCAGGGTGCCCTGCACCTGCTCCATGGTTTCGCCCAGGCCGAGCATGATCCCCGACTTGGTCGGCACCCCGGGATGCTGCGCCTTGAACTTCTGCAGCAGGGTCAGCGACCACTGGTAGTCGGCACCGGGGCGCACGTTGCGGTACAGCTCCGGCACGGTCTCGACGTTGTGGTTGAACACGTCCGGCGGCGCGGTGGCCAGGATCTCCAGCGCGCGCTCCATGCGGCCGCGGCCGCGGAAATCGGGGGTGAGGATCTCGATGCGGATCGCCGGCGACTGCGCGCGCACCGCCTCGATGCAGTCGACGAAATGCTGGGCGCCGCCGTCGCGCAGGTCGTCGCGGTCCACCGAGGTGATGACCACGTACTTCAGGCCCATGTCGGCGATGGTGTTGGCCAGGTTCAGCGGCTCGGACGCGTCCGGCGGCTTGGGCCGCCCATGGGCCACGTCGCAGAACGAGCAGCGTCGCGTGCAGACCTCGCCCAGGATCATGAAGGTCGCGGTGCCGTGGCCGAAGCATTCGTGGATGTTCGGGCAGCTGGCTTCCTCGCACACCGTGACCAGGCGGTTCTTGCGCAGCTTCGACTTGAGCGCCGCGACCGCGCCGTTGGACGGGATCCGCACGCGGATCCAGGAGGGTTTGCGCAGCACCGGCGCGTCGACGAACTCCACCGGCGAGCGCGCGATCTTGTCGCCGGCCAGCTGCTTGGCGCCCGCTTCCAGCGGCGCGGAAGCGGCCTGCTGCACGACCTGCAGGGGGATGGAGCGCGGGCTGGACTCGGACATGACGGCTCAGGCGGCTCGGGCCGCGGCGGTGGGAAGGGGGTTGGCCAGGTCGGGCGCGGGCGCCGCACGCAGCGCCAGCCCGAACTGCCGGGCCAGTTCGTCCAGCAGGACGGGCTTGACCGCGTCCATGCCCGACGGACCGCCCAAGTCTAGCATCGAGGTCACCTGCAGCCCGGCGTAGCCGCAGGGATTGATGCGGCGGAACGGTTCCAGGTCCATGGCGATGTTGAAGGCCAGGCCGTGGAAGGTGCGGCCGTGGCGCACGCGGATGCCGAGGGCGGCGACCTTGGCATCGCCCACGTACACGCCCGGTGCGCCCTCGCGCCGCGCGCCGAGGATGTTCCATTCCAGCAGCGTGTCGATCAGCGCCTGCTCGATGCGGCACACGTAGTCGCGCACGCCCAGGCCCAGCCGGCGGATGTCGAGCAGCGGATAGACCACGATCTGGCCAGGCCCGTGGTAGGTCACCTGGCCGCCGCGATCGACGTGGACCACCGGGATCGCGCCCGGTGCCAGCACGTGCTCGGGCTTGCCGGCCTGGCCGAGGGTGAACACCGGATCGTGCTCGACCACCCACAGTTCATCCATCGAATCCGCATCGCGGGCGTCGGTGAAACGCTGCATTGCACGCCACACCGGCTCATAGGGCTGGCGGCCGAGGTCGCGGACCAGGCATCCGCTGGCTGCATGAGCCGTCGCGGGACCGGCGCAGGCGGCCACGGTGTCGCTCACCGCGGCGCCCCGCCCCGGCATGCCCCCGCGCGCGCGGGGCGGTGCAGGGACGTCACAGCGTCCATTTCACCTCGGGATGGTTGCGCAGGGCAGTGTGCGCGGCCTCGTACTGGGCGCGATCGCCGGCGCGAAAGCTCAGTTTCACCGAGACGAAGCGGCCGCCGCTGCTTTCGCGCCACTGGATGGATTCTTCCAGTACGGTCAGGCCGGCTTCGGTGAGCAGGCGCGGGATTTCGCCCTCCAGCCCGACGCCAGCCGGCCCCATCGCGGTGATCTCGAACACGCCCGGGAACTGGAAGCCGTGTTCAGGGTTGTCGGATTTGATTTCCATCCGCCGATTATGGGGGCGCGACGCGCGATCCCAAACCGGCGGCCCGAACGCGAAACGGCCGCCTCGCGGCGGCCGTCTGCGTCTTCAGGCGGAATGCGGCTTCAGCGCGACAGCTGCAGCAGGCTCGAGGACACCCAGCCCTTGTTGCCCAGCTCGTCCTCGACTTCCCACATCACGCCCTGCTTGGCGCCGGTGGGATACAGCATCATGCCCACGTCGAGGTCGCGCACCACGCCCTTGCCGTCGGCACCGGTGAACAGGCGCGCGGGCTTGGTGACGGTCACCGCCTGCTGGGCGTTGGCCGCCGAGGCGTCCTCGGGCAGGCCGCCGAGCTGGGCGACCAGGTCGGTGTAGGCCTGCAGGTAGGCCAGGGTGATGACCTGGCCGAGTTCGGTGTTGGCGTAGCCGCCGACGCCCGCGGCGCCCAGGCCGCTGCCGCCGAACAGGCCGCCGCCCGCGCCCCAACCGATGTCGGTCTTCTTTGCATGGCCTTCGGCCATCGCGACCTGCTCGGACGAACGCACGTCGGTGACGGTCAGCACCACGTCGGCAGTCTTGCTCTTGAAGTTCAGCCCGCCGACGAGCGCGCCCGCGCGGCCGCCGATCAGTCCCCCCAGCAGGCCGCCCACGGCATTGCCGCCGGCGTTGCTGTTGGCGCCGATCAGGTCGGGCACCATCACGTAGTCGGCCGCCTTGATCTGGCCCTTGCCGATGTTGGAGCGGTTGCGCAGCTCACCGCCCGCGCCGAGGTCGCGTTCGCGCATCGCGGCATCGAGACCGGCGCCGCGGTCCACCAGGGTGAAACAGCGCGACTTGTTGACGAACACCTTGATCAGGCGCGACGGCGCGGGCAGCTGCTGGCCGCTCCACCAGTGCACGCCGTCCTCGGGTTCGATCACCGAGATGGCGCCCAGCGGCTGTGCGCACACCGGGATCTGCGCCACCTGTTCCTGCCGCCGCTCCTGCGCGCTCTGGCGCTGGGCCAGCGCCGGCGTGGCCACGGCCAGCATGGCCACCGTCGAAAGCGCGGCCGCAACGGCGCGCCTGCCATTGAATACGGACATCGAGTCTCCCCTTATCCCTGAAGTTGTCTGTGCGGGCGCGCATCGGCGCACCCGTTCCCCACGCGTACAGATGCATCCTGCATCGCACGCGCCGGGATCTTAGCAGACACGTTGTCCGTGACAGGGAGCGGACAACCGGGCCCGGGAATCCGCGCCCAGCCCTCGACCGCGCGGGATCAGACCGACTTCCACCACATCAGGAATTCGTGCCACAGACGCTTGAAGAAGCCCGCCTCCTCCACAGCCTGCAGCGCCACCAGCGGACGCTCGGCCACGACCTTGCCGTCCAGGGTCACCCGCACCTTGCCGATGGCCTGGCCCTTGGTGATCGGCGCCACCAGGGTCTCGGGCACGTCCATCGACGGCTTGAGCTGGTCGTACTTGCCGCGCGGCAGGCTGACCAGCAGCGGCGCGGCCACGCCCAGCTGCACTTCGTCCACCGCGCCCTTCCACACCTTCTGCGTGGAGACCGCGTTGGAGGCGTCGTACAGGCGGTGGGTCTCGTGGAAACGGAAACCCCAGTTGAGCAGCGCCAGCGAATCGGTGGCGCGCTGCGCCTCGCCGCTGGAGCCCATCACCACCGAGATCAGGCGCTGGTCGCCGCGCTTGGCCGAGGCCATCAGGCAGTAGCCGGCCGCGGAGTGGTGGCCGGTCTTGATGCCGTCGACGCTGGAGTCCCGCCACAGCAGCAGGTTGCGGTTGCGCTGGGTGATCGGCCCGACCGTGAACTCCTTGATCGCGTTGTAGCTGTACTCCTCGGGGAAGTCGCGCACCATCGCGCGGCCAAGCAGGGCCAGGTCGCGCGGGGTCGAGTAGTGCTCGGGCTCGGACAGGCCGTGCGAGTTGACGAAGTTGGAGTTGGTCATGCCGATGCGCTTGGCGTAGGCGTTCATCAGCGCGGCGAAGGCGTCCTCGCTGCCGGCGACATGCTCGGCCAGGGCGATCGCGGCGTCGTTGCCCGACTGCACCACCATCCCCTTTTCCATTTCCAGCAGCGGCGCGGTCTGGTTGACCGGGAAGCCGCTGTAGCTGCCGTCGGTGCCGGCGCCGCCCTTGCGCCAGGCGTTCTCGGTCATCATCACCTGGTCGTCGGCCTTGACCTTGCCGGCCTTCATCTCGGCCGCGATCACGTAGCTGGTCAGCACCTTGGTGATGCTGGCCGGCTCGACCCGTTCATCGACGTTCTCGCCGGCCAGGATCTGGCCGCTGGCGTAGTCCATCAGCAGCCAGGCGTTGCCGGTCACCGCCGGCGGCGGCGGGGTCGGCAGCGCGTCGCTCAGGGCCGCGGCCGGTGCCGCCTGTGCGGGCCGTGGCGTCTCCTGGGCGGTCGCCAGGCCGACGACGAGCAGGGCGGCCAGCGCGGCCACGGCGATGCGACGGGTCAGGAAAGCGGATTTCATCGGGTAGCGGACTCCGGTGTGCCGGACATCCCTGGCCGGACGGAAACATGGACGGTCGCGGGCGCGGTCCTGCGACGAAAGTCGGACAGTCTACTCGCGAACGATCTGCGGCATGCCCAGCCCCAGACCCGACACGCGCGAGGAAAGTTCGGCCAGCGCCACCGCGGCAACGGGGCCCACGCGCAGCCGCCACAGCCGCCGGTCGGCCACCGTGACGTCCTGCAGGTGGGCGGCGCCGATGCCGGCGCGCTGCAGCGCGGCCAGCGCGCGCTCGGCGTTGTCGCGGACCGAGAACACCCCGACCTGCAGGGTGACGTCGTCCTCGCCCGTGGCGGCTGGCGCCGGCGCGGAGGCCACGGTCGCAGTGGGCGGGACCGCGGGAGTCGCTGGCGCAGCTGCGACCGGCGAAGCTGCGACCGGCGAAGCGGCGGCGGCGCGCTCGGCGTCCAGGCGCGCCTGGCGTTCGCGCATCCAGGTATCGAATTCGTCGGCGCTGCGAACGCGGCCGTCCTCGGCCACCAGGCGGAAGCGGTTCTCGGCGCGCCCGTAACCGGGATGGTCGGCCAGGCGCGAACTGGCGGCCGCGGCGACCTGCGCAGCCGCGGGCGGGGTCGGCAGCGCGTCGCTCAGGGCCGCGGCCG
>JAEWZE010000187.1 GCA_023395465.1 Pseudomonadota bacterium
GGGCTGGCCTGGCCACTGCTGCGCCGGAGCAGCGCGCGCACGCGCGCCAGGAACTCGCCGCTGTCGAACGGCTTGCCGACGTAGTCGTCGGCGCCCAGGTCCAGGCCGAGCATGCGGTCGGCGGCGCGCTCGCGCGCGCTGAGGACCAGGATCGGGACCGTGGCGCCGGACTGCCGTGCCTCGCGGATGACATCCAGCCCGTCCTTGCGGGGCAGGCCGAGATCGAGCACCACCAGGTCGATGCCGCCGTCGCGGATCGCGGCCAGCGCGCTCGCGCCATCCTGGAGCCAGTCCACCGCATAGGCCGCGCGCCGCAAGGTGGTGCGCAGGCCTTCTCCCAGCGACGGATCGTCCTCGACCAGCAGTACGCGCATCGGCGCAGTCTGTGCCGCGGCTCAGCGGCGGGCAAGCAGCTCGCGGACCTCGGCCAGCTTGCGCGTGGCTTCGGCGCGGCGGCCGCGGTCGGCGACCTCGCGGCCAGGCCGCGCGGGCGCGGCCAGCGCCTTCTCGAACGCCGCCGCCGCACCGGCCCAGTCGCGCTGCTCGCGCAGGAAATCGCCGTGGAAGTAGTTCGCGTCGATGTCGTCCGGGCTGATCGCCAGCGCGCGTTCGAGGTGCTGGCGCGCCTTGGCCTCGTCGCCGAAGCCGATCGGCCACCCCGGCACCTGGTAGTACAGCGCGCCGAGGCTGGTGTGCGCGGCGCCTTCGAGCGCGTCGGGATCGAGCCCGATCGCCGCCTCGAAGTCGCGGCGCGCCTGCTTGGCCAGCGACAGCGCGCCCAGACCGCCGCGCTCGCCGGCGAGGCTGGAGCGGACGATGCCGTCCCAGATCAGTGCGTCGGCGTCCTTCGGGCGTTCTTCGACGAGCCTGGCCGACTGGCTGGCCAGCGATTCGAACGCCGATGCGCGCTGCGCCTTCGGGGTGACGTAGGCGACCTGCGCCCACTGGTCGCGGATCGCCACCACCGCGGGCGCCGGCGCGCCGCCGGCGGAGGCGATGACGGGCGCCAGCAGGCCCAATGCGAAGAAGGCGGCGACGATGCGGTTACGACGGAACGGGTTCATGGCGGGACTCCGGGGTGGCGTGGGATGGACCGCCGGCATGGCGCCGGATCAGCGGCAGCTGCCGCGCCAGGCTGCGGTCGACGAGGGCAGGGAACAGGGCGTTGATGCGGGCGAACAGCGCTTCGGGCCAACCGAGCTGGCGGCGCCGGCTGCCGCGTTCGATCGCCCGGACGAGGACCTGGGCAACGCGCTCGGGGCGATCCACGCGCGTACCCAGTTCACGGTTGAGCGCGTCCACGGCCGCGCTGTTGAAGGGCGTGCGGGTCGCGCGCGGGGAGAGGTACTGGAAGCGCACCGGGCCGCCGGCGTGCTCGCGGGCGAGCGCCTCGAACAGCCCGCGCAGGCCGAACTTGCTGGCGCTGTAGGCCGCGAAGCCGGGAAAGGCGAGGCTGCCGAAGGTCGAGCCGACCGCGACCACGGCCGCGGCATCGTGCCGTCCGAGCATCGGCAGCGCCTCGCGCACCAGCTGCATCGGTGCGACCAGGTTGCTGCGCACCACCGCCTCGAGCAGTTCGTCGCCCTGTTCCTGCAGCAGTCCGAACGCCGCCTGGGCGTGGGCCAGTACCAGGACCGACGGCGCGGGCTCGAAGCTGCGCGCACGCTGCAGCAGGGCGTGGCGGTCGCCGGCACGGGTGATGTCGGCGGCAAAGGGCGTGACCGCGCCGGCCGGATGCCGTCGCGCCAGCGCGGTGAGCCGGCCGGCGTCGCGCGCCACCGCCAGCACCCGGGCGCCGCGCGCGAGCAGGGCATTGACCAGCGCCGCGCCGATGCCGCCGGTCGCACCGGTCACCAGCACGGTCCGGCCGTCCAGGTCCATCACGCCGCCTCCGCCTGGCGCGGCGCCAGGGCGGGCGCGGGCAGGGCGCGGAAGATGTCGCCGTAGAGCACGTAGAAGCGGCGCGCGGCGTGGATCACCGCGGCCTGGTCGGCGGGATCGTCGAGCCGGTCCATCAGCGATTCGAAGAAGCCGACGTGTTCGACGTCCAGGTCGCCGTGCGAGAGCAGGTAGCTGAAGGCGTTGCGCGGCAGCCCGAGCGAGGATTCGATGCTGGTGGCCGCGCGCGTGGCCAGCGCCGCGCTGGTGCCCTCGAGCACCAGCACCATGCCGAAGAAGCCGACCGGATTGCCGCGGGCGATGGTGTCGTAGGCGTAGCTGACCATCAGCTCGGTCGCCAGCAGCGGTTCCGACGCGGCCGCGGCGTCGCGGTCGGCGCCGCAGGCGGCAATGTCGTCCAGCACCCACTCCTGGTGCCCCATCTCCTCCTCGATGTACTCGCCGATCGCCGTTCGCAGCCATTCCAGCCGCGCCGGCAGCCGCGCGCCGCAGGCCATCAGCAGCGGCACCGTGTGGCGCACGTGGTGGTAGGCCTGGGTGAGGAAGGCGACGTAGGTCTCGCGCGCGATCGCGCCGGCGAGGGCCTGCTGGATGACAGGCAGGGTGACCAGGCCGGCGCGCGCGTCGGCGGTCTGGTCGAGCAGTCGGGCGTGGAGACTCATGCGGGCAACTCCTGTGCGGGAAGCGGGAACGGGGCGTCGGATGCGTCGCCGTACACGCGGGCGATGGCATCGGCGTAGGCATGGGCGATCGCGTCGCGGCGCGGGCGTCCGTTGTCGGTGAGCAGGTCGTCGGCGGCCGAGAACGGACGCGCGGCGCGGACCACGTGCGCCACCTGTGCGTAGTCGGGCAGGCCCGCGTTGACCGCGGACAGCGCGCGCGCCACCGCGGCGTCGTCGGCATCGGGATCGCGCAGCCAGGCGACGGCGACGTTGAACGGCCGTGCCTCGCCCATCACCACCGCCTGCGCGAACAGCGGATGCTGGGTGAGTTCGCTCTCGACCCATTCGGGCGAGACGTTGCGGCCGTAGGCGGTAATGAACATGTGCTTGCGACGGCCGGTGACGTGCACGTAGCCGTCGTCGTCGATGTGGCCCAGGTCGCCGGTCGCGATCGGACCGGGGGGTGGTGCGTCCTCGCCGAGGTAGGCGATGCAGCGCACCCCCGTGACCTGCAGTTCGCCGTCCACGACCGATACGCGCGCATGCGGCAGTGGCCGCCCGACGCTGCCCGGGCGCGTCGCGCCGGGCCGGTTCAGCGCCACCACCGAGACGCATTCGCTCAGGCCGTAGCCCTCGAACACCGGCAGCCCGACCGCCGCCGCGCGGGCCAGCAGCCGCGCCCCGACCCGGCCACCGCCGACCGCGACAAAGCGCAACGAGGACGGCAGGGCCAGACCCTTTTCCGCTGCCGTCACCAGCGCCAGCAGCAACTGCGGGAACACGATGGCGCTGTGCGGTGCGTAGCGGTGCAGGCACGCGAGCAGGCGCGGCACGTCCAGCCCTGCCGCTCCGCTGTAGCCGATCCGGGCCAGCGACGGCACGGCGATGTCGGCACCCGACGCCAGTGCGCCATAGAGCCCGGCAATCTGTTCGAGCAGGGTCGACAGCGGCATCAGACACAGGTGCCGGCGCGGTGCCAGCGGGGCCGACGCCTCGACCAGCGCCGAGGCCACCGTTCGCATCGCATGCGCGCCGACGCACACGCCCTTGGGCTGTCCGGTGGTGCCGGAGGTGAAGGTGATGCAGGCGGTGCCCGGCGGGATCGTCGCGCCGCGCCCGGGCAGGATCCGCGCCTGCAGCCCCGCCACCAGCGGCGCGGCATCGGCACGCTGCGCGCCCGCGCCGGCGTCGAGCACGCACAGGTCCGCGCCGCTGCGCGCCATGGCGTGGGCGGCCTGGGCCGCGCTGAAGAACGTCGGGATCGGCACGTGGACCGCGCCCAGCGCGTTGAGCGCAAGATCGAGCGCCAGCCAGTCCGGACCGTTGTCGAGCCGGCTGGCGACCACGTGCGCGCCGCGGGCGTCCAATGCGCCGGCGATCGCCAGCGCCCGTGCACGCAGCGCGGGTCCGCCAAGCGCGACCTCGTCGCCGAGCACGCGCATCGGCGAGTTGGCCAGCGCGTCGAGCAGGTCCGTGTCGCCGCTCATGCCAGCGCTTCCGCGGTGGCGCCGGGACACCCGGCCGGGCGCGGTGCCGTCCGGCCACGCGCCTGCAGGAACGCACGACCGGCGGCCAGGTCGCCGAACAGCACCTTCGGCTGTACCTCGTAGTAGCGGCCCCAGTCGCTTGGATCGTCCCGCAGCCGGGCGCGCTCCGCGTCGGCCAGCACCACCGTGTCCAGGTGCAGGCGGTCGAAGGCGTTGCGCACCTGCCGCGTGGCGGTGAAGAGCACCCAGTGCAGGCCGGCGGCATGCAGTGCCTCGGTCAGGTGCTCGATCAGCGCGCGCGCATCGCCGCCGCGCAGTGCGGCCAGGTTGCCGACCTCGACCAGTTGCGAGCGGGACGCGACCCGGCGACCGTGCCGGGCGATCGCCGCCTCGGCCGGCAGGTCCAGGTACTGCTCGAGGAACAGCGGACCCTCGTCGCCGGTGCGCAGGCCGACGGCCGCCCGCAGCCGGTCGCTGTGGTCCCGGAACGCGAGCAGGTGCGGCAGGAAGCTGCGCAGCTGCGCGTCGTAGCGGGCACGGTAGACGTGGGCGATGAAGCTCTCGACCTCCGCGCGGCGCGCATCGCCGGCGTCGACGCGTTCGCATCGGATCCAGGGGCGGGAGGTCTCGCGGAATGCCGGTCTGTCCATGCGCGGCATGCTGGTGCCGCACGATTACCCGACGATTAGCTGATTGTTAGGGGCGCGTTGGTCGCCGGCCGCGTCCGCCGCGCATCCTTTGCATGTGCGGCTGGGTCACGTGGGCGTTATCGGCGATCCGCCAGCAGTCGCTTGAGGCGCGGCCCCGGCCTGGCGAACTTCACCCTTTGTTCGTCGAAAGCCTCGGGATCGAAGCGGCCGCGCTGCCCTTTCTGGCTGCTTGCCCAGGCGTGCAACGACGCATGGTCCGGGTCGGCGGGGTCGGCCAGGGTGGCCAGCAGGTCTTGGTAACCGCCGGGTCCGCCGCAGTCGTCGGGCGGAGCGGAACGCTCGCCGGCAACGCAGCGCGGATAGCGCCTGCCCGGTGCCGGCTCGAGGATGTCCTCGAGCACGACCCGGTGCTCCCAGCTATCGCCGAAATCGTACGCGTACTCCAGCGCAGGGTCGGCGCGGGTCAGGACGTCCGCCACGCGGTGCTCCCAACCGGGTCGGAGCAGGCCGTCGCCGGCCTCGTCCAGCGGGATGCCAAAGCGCAGGTCGTTGCCGCCGTCGCCGCCACGGCGGAACTCATGCAGGTGGGAGTCGTTCCAGGCGAACGCGCTCTGGATGGCGACGTGCAGATCCCAGAACGTGCAGTCGCCAGGCATCTGGATGCGGCGCCAGATCAGCGGCTCGATGTGCAGCAGCTCGATACGTAGCTGAAGGATCGACATGGCGCTTTGGGCTACCAACGATCCGGCCCAACCGCCCGAATGGCATCGGCACAGCCGCGGCACAGATCTGTCACAGGGGGATTTGGCGCGCCTGGAGGGATTCGAACCCCGGCTTCGGAAATCTGACACGAACGTCAGCCTAGATCAACGTTAGTTGACGTTGAGCGAACTTAGTGGATCACTAACTGACTGAAAGCAAAAGACAATTAAATATAGATTGAGCTTATGAATCGTCTAGTGACGTCGCCTGAGAGCATTTGACGTCACGTAAGCAGTCGAACGATTATTGGCACATCGCTAGCTGCCGTCGTGAGT
>JAEWZE010000196.1 GCA_023395465.1 Pseudomonadota bacterium
CGCAGGATCGCCGACTGGCGATGGCCTTCGGCCTCGAGGATCACGGCGCGGCGCTCGCGTTCGGCCTTCATCTGCCGCGCCATCGAGTCGATGAGGTCGCGCGGCGGCTGGATGTCGCGGATCTCGATGCGGGTGACCTTGATGCCCCAGGGATTGGTGGCCTGGTCGACCACGTTGAGCAGCTGGGCGTTGATGGTCTCGCGGTTGCTCAAGGACTCGTCCAGGTCCATCGAACCGATCACGGTGCGGATGTTGGTCTGCACCAGGGCGATCATCGCGATCTCGAGGTTGGACACCTCGTAGGCGGCCTTGGCGGCATCGAGCACCTGGAAGAACACCACGCCGTCGACCTTCACCGCGGCATTGTCCTTGGTGATGACTTCCTGGCTGGGCACGTCCAGCACCTGCTCCATCATGTTGACCTTGCGCCCCACGCCGTAGACCACCGGGACCAGGAAGTGCAGGCCGGGGGTCATGGTGTGGGTGTAGCGGCCGAAGCGCTCGACCGTCCACTCGTAGCCCTGCGGCACCATGCGCACCGTCTTGAACAGGATCACGATGCCCGCCACCAGCAGCACCGCGGTCAGGAACACGCCTCCAGCCATGGGATACCCCTCCGATCAGGTGATTTCCAGTATAGGGCGGTGACGCCGGCGGCAGGCCGGGTGTGACCACCCCCGACCGATGCCATGCGCATCGCCGCGCCGGGCCTGCGACGCTTCCGGCCGCTGCCGCATCCATATCCGTACATGCCGCCCCAGCCACCAGCCCCGTCCAGCTTCGCCATCGACGTGCCCGCGGCGCTGCTGGTCCGCGCGCGGGCCGGCGAGCGTGCGGCGCTCGAGCAGCTTTACCGCTGGTTCGAGCGACCGGTGTTCACGATGGCGCTGCGCATCTGCGGCGACCGCGATGAGGCTTCCGAGGTGCTGCAGGACACGATGCTCAAAGTGATCGACCGGATCGGCGGCTTCCGCGGCGACAGTCCGTTCTGGGGCTGGCTGCGCCAGATCGCGGTCAACGAGGCGCTGATGCGGCTGCGGCGCGCGCGCCTGCATCCGGACGGACCCGAACTGGAGCTGCATGAGCCGGCCGACGAACTCGCCGCGCCGCCACCGGCGGCGGCCGATGCGGCGGCGCTGCAGCGTGCGCTGGCCGCCCTGCCCGCGCCGACCCGCAGCGTGCTGTGGCTGTACCACGCAGAGGGCTACACCCACGAAGAGATCGGCGCGCTGATGGAGCGCACCACCAGCTTCTCCAAATCGCAGCTTGCGCGCGGCACACGCCGCCTGCGCGCGCTGCTGGAGCCGGAACCGTTGCCGGCACAGGAACCCACCCATGTCTGACCGCCCTTCCCCGCCCCACGACTGGTCCCAGGCGTTCGCGGCGCTGCCGCCCGAAGCGCCCCCGCCCGGCGGCTGGCATGCGTTGTCGGCGCGGCTCGACGCGCGCGTCCACGGCGTCGTGCGCAGCCGGCGGCGCGCTCGCTGGCCACTGTGGGCGGCGGGCGCGATGGTGCTGTCGCTTGCGGTGGCACTGCCCTGGCGTATGGCGATCGATCCTGCGACGCCACCCGCGACTGCGGTGACGCAACCGCCGGCGACCTCGCCGGCCGACCCGCTCGAACAGCTGTACTTCGAATCCGCGCAGCTCGAGGCGCTGCTTGCCGTGGCCCGCGACGACCGCGTCTCCAGCGCCACCGCGGCCGTGCTCGCCGAAGCCTATGAGGAGCGGCTGGCGGCCATCGACGCCGCCTTGGCCCGGCCCGGGCTCGACCGCGAAACGCAGGTGGCGCTGTGGCAACAGCGCGTCGAAGGCCTGCGCAGCCTCACCGGCTTCGAAAGCAACCGCCGCTGGCTGGCGGCGCAGGGCACCCGCTACGACGGCGCTCTGGTCCTCGTCGACTGACTTCTCCTCATCGGGATCCGCCATGAACCCCAGACCTCTCCCACTGCTGGCCGCCACCCTGGCCGTCCTGCTCGCCGGCACCGCGTCGGCGAACGACCCTGCGCAGCAGGCCACCCACGATGCCGCCGCCGCGAAGGAGCTCGAGCAGGCGCACGACGCGCTGCGCAGGGCCGCGCAGCGCGTGGCCGAACTCTCCGGGCGGCAGGGCGCCATCGCCGAAGCCGCGCGCGAGCGGATCGCACAGGCGCGGTCGCGTCCAATGGTCGGCGTGCTGCTCAGCGGCGACGACCAGGCCGGCGTGCGCATTACCGGCGTCACTCCCGACGGCGCCGCGGCGAAGGCCGGGCTGCGCAGCGGCGACCGGCTGGTGTCGGTGGACGGCACCCCGATCCTGGGCAGCAGCGGCGAACTGCGCATGGAGAATGCGCGCACCCTGCTGGGCAAGCTGCAGTCCGGCAAGCCCGCGCGCCTGGGCTACCTGCGCGACGGCCGCACCGCCAGCGCGACGGTCGCGCCGCAGCCGGGCGGCCGCGCGTTCGCGTTCACCACCGGCGACGGTGGCCGTTTCGAATGGCTGGATGACGGCCATGTCGAACACGCGCGCGCTGTGGCGCGGAAGGAACTGGACGCAGGACTGCTGGCGCTCAGGTCGGCACCGGGCATCGCCCCCGAGGTGCGGCGCGAGGTCATCCGCCTCAGCCGCGAGGGCGCGGACTGCAGCGGCGAGGACTGCAGGACGCCGCGGCTGCTGTCGGCATTCCGCTGGAACGGCCTGAACCTGGCCACGGTCGATTCGCAGCTGGGGCGCTATTTCGGCACCGACAGCGGCGTCCTGGTGCTGTCGACCGGCGACATGGAAGGCCTGCAGGCCGGCGACGTGATCCGGCGCGTGGACGGCGACACGGTCACGACTCCGCGCGCGGTGATGGCGCGCTTGCGCGGCAGGGACGAGGGCGCACGCGTGCAGGTCGACTACCTGCGCGACCGCAAGCCCGGCCGAACCCAGGTGGTGGTGCCGAAGCTGGCCTGGCCTCCGGCACCCCCAGCGCCGCCATCTCCGCCTGCACCGCCCGCACCGCCGGCCGCGCCCCGCCCGATGGATGCGCCACCCCCACCGGCGCCGCCGC
>JAEWZE010000226.1 GCA_023395465.1 Pseudomonadota bacterium
CGCCGCCGGGCAGGCGCGGCAGCATGCCGAACGCCGACAGCGCCAGCCCCATCGGGATCGCGGCCATGCCCAGCCACATCTCCGTGGTCATCGGCATGCCCACCATCTGCCAGTGCGTGTGCTGCCCCATCAGGAACATCGGCGCATGCGCGAACACCCCGCCCACCAGCAGCGCACAGCCAAACCAGAACACGAGGGGGTGGCGGAAGGACAGGCCGTTGGTCATCGGGGCGTGCGGAGGAGCGAGAGCGGTGCGCAAGTGTGCTTGAGCGCCGCCGCGTCCGCATCCTTGAACGCGATCGGGATCTTCAATCGGGTCGGATGGGGTCAAAGCCCCTCTCAGGTGCGAACTCAGTTGCCCGACCCCCTTGAACTGGAGAGGTAGTGCACCTGACCCCGACCTCCCGGCGAGGGCGAAGACCACGATAACCGCGACGTGATGATGTCCGCGCGCATAGGCCGTGCGGTAGCCATGGGGTCTCTGGCGACCTTCGCCAGCGATCCCAAGCGGATGCGAAGGAGAACCCTGACCAGCGGGAACGATCTGGTCGCCATCGTCGGAGTGCCTCAAATTCTGGTGAACATCTGCCGTCGGAAGTGAACCTGACCCTGGGTCGTCGGAACTACACCTGGCCCCGTTAGGTGCGTATTGGAGTCGCCCATCGGGATGCGGCCTGGGGTTCAGCGGTTGCAGGCAGGGCGACGAAAGAGGTCCCGGCGATTTTGGCGGAACCGCGTCGACACCCCGGGCCGACAGCAGGACGGTTCTACCCCGACGCCGACCCTGGGCGGGCAGCACCTTGATCGACACCCTATCCATCAGGCATCCGGCGCCCTTATGGCCCGGACCCGAAACCCGGGAGAGAAGTCGACTCTGACCCCTGTTTTGTTGCCAAGGGCATCCGTTCGGCCGATGCTGCGCGCCACTCAAGGGGAAGGTGCAATGCAATGAGGGGAATGAAGGCGTTGTCCGTGGTCGCGATCGCCCTGGGCCTGGCCGCCTGCACGAGCGGGGGCGGAAGTCCGTCCGAGCCCGCCCAGCGTGGACGCGAGGTCAAGTCGATCGATGGATCGTTCAGTGGCGAGGTGGTGGGCGAGCCCGCGCCGGGCGCGAAATTCGCCGAACTCAGGATCGGCATGAGCAGCGGCCAGGTGCAGGAGGTCATGGACCGCGTTCCGGACCGCCAGCACACCTACGAGTCCGGCAAGCGCTGGATCCCCTTCTACTACGGCAACGACGCGCGCCGCATGCAGGTGCTCTACCGTGGCGAGGGCTGCCTGATCTTCACCGACGGCAATATCTGGGGCGGCGCCGGTGGCGACCTGGTCCAGATCGAACACGACCCGAGCGGAGCGTGCTACCAGCCGTGACACGGCGCGGCGCCTGACGCGTCAGCGCACGCAGCCGACGTTCGACGGCACAGCCGCCAAGGGTGCGGGGCGGGACGAATCCGCCCCCGCATCGATGCGAAAGCGATGCTGCCGCGAACGGCGTCGAACTCACCGTCGGCGCATCCACGACGCGTACGCCACGTAGCCGATCGCCACCGCCGCCGTGAGCACGGCCGGCACCAGCAACGCGCGCTCGGCGATCGCGTCGAACAGGAACGCGCCCGCCAGCCCGCCCGCGAAGAATCCGAGGATGATCAAGGCGCACAGCGCGATGCGCTTGCGGTCCGTCGGCGCGCCACGCAGCAGACCGCCCAGGCCGATGCCCAGATCCGTGAACATGCCGGAGACGTGGGTGGTGCGGACGATGGCGCCGCTGTAGGTGGAAGCCATCGCGTTCTGCAGCCCGCACGCGCATGCCGCCATGAGGGTGGCGAGCCAGGCCGATCGCGACAGCACCATCACGGCGCCGAACAGCAGCGCCGACTCCAGCGCCAGCGCAACGCCATAGCGGCGGCCGAGCACCAGCGACTCCCCCTGCACGATCATGCCGCTGAGCACCGCCCCGCCCAGGAACGCGGCCAGCACGCTGGCGAAGTGCACGGACGCGGAGAGGTCCGCATGCGCCAGCGCGGCGCTCAGCAGGGTGGTGTTGCCGGTGAGGTGGGTCAGCGCCTGGTGATCCAGCCCCAGGATGCCGACCACGTTGACGATGCCGGCGATGAAGGCCATCACCCACGCGCCGCCCCAGACCCACGGCGGGAGGCGGGAGATCACGCCGCGGCTCCCGGCGCGAACCCCGCGGGTGTCGGGCAGGCGTGCGAGCGCGAGCGTGCCAGTGCGCTCCCCGAGTCCCGCTCGGGCACGCCCGCGGCGGGGCCGACGCGACGGCCGGTGCATGCCGGCGGCTTCGATGGGCCACGATCGTCTCGTCGTCTCACGGCGGGAATTGTAAGCGCCGAGGTCGCGGGACTACGCAGATCGGGGAGAGCGGGTGCGGAGAAAGTCGACTCTGCCCCCTGATTTCCCCCAAGGCCGGGGACACGGGACACGGGACACGGCACCCGACACCGGACCCCGGGGCGCCGGAGCGCGTGCGCGACAGTCGCAGCCCTGTGCGCAAGCACGCGCGAAGCCCTAACCCTTGCGCGCGATGCACCGAATGCCATGCGCCACTCATCGTTCGTCGGCCGCTAACCGGCGCCGCTTGCCCGCAAGGCGCGACGTGCCGACCGCAAGACCGGGAGCCTTGCGCGCAAACCACGTTCGGTCGCGCGCAGACGGATCCTGCTTGCGCGCGAGCAGATTTGGGTCGCGCGCGAGGGTCGGGGCATTCGGCTGCAAGCGAGGCGAGGCGGGCGTCGGCCCGGACACGGTTGGGCGCAACGCGATTCTGTTTGCGCGCAACGCGATTCCGTTTGCGCGCAACGCGATTCCATTTGCGCGCAACCCGTTCCGCGTCGCGCGCGACCGAATGCCACGCACGCCCCGACCAATCCGGCTCGCGCGCCAGGAAATCGCGGTCGCGCTCCCGCGTGGCGCGTCCGCCGCCCACCCGACACCGGCTTGCCCTGCCGCCGAAACCGCGCTTTCATGACGAAACGGCGTGACGCGGGCCAGAACCGGCGTCACTGAAGACCGGATACACGGCGAGGACACCGACGGATGCGAGTTTCCATACTGATGCTGCTGGCCGTGCTCGGTGCCTCGCAGGTGCCATCGCTAGCGGCAGGCTCCGACGACGCGCCTTCGAGCCGGTCCACGCAGGTCGCCGCAGCGACCGAGACCGGCCTGGACGCGAACGGCCACCTGCAACGGGTCGGCGCTCGAACGGATGGCGCGTTCGGCTACACGCGGCTGCAGGCGGGCGTGCAGATCCAGGTCGGCGGCATCACCAAGAACGTCCTGTTCCACGGGCCCGACATCGTGCGCGTGAACGCGAACCACGGGCGCAACCACTGGACCGCGCCCAGCCTGGTGGTCGTGGACGTGCCGCCCGAGGTGTCGTTCGATCTCGCCGAAGACGCGCGCACGCTCACGCTCACCAGCGACAGGCTGGTCGTCAACGTGAGCAAGACCAACGGCGCGCTCACCTTCCTGGACCGCGACGGGCACGTGTACACGCAGGAGCAGGCCGCCGCGCCGCAGTCGATCACGGACACCGACGTCGCGGGCGCCGGCCCCAGCTACGAAGTGGAGAACGTGTTCTCGCTCGCGCCCGATGAAGCGCTCTACGGCTTCGGCTACACCTCCGATGCCGGCATCAACCGCCGCGGCACGCAGGTGGAGCTGGTGCAGACCAACACCGGCATCCTGATCCCGGTGATGGTGTCCACCCGGCGCTACGGCGTGCTGTGGGACACGTACTCGGCGATGCGCTTCAAGGACGACGCACGCGGCGCGTCGATGTGGGCCGAAAGCGCCCCGGGCGGCGTCGACTACTACTTCATGGGCAGCGACAGCCTGGACGGCGTGGTCGCCGCCTATCGCCGGCTCACCGGGCCCGCGCCGATGTATCCGAAACAGGCGTTCGGCCTGTTCATGAGCAAGGAGCGCTACCCCACCCAGGCGCGCCTGCTGGAGGTGGCGGAGACCTTCCGCCGGGAGCGCTTCCCGCTCGACTACATCGTGCAGGACTGGCAGTACTGGGGCTCGGACAAGGACGGCACCTGGAGCGGGATGATCTGGGACCCGGTCCGCTTCCCCGACCCGGACGCGATGATCCGCAGGATCCACGACCTCGACCTGAAGCTGATGGTCTCGATCTGGCCCTCGGTCGGGAACGACACCGCGCTGGCGCGCGAACTCGATCGCCACGGCCTGCGCTTCGAACCGCTGCACTGGATCTCCGGGCGCGCGCGTATCTACGACGCGTACAGCCCGCTGGGCCGGCAAATCTATTTCGACCACGCCCGCCGGGGCCTGCTGGACCGCGGCGTCGATGCACTGTGGATGGACGGCACCGAGGTGGAGGTGACCACCGCGGCGTGGGACGCGGCCGACAACGTCCGCGACATCAAATCGCTCGGCCGCAATGCGCTGGGCGATTTCTCGCGCTACCTCAACCCCTATTCGCTGGTGACCACCCTCGGCGCGTACGAGGCGCAGCGCGCCGCTAGCGACAAGCGCGTGTTCACGCTGAGCCGGTCGGCCTGGGCAGGCGCGCAACGCACCGCGGCCGCGTCGTGGTCGGGCGACATCTTCGCCAGCTGGAAGACACTGGCCGAACAGGTCAGCGGCGGCGTGAGCGTGACCGCGACCGGCAACCCGTACTGGACCCAGGACATCGGCGGATTCTTCGTCACCGAGTTTCCCGGCGGCCCGGACAACCCCGCCTATCGCGAACTGTTCACCCGGTGGTTCCAGTTCGGCGCCTTCAACCCGATCATGCGCGTCCACGGCACCAGCATCGAGCGCGAGCCGTACCTGTTCAGGACCATCGACCCGCCGATGTACCAGGCGCTGCTGGATGCGGTGCACCTGCGCTACCGCCTGCTGCCCTACATCTACAGCACCAGCTGGCAGGTCGCCTCCGCCGGTGCCACCCTGATGCGCCCGGTGCCGTTCGATTTCCCCGACGACGCGCGCACGCACGACATCCGCGATGCGTTCCTGTTCGGCCCGTCCCTGATGGTGCGGCCCGTGGTGCACGCGATGGTCCACAAGCAGGCGCAGCCCGGCGACACGATCCCGGCCAGCGCGCTGCGCACGCCCGACGGCGCGCCGGGACTGGCTGGCCAGTACTTCGAAGGCACGGACTTCAACGTGGCGAAGGGACGCGTGGTGGACGCCACGCTCGACCATACCTGGCCGGAACCGCCGCTCGCGGAATTCCCGCCGGGGCTGTCGAGCCTGGACGGATTTTCGGCGCGCTGGGAGGGCGAGCTGGTCGCGCCGGAGGACGGCGAGTACGAGATCGGCCTCGAGGGCGACGACGGCTTCCAGCTGTACGTGGATGGCGAGAAGCGGGTGGACGACTGGAACAGCGGCCCCCGGCGCTACAAGGGCACCCAGGTCGCGCTGCGCCAGGGGCAGCGCGTCCCGGTGCGGATCGAATACTTCCAGGGCGCCGCGGACCGCGCCTTGCGCCTGGTCTGGAAGACGCCACGCCAGCGCGAGGCGGAGCGCGAGGCGGCGAAGCAGGTCGACCTGACCGTACAGACCTACCTGCCGGCGGGCAGCGACTGGTTCGACTTCTGGACCGGTGAATCGTTTCGCGGCGGCCAGGTGGTGGCGCGCGAGGCGCCGTTGGACCTCATTCCGCTGTACGTGCGCGCCGGCTCGATCGTGCCGATGGGCCCAGTGATGCAGTACGCGACCGAGCGGCCCGATGCGCCGATGGAGATCCGCATCTACCCCGGCCGCGACGCACGCTTCACCGTCTACGAAGACGACAACGAAACCTACGCGTACGAGCGTGGCGAATCCGCCCGCTACGAGCTGGCCTGGGACGATGCTGCCCGCACGCTCTCGCTGGGCGAGCGACAGGGCCGGTTCCCGGACATGGTCGAGCGACGTGAACTGCGGATCGTGCTGGTCGAACCCGGTAAGGCGAGCGGGCTGAGCGAATCGCCGCCGGATCGGGTTGTCACCTACGACGGTCGGGCGGGAAGCGTGCGGTTCTGAGGGTGGTGCGGGCTGCGGTTGGGGGTCGCGCCGGGCACCAGGCCCTGTCTGGCCTCCAGGCACCGAACGCTTGCCTGCCAACTTGGCCGGGAGGGCTGTGGGCCGCGCTATCCTGGACCGCATGCCACGGTTGCAGCTGCCCACGGACCTGCCTTTCGAAGTCGGCGCTCTATACAACCGCCGCCAGCAGATCCATGGCCCGCTGGGTGGACAGCGGCAGGGCGGCATCTCCACGCCTAGTAGTTCGCCGTTCGTCATCCTCTTCACCGGGGAAGCAGGTGCGCAGCACGGCTACCAGGATCACTGGGAGGAGGAAGGTGGCGAGAACATCCTCCACTACTACGGTGAGGGCCAGGATGGAGACATGCAGGACAGCCGCGGCAACCGCGCCATCCGCGAGCATCTCCAGCACAACCGCAGGCTGCTCATCTTCCAGAGCCTAGGCAAGAGCCAACCTTATCGGTTCCTGGGCGAGTTCCGCTTCATCCACGCGTACGAGGAACATGGCGTTCCGGATACGAAGGGCTCGCTCCGCAAGGCTATCGTCTTCAAACTCAAGCCTGTCGAGGACGACTTCAATCCGTTCCACAAGATTGCGGACAGCATCCTTCCGGAGGTCGACCTGTCGACGACGGTCGCCCAGCAGGTGCAGGAGATCCGGGTCAAACAATCCCTGTTCAAGCGCAGGTTGCTGAACGTGGAGAAGCAATGCCGACTGACGGGAGTCGCTGACCTGCGCTTCCTGCGAGCCAGCCATATCAAGCCCTGGTCCAAGTGCACCAGCGGCACCGAGCGCGTGGACGGTGCGAATGGCTTGCTGCTGATGCCCCACGCCGACCTGCTCTTCGATCGGGGTTGGATTACGTTCGAGGACAACGGCGCGCTTGTGCGCTCATCCCACCTGCCGGCGGCCGTCGCCAGCCAGATCGGCCTGGACCTGACCAACGGCCGTCACTGCGGCGGTTTTGATGAGAAGCAAAGGGCCTACCTCGAGTTCCACCGCAACGCGGTGTTCGAGACCACCTTAAAGAAGATCGAAGATCCGCTCTCGGACTTGATCTCTCCGGCGCTGTACTAGCCGCGGCCACTCACTGAGGGCGAGCCTAGGTCCGGAAAATAAACCTGACCCCATTTCTGGTGCGCAAGTGTGCGCGAGCGCGGGCACGTCCGCATCCCTCGAACCGGGACGGGCTCTTCAATTTGCGCCGGCCGGGGGTGAGCCGGCTTGCGTCGGACCTTAACTACCTCCGTCCCCCTGAGGCTGTCCCACGTCAGCGCACGGACGCAAGGCCTGGACAACATGCCGTTGCGGGCGACGTATGGACTCAGAG
>JAEWZE010000206.1 GCA_023395465.1 Pseudomonadota bacterium
GTATTGCCCGCAACCGGAGATTCCCACGCATGACCGCGCATGACGCCGACCGCTATCCCACCCGCGGCGACCTGGTGCTGGTGCTCAACTGCGGCTCGTCGAGCATCAAGTTCGCGCTGTTCGACGCTGGCCAGCAGCCGCTGCCGCGCGCGCCGGTATGGAACGGCAAGGTGCAGGGCATCGGCGGGCCGTCGCCCACGTATGGGGAGACCGGGATCGAACCTGCACCGGTGGAACTCGACGCCGGCCAGCCCTATCGGTCGGCGCTGCAGCGCATCCGCCAGGGCGTGGTCACGCGCCTGGGCGGGCGCAGGCTCGCCGCGATCGCGCACCGCGTGGTCCACGGCGGCAGCCGCTACTTCGCGCCCACGCGCGTGGACGAAGGCGTGCTGGCCGACCTCAAGGGCTACATCCCGCTGGCGCCGCTGCACCAGCCCTTTGCGCTGGAGGCGATCGAGATCCTGCTGCGCGAGCGCCCCGACATCCCACAGGTGGCCTGCCTGGACACCGGCTTCCACCACACCCTGCCGGAGGTGGAGAAGATCCTGCCGCTGCCGTTCGATGCCTGGCAGCGCGGCCTGCGCCGCTACGGCTTCCACGGCCTGTCCTATGAATACATGGCCACCGCGCTGCCCGAGCGCCACGGCGAGCTGGCGAAGGGGCGGGTGGTGGTCGCGCACCTGGGCAGCGGCGCCAGCCTGTGCGCGATGCAGGGCCTGCAGAGCGTGGCCACCACCATGGGATTTTCCGCCCTCGACGGCCTGATGATGGGTACGCGCACCGGCGCGCTCGATCCCGGCGCGCTGCTGTACCTGATGGAGATCGAGAAGCTGTCGCTGGAGGAGGTGGGACAGATGCTCTACCACCGCTCCGGCCTGCTCGGCGTGTCGGGCATCTCGCCGGAGCCGCGCGTGATCGTGCGACACGAAGCCGACGACGGCGAAACCGGCGAACGCGCGCGGCTGGCGCTGGACCTGTACGTGCGCCGCATCGTGCGCGAGATCGGCGCGCTTGCGGCGGTGCTGGGCGGCCTCGACCTGCTGGTGTTCACCGCCGGCGTCGGCGAGCACAATGCCTTCGTGCGCGAGCGCGTGTGCCGCGACCTGGCCTTCCTCGGGCTTGCGCTGGATCAAGGCGCCAACCAGGCCGATGCACCGATCATCTCCAGCGACGACAGCCGCGTGCGCGTCGGCGTGGAGCCGACCAACGAGGAATGGGTGGCCGCGCGCGACGCGCTGCGCACCCTCGACTGAATCGCGGCCGCCCTCGCGGGCGCCCGCAGGCGGAGGTGGGCGATGCTGCTCGGGCTGGATGCCTCGATCTGGAAGATGCTGCTGGTGGTGCTGGTCGCCCCGATGCTGGCGGTCGGCATGCTCCACCTGCTGCTGCGCAGGCGTGGTGGCATCGGCGCCGCCTGGGGTGGGGTGCTCGTGCTGCTGCTGGCCGGGGTGATGGCGCTGCTGATCATTCTCGACAAGGTGCGGCTGTGAACCCGGGCGTGGACGCAGCGGCGGACGCATGCGCCGGCTGATCCTGCCGATGCCGGGCAACGAGCCGCTGGCCGCGGCGCTGGCGCAGGCCTGCGATGGCGACACCGGGCGGGTCGAGACCCGCCGTTTTCCCGACGGCGAGAGCTACGTGCGCCTGCACGGGGACCCGGCCGGGCGGCCGGTGGACCTGGTCTGCACGCTGGCGCGCCCGGACCCGGGTTTCCTGTCCCTGGTCTTCGCCGCCGATACCGCGCGCGAGCTGCGCGCCAGCGAAGTGAACCTGGTTGCGCCCTACCTGGCCTACATGCGCCAGGACATCCGCTTCCATCCCGGCGAGTGCATCAGCTCGCGCAGCTTCGCGCGGCTGCTGTCGTCGAGCTTCGACCGCCTGCTCACGGTCGACCCGCACCTGCATCGGCACCCGGCGCTGTCGGCGATCTACACCATGTCCACCGCGACACTGCAGGCCGCGCCGCTGCTGGCCGACTGGATCGCCGCGCACGTCCAGGCGCCGCTGGTGGTCGGCCCCGACGCGGAGAGCGCGCAGTGGGCCGGCGCGATCGCCGCACGCATCGGCGCGCCGTACGTGGTGCTGCACAAGACCCGCCTGGGCGACCGCTGCGTGCGGATCGACGTGCCCGACCTGTCGTCCTGGCGCGACCGCACCCCGGTGCTGGTGGACGACATCGCCTCGTCCGGTCGCACCCTGGCCGAAGCGGCACGCGGACTGGCGGCGCAGGGGCTGCCCCGGCCCGAATGCGTGGTGGTGCACGCGCTGTTCGCCGACGGCGCCGTCGAGGAGCTGTCGCCGCTGTTCGCACGCATCAGCTCCACCGATTCGGTGCCGCACCCGAGCAACCGCATCGCGCTGGCGCCGCTGCTGGCCGACGCGCTGTTGCGCGACCTGCGAGACTGACAGCGCGGCGGGGGAACCGGACGCGCACAGGAGGAAACATCGCCATGAGCACCACCACCGTCCGCGACCGCTGGCTCGCCGGCCACGGCCCCATCGTCCACCGCGACGACACCGTCGCCCGCATCGACGCCCTGGTCGAACGCCTGCATGGCGACGGCCGCATCGCCTCGCCGGACGCCGGCTACGCCCTGCTCGCCGCCGCCGACCGCCTGGCCTGCGTGGCGATGAATGTGGTCGCGCACATGACCTATGCCCGGCGCATCGACCTGTCCGGCGCGCCGCTGGCGGCCGACGACTTCAAGCCCGTGCCCGAAGGCCACACCGGCGGCGCGCTCAACATGGTCCAGGGCTTCGTCGGCTACCTGCTGGCCAACGCGCTGACCGGCGACACCCGTGGCTGGATCATGGGCCAGGGCCATTGCGTGGCCGCGATCGAGGCGGTGAACGCGCTGACCGGCGACGTCTCGCCCAACCAGCGTGGCCGCTACGACCGCAGCGCCGAAGGCCTCTCGCGCCTGGTCGCCGACTTCTACTCCTATGCGATCGGCGCCGACGGCCGCCCCGCCGTGCCGCTGGGCAGCCACGCCGGCGCCGATACCGCCGGCGCGGTCAGCGAGGGCGGCTACCTCGGCTTCGCCGGCCTGCAGTACGTGCACATGCCGCTGCCGGGCGAGAGCGTGGTCGCCTTCCTCAGCGACGGCGCGTTCGAGGAACAGCGCGGCCAGGACTGGGCACCGCGTTGGTGGCGCGCCGAGGACAGCGGATACGCGATCCCGGTGATGATCCTCAACGGCCGCCGCATCGAGCAGCGCACCCAGATCGTGCAGGAAGGCGGCGCGGCCTGGCTGGCCGGCGACGTGCGCCACAACGGCTTCGCGCCGAGCATCGTCGATGGCCGCGACCCGGCGGCAGTCGCCTGCGCGATCGTCGAGGCCGAGGATGCGTTGCGCGCCTTCGCCGCCGACCCGCAGCGGCGCTATCCCGCGCGGCTGCCCTACGTGATCGCCGAGACCGAAAAGGGCTTCGGCTTCCCCGGCGCCGGCACGAACGCCGCGCACAACCTGCCGCTGGCCGGCAGCCCGCACCACGACGCCGCCGCGCGCGAGAGCTTCAACCGCGGCGCCGCCGCGCTGTTCGTGCCGCCGACGGAGCTGGACGACGCACTCGCCGCCTTCGCCTGTCACGACGCGCAGGGCCGCGCCAGGGAAAGCGCGCACCCGATGGCGCACCGCGACCCGCCCGCGCCCACGCTCCCCGAGCCGGCCTGGGCGGCGCCGGGCGGCAGGGCCAGCGCGATGGCCGCGCTCGACCGCTGGTTCGTCGCCCTGGTCGACGCCAATCCCGGCCTGCGCGTGCGCATCGGCAACCCGGACGAACTGGCCAGCAACAAGATGGGCGCCACCCTGCAGCGGCTCAAGCACCGGGTCAACGAACCCGAGCCGGGCGTGGCCGAGGACCTGCACGGCGCGGTCATCACCGCGCTCAACGAGGAGGCGGTGGCCGCCGCCGCGCTCGCCAACAAGGGCGGGCTCAACCTGATCGTCAGCTACGAGGCGTTCGCGGTGAAGATGCTCGGGCTGCTGCGCCAGGAGGCGATCTTCGCCCGCCACCAGCGCGAAACCGGACGGCCGCCGCGCTGGCTGCCAGTGCCGCTGGTGGTCACCTCGCACACCTGGGAGAACAGCAAGAACGAGCAGTCGCACCAGGACCCCACCATCGGCGAGGCCCTGCTGGGCGAGATGTCCGACACCGTGCGCGTGCTGTTCCCGGTGGACGGCAACACCGCCGTCGCCGCGCTGCGCGACGTCTACGCCGGACGCGGCCAACTTGCGTGCATGGTGGTGTCCAAGCGCGAGGTCGACGACCGCTTCGATGCCGCCGCCGCGCAGCGGCTGTTGCGCGATGGTGCCGGCCATCTCGTCGGCGACCCGGCCGATGCAGAAGTGCAGCTGGTGGCGATCGGTGCCTACCAGCTCGACGCCGCCCTCGATGCGCAGCGCCACCTCGCCGCGCGCGGGCACCGCGCCTGCGTGAGCGTGGTGCTCGAGCCCGGGCGCCTGCGCATTCCGCGCGATGCGATCGAGGCCGCATTCGTCGTCGACGATGCCAGGCTGCACACCCTGTTCCCGCCTGGCCTTTCGCGCGTACTCCTCAGCCATACCCGGCCCGAGCCGATGCTGGGCGTGCTCCGGCGCCTCGACTCGGGCCCGGCGCGCACCCGCGCGCTGGGCTACATCAGCCGTGGCGGCACGCTCGACGTGCCCGGAATGCTGTTCGCCAACCGCTGCACCTGGGCGCACGCGGTCGATGCCTGCGCGATGGTCGCCGGCTGGCGCCGCGAGGCGCTGTTCGACCAGGCGCAGCGCGACGCGCTCGACGGGCGTGGCGATCCGCGCGCGTTGTCCGCCGTGGCCCCATGAGCGCAGTCGCGCACGGACCCCCGCTGCCGCCGCTGCGGGCGTTGCGCATGCAGCTGCACGCCGCGCACCAGCCGATCGCGGTGATGCGCAGCGACTGCCACGTGTGCCGGTCCGAAGGCCTGTCGCCGCGCAGCCAGGTGCTGGTGGTGTCCGGCGAGCGGCAGGTGCAGGCGCTGCTGTACCAGACCGACGACGCGCGTTTCCCGCTCGACCAGGTGGCGCTGTCGGAGGCGGCATGGACGGCGCTGGGCCTGGCCGAGGGCGACCCGGTGCAGGTGCGCCACCCGCCGGTGCTCGAATCGCTGGCCAGCGTGCGTCGGCGCGTGTACGGCCGCCGCCTCGATGCCGGCGACCTCGACGCGATCGTCCACGACGTGGTCCAGGGCCGCTACACCGACGTGCACCTGGCTGCCTTCCTCACTGCCACCGCAGCGCTGCCGATGGACGCGGCGGAGACCGTGCACCTCACACGCGCCATGGTCGAGGTCGGCCATCGCCTGGCGTGGCCCTCGCCGGTGGTGGTCGACAAGCATTGCGTCGGCGGCCTGCCCGGCAACCGCACCTCGCCTATCGTGGTCGCCATCGCCGCCGCCAACGGCCTGGTGATGCCCAAGACCTCCTCGCGCGCGATCACCTCGCCGGCCGGCACCGCCGACACCATGGAGACGCTGGCGCCGGTGGACCTCGACCTCGACACCCTGCGCCGCGTGGTCGAGCGCGAGGGCGGCTGCCTGGCCTGGGGCGGCGCCATGCACCTGAGCCCGGCCGACGACATCTTCGTGCGCATCGAGCGCGAACTCGACATCGACACCGAAGGCCAGCTGATCGCCTCGGTGCTGTCGAAGAAGATCGCCGCCGGCGCCACCCACGTCGCCATCGACATCCCGGTCGGCCCCACCGCCAAGATCCGCAGCCCGGAAGCCGCCCGCCACCTGGCCGCGCGCATGGAGGCGACCGCCGCGCAGTTCGGCCTGGTGCTGCGCTGCCTGTTCACCGACGGCGCGCAGCCGGTGGGACACGGGATCGGCCCCGCGCTGGAGGCGCGCGACGTGCTGGCGGTGCTGCGCTGCGAAGCCGGCGCCCCGCTCGACCTGCGCGAGCGCGCCGCCGACATCGCCGGCGTCGTACTCGAACTCGGCGGCGCCGCCCCTGAAGGCGCGGGCGCGCGGCTGGCGCTGGAGACGCTCGACAGCGGCCGCGCCTGGGAGCGCTTCGTCCGCATCTGCGAGGCGCAGGGCGGCATGCGCACGCCGCCGCTGGCCAGCCAGGTCGCACCGCTGGTCGCTTCCCACGGCGGCCGCGTGGTGCACATCGACAACCGCCGCCTCTCGCGCCTGGCCAAGCTCGCCGGCGCGCCGGAACGGCCCGCCGCCGGCGTGCGCCTGCTGGCCCGCCTCGGCGACGAGGTCGCGCGCGGACAGCCGTTGCTGGAACTGCATGCACAGACGGCGGCGGAGCTGGCCTACGCGCTGGAGTACGCGCGCGACGCCGGGGACATCGTGCAGATCGTGGCGTGAACTGCGCTGCCGGGTCATCACCGCGTGCGTCCCGCAACCTGGCCCGCAGCTACGCCACCTGTCCGGAAGGCGCCTCCTGCCGCGCCGCCTAAATCCAGGGAGTGCCGGGCGTCGGTTTATGCGATATCGCGGCGGATCCGCCCATGGCGCCACGCTCCGTCTGCAAGCTGCGGCTTCCAGCTGCGAACAAGCCGGAATTCCCCGCAACTTCTCGCGCTTGCCTTCGGCGATCGGACGCGCGTGTTATCGCGGTCCGGCCACTGCGATAAGACATATCACGGTCCCCAGGCCTGATAACGCCGCGATGCGTGTCGGGCATTCGGCGGCTGTCCACCGATCAAGCCGTTGACCCGACTGGAAAAAGCTGGATTGACGGTGTGCGCTGCTGGGGCAGAGAATCGGCGTTACACCGACCGGATCGGTCGAACAGTAGTTAGGC
>JAEWZE010000053.1 GCA_023395465.1 Pseudomonadota bacterium
GGCGTGATCCGCCAGCGCGCCGCATCCTCGTACACGAAGTCCGCATGCAGCCGCCCGCCGGCGCGCTGGAGCTGGATCACGCACACCGTCCACGGCGCCTGCCCGTCCACCTGCGTCGCGGCGCGCAGTTCGTCCAGGCGCGCGGCGATGGTGTCGGCCTCGGTCTTCGGCGTCGCCGCCACCGGCGCCTGCCCGTCGCGATAGCCGAAACCGCTGAGCCTGCGCGCGCCGTCGGCGTAGTCGGCGATCAGCGCATAGCCGTCGAGGTCGTGCCCGGCGGTGGCGATGTCGCGCAGCAGCAGCTCGCCGATGCCGCGTACTAGGGTGTCGCGATCGGGCGCGCTCAAGACGCCTTCCCGATCATCCCGTCCATCTCCTCGCGCGCAATCCGGTCGAACACCTGGCCAGCCTCGTTGTCGAACACGATCAGCCGGGGATCATAGACCGCCTCGCCCGTGGCCGGATCGATCACCGCGTAATCCACTCGCACCTGGTCCGGCCGCACGCTGCTGCCGGGCTCGAGCCGCATCTCCAGGTGGACTTCCATGCCGGTGGCCAGCCAGTCCGACCACTCCTGCTCCATGCCGGCGAACACGCGCTGGTTGAAGTGGCTCTGCTGCGGGAACATGTTCACCGGCCCGTGCCCGTTGACGAAGCGATAGGCCACCATGTGGCCCACGTCGTCGCCGCTGCCCTTCATGTCGTTGTCGCTGCGGAAGCGGCTCTGCGCATTGGCCTCGATGCGATCGGACTCGCGACCGCCGCTGCCCGGCTCCCAGGTCAGCACCGCATCGGCCGACACCGGGCGGCCGGCATCGTCAAGCGTCCACACCACTTCGTTGGATTCGCCGCTGCCGGTCTCGGTGACCACGCCGGTGATGCTGGCGCCCTCCACGTCCTCGCCGATGCGCACGGTCTGCGGCGGCGGCGTGCCGTCGAGCAGCATGCGGCTGTACGCGCCGCGATCGGCGCCGGCCGCGTCGTCCAGCAGCGCGGTGTGGCGGATGAAGTCCTCGCGCTCGGCCGGGGACGACGCCGGCCCGCCCTCGCGCGGCGCGTCGAACAGGCGGCTGGACCCGGTCATCACCCGCAGTTCGCCTTCGGCGGTCATCTCCAGCGACAGGCGCAGCTCGCCGATCGACGCCAGGCCGTTGGCCGCGGCAAGGCTGCGGAAGCTGGCCTCCATCGGCGTGCCCGCGTAGTCGCGGCCATGCACCTCGATGCGCGTGCGCGGCGGGATCGTGGCGGGGTCGAAGGGATTGAGCGCGCGCATCGCCGCCGGCGTGGCGTCGTCGTTGCGCATCGTCGCCTCGAAGCGCAGCGGCACCGCCTGCGCCTCCACGCCCGGTGCGGAGACGAACATCTCGCCCGTCGCCGACCAGGTCGTGTTCCACTGCGCCTCGCGCTCGCCCTGGATGCGCACCGAGCCGCGGTCGAGCGCGAACTCGACCTCGGCCGGGTCGGCGGACAGCAGCGCCTCGTCGAAGCCGGTGCCACCAAGTTCGGCCGGACGCGGCGACAGGATCGGCCCCTGCAGTCCCGGAGGCGGCAGCGGCGGCGGAAACCGGAACGTCTCGAATGCCATGGCGGGCCGGATGCGTGCGGCGCCGTATGGCGCCTTCCGCGTGGAAGACTACGCGCCCCTCCCGCAACGCAACATTGGGGAAAACCCGGGGTCGCGCGCCCGTACCGATCCGGTGCGCAACGAGGGATTCGCGCTAGGCGCCGGCCTGCGCCTTGCGGTACGCCACCAGCGCGTTCGCATGGCCGTGGCCAAGCCCGTGCGCCTGCTTGAGGAAGGCGACCTGCTCCATGTGCGCGCGTCCGCCCACCGCTTCCAGCAGCCCCAGCCAGTGCGCGACCGGCTTGCCGTAGGTCTTCTCGATCGAGGGAAAGTAGGAGGCGGGTCCCTTGGTCTTGCTGCTGTCCGTCATGGCGTGGCTCCTGTGGAATGCGGATGGGATCGATGCGTCGTGGGGCATGTCCGCGACGCTGTCTCCCAAAGGACGAACGGCCAGGCAACGGATCGACATCCCCGCGGGCCTGCAATGGTCGCCTACCCGGCAGGCCCGGCCAATCCGCACGGCGGTCCTGCGTCGGCGCGGCAGCGCGCCGCAGCACCGCAGCGCCCCACCATCAGCGCACTGCAGCCGCGCACCTTGCGGTGAGTGCGTCGAGTTCCTCCAGCAGCGTCGCGTCCACCGCCGTGAAGTTGAAGCAAGACTTGCCCTGCATGCGCTTGCGCAGGCCCGGCGAGATGCCCTCCAGCAGTTCCGGATGCTCGTACACGGGCATGAGGTGGTAGCTCACACAGGATTTCCTGGCCTGCACCGCGCCGAAGAACCCCGGCTTCGCCCTGGGTGCGACCGGCGCGATCTCCACGTACAGGTGCCCGGGCTCGTCGGTGCGGATCGGCAGGCCCCGGGCATGCCTGCGCAGGAGGGACGCCAATGCAGCGAAGGTCTGGTCGGATTCGTTCATGGCTGCCTCGAAGCGCCGCCCGGGCGCACGGATCGGATGTTGTGCCGGTTCCCGCTGCCCGTCCCGCACCGGCGACACGGGCTGGGCGGAACCCGGCGCGCGTTACGACCGCAGGATCTTCTCCATCGCCTTGCCTTTCGCCAGCTCGTCCACCAGCTTGTCGAGGATGCGGATCCGCCGCATCAGTGGATCGGCGACTTCTTCCACACGCACGCCGCAGACCAGGCCGGTCACGCGCGCGCTCGCCGGGTTCATCGCCGGCGCCTGCGCGAAGAAGGTCTCGACATCGTGCTCCCGGCTGATCTGCCGCTGCAGACCGGCCTGCGTGTAGCCGGTCAGCCAGCGGAGCACCTGGTCCACCTCCGCCTGCGTTCGGCCCTTGCGCTCGGCCTTCTGCACATACAGCGGATACACGCTGGAGAACTTCGTGGTGAAGATGCGATGCCCGGTCATGCGTCCTCCCGCAATGCGATGGCTGCCGCCTGCGACCGCAGGTTCAGGGGTGATGTTCGATGTCCGCCGGCAGGCCCACCCAGGGGTGCATGGGCTCCTCGTAGACGGACACGCGGGGCGGCGGAAACGACGGATCCGCGAGCGCCCCCACCGGGATCGCGACCACGTCCGGCTGCGCCTCGGGCGTGTAGTACACCGTGTCGCCGCAGACCGGGCAGAAATGGAACCGGGCGCGGCCGCCTTCGTCGCCGACGCGGACATAGGCGGTGCTGCGGCCCTGGATCGTCACCGAGTCCGCCGGAAATCGCGCCTGCACCGCGAACACGCTGCCGGAGCGTCGCTGGCAGGCCAGGCAATGGCAGATGGAGATGCG
>JAEWZE010000083.1 GCA_023395465.1 Pseudomonadota bacterium
CGGATATCCTGTGCGGCCGACCTCCCGCATCCTGTCCCATGACCCTTCGCCCGCTCCAATTCGCCGCCGCGCTGTCGCTCCTGCTGCTTGCCGCCTGTGGCGGGCCACCGCCCTATACGGGTGGCGACGTGGCCGAGCTGCAGCGCATCGACGTGGTGGTCGGGGAAGGCGACGCGGCGACCGCCGGCGACGAGGTCAGCGTGCACTACACCGGCTGGCTCTACGACCAGAACGCACCGGACAGGCGCGGCGAGCAGTTCGACAGTTCGAGGGATCGTGCCCAGCCGTTCGTGTTCCGCCTGGGCACGGGCCGCGTCATCCGCGGTTGGGACGAAGGCGTCGCGGGAATGCGCCGCGGCGGCAAGCGCGAGCTGCATATTCCGGCGTGGCTGGGATACGGCGAGGACGGCGCCGGCAGGGTGATCCCGCCGGGTGCGTCGCTGGTGTTCGAAGTGGAGCTGCTCGACATCCGCAGGTAGCGCGTGCTGCCGGGTCGCCCCGGCGCGGCACTCCCGTTGCGTTGCGATACGCCGGACGGCGCTGCAGGACTCCCTTCGCCATCCTGTCCATGGTTGCGGTCCGGTCCGTCCAGGCGCAGGCGATTTGATCCATGTCAGCGCCGTTGGCCGAAACCGCGCGCTAGAGTCGGGCCATGACCAGCCTTCCAGTTCCCCCGCAAGCGGCGCGCGCCTCTCAGCCGCAGCTCCGTTCTGGCCAATCCGTGTCCGCCCGGTCGCAGGCGCCACTGCGGTGAGGGCGGCATTGTTCGTCGCGCTGGCCTTGGCGCCGGCCGGCCCCCTGCTCGCGCAGACGCCCCAGGCGGCAGCGACACCCACCCGCGATCTGGACACCCTCCATGTCACCGCCGGCGTCCTGCCTGCCGCACCGGCGGACGCCAGCCAGAACATCACGGTGCTCGGCCCGGATGAACTCCTGGCCTGGCGCGGCCGCAGCGTGGCCGACGTGCTGGCCGCACAGGCCGGTCTGGTGGTGGACCGCAGTGCACGCGGGGGCGGATTCGGCGCGCTGTACCTGCGCGGCGCCGATCCCAGCCACGTCGTGATCCTGGTCGATGGCGTGCGCCAGAACGACCCGCTGTCCTCGCGCGGCAGCGCGGTCGATCTCAATACCCTGTCGCTGGAGCGGATCGAGCGCATCGAGATCGTGCGCGGCAGCGCCAGCGTCGCCCATGCCGAGGCGATCGCCGGGCTGGTCCATCTCCACACCCGACGCGCCGCCACGGGTGCCAGCGCCGGCGTCGCGATTGGAGGCGACGGCCTGCGCGCGATGCATGCCGGCCTCTCCGGCCAGGACTGGAGCCTGGCCGCGAGCGACCGCGAGGATGGCGATGGCCGCCGCGGCTTCCAGGGCGTGCGCGCGTTCGATGCGGCCTGGGAGCGCGAGCTGTTGCCGGCGCTGACGCTGCGTGCGGCGTTCGGTTACAGCGACAGTGAAGGCGGCGGCTTCCCCGACGACAGTGGCGGCCCGCGCCATGCGGTGCTGCGCACGCTGGACGAACGCCAGGCGCGGGCGCGCCAGTTCTCGCTGCAGGCCCGGTACAGGCCGGAAGTGGGCGAGATCGACGCGCAGTGGTCGAGGTTCTCGCGCGTGGGCGAGGAGGATTCGCCGGGCGTGGCCGGTGGCCTGCGCGACCCGTTCGGCCTGCCCGCCTTGGCTGCGGAGACCGACTACCGCCGCGACGATCTGCAGGCGACCTGGCGCCGGCCGCTGGGCGAGGCTGGCGAGTTCGGCGCCGGCGTGCTGCACCAGCGCGAACACGGCCGCTACGACGGCCGGATCGACTACGGTTTCTTCCAGGCGCCGGTCGCGTTCGCGATGCAGCGCACCACCGATGCCGCATACGCGGAGTTGCGCTGGCGCCACGCCGCGTGGACCGCGCAGGCGGGGCTGCGCCACGAACGCCGCCGCGATGCCGGCGCCGATACCGACGACGCCACCCAGCCGATGCTGTCGCTGCAGCACCGCGCCGGCACGTCGGGCGCGCACTGGGGCATGTCGTTCTCGCGCAGTTCCAGGCCACCGAGCTTCTATGCGCTGGGCCATCCGCTGGTGGGCAATCCGGCACTGCGGCTGGAGCGTGCCGAACATCGCGAGATCTACTACGCCACCGCGCCCGATGCGGCCTGGCCGAGCCGGGTCACCCTGTTCCGCGCCCGCTACCGCGACTTGGTCGATTTCGACGCGGGTCCGCCACCCCGGCTGGTCAACCGCGCGCGCATCGAGGCCGAGGGCCTGGAGTGGCGCGGCGCGCACCGCTTCGGCAACGACTGGCGGCTGGGGCTGGATGGCACGTGGATGCGCGTGCGCGATCCGGTCGGCGGCGCCGTCCTGCGCTACCGGCCGCGGCTTCAGGCCGGCGCCGACCTGACGCTGCCGCTCGGCGGCCAGCACGAACTCTCGCTGCGCCTGCACCACCTCGGGCGTCGCTTCGACTCGTCGATTCCGACCGGCGACCGCTGGCTCGGCGCGACGACCACGCTCGACCTGGCGCTGCGCCGGCAGTGGGGACCGGCCACGCTGCTGCTCGCACTCGACGACGCCACCGATGCTCGGGGAGAAGAAGTGATCGGACTGGACACACCGGGACGCCGGCTGCGCTTGTCCCTGCATTGGGATCTGCAATGACTCATTTCGAGCACGCGAAACGCACCGCCGCATGCATCGGCGTCCCGCTGTGCCTGGTGCTGGTAACCGCCTGGCTCGCCCTGCTGCCAACAGCATCCGGCCGCGCGCAGGACGCACCGTCGCCCGCCCCCATCACGCTGGACCAGGCCATCGGCCTGGTGAACCAGTACTGCGGCGCCTGCCACCGCGTGCCGCCGCCGGACCTCATGCCCAAGCGCGACTGGCCAGCCGCGGTGCAGACCATGGCCGAGCTGTCGGAAAGGATGCGCGGGCATGAGTTCATCCCCGCCGACGTGCTGCCGCACATCAAGGCGTTCTATTACGGCAGCGCGCCGGCCGAACTGCCACGCCTGCCCTACCTCGCGCCTGCGCCTTCGCCAGTGCGGTTCCGCGCTTCCACCTTCGGCGCGACTGCGGCCGCTCCGCTGGTCACCCACGTCAGCGGCGGGCTGTCGGGCGCGCCGACCGACCTGCTGGTCTCCGACGCCGGCCGCCGCGAGGTGCTCAGGCTCTGGCAGGAGGACGGCCAGTGGCGCGAACGTGCCCTGGGCGAGCTCGTGGCGCCCGCGCACGCGCAGGTGGTGGACCTCGACGGCGACGGCCTGCAGGACGTGGTGGTGGCCGAACTGGGCGAGATGGCGCCGTCGGGCAAGCCCGTGGGCAAGGTCGTCGCCCTGCTCGGCGAGCCGTCAGGTACCTTCCTGCGCCGCAACCTGCTCGAAGGGCTTGGCCGCGTGACCGACGTGCGCGCCGCCGACCTCGACGGCGATGGCGACACGGACCTGGCCGTGGCCGTGTTCGGCATGAACGACATCGGCGGCCTCCTGTGGCTGGAGAACCGTGGCGGCGCGCTGTACCGCCACAACCTCACCTCGCTGGCGGGCGCGCTCGGCATCGACCCGGTGGACCTGGACGGCGATGGCCGGCTCGACCTGGTCAGCCTGATCTCGCAGGAACACGAAATGGTGCTGGCGTTCCGCAACCTCGGCGGCGGAAGCTTCGAGCAGATGGAACTGGCGCGTGCGCCGCACCCCATGTTCGGCTCGACCTCGCTGCGCCCGGTGGACCTCGATCGCGACGGCGACATCGACCTGCTGTTCACCAACGGCGACGCCTTCGACCTGCAGACCGATCCCAAGCCCTACCACGGCGTGCAGTGGCTCGAGAACCTGGGCGGCATGCAGTTCGGCTTCCGCGACATCGGCCGCTTCTATGGCGCGGTCGCCACCGCGGTTGGCGATCTCGACGGCGATGGCGACCTCGACGTGGTGGCCAGCAGCTGGGTCAACTACTGGCGCGACCCGGGCCGCCACACCCTGGTCTGGTACGAGAACGATGGCCAGCAGAACTTCACCGCGCACGGCATCGCCAGCGAACCGGCCGGGCTCACCACGCTGCAGCTGGCCGACATGACCGGCGACGGCCGGCTCGACATCGTTGCCGGTGCCTTCCGCATGGACCTGCTGCAGGAAATGCTGCAGATGTCGGTCAACGAGGACACCCGCCCCGCACCTGCGTCCGCGAAGGAACATCCCCGGCTGCTGCTGTTCGAGAACCTGCCTACTGGCGAATAGGCCCGTCCCGTCCGTGCGACACGGGCGGCGGCCGCCTGCCTTCCGTTCCCGCGTTCTCCAGCAGGCCCGCCCTGCGGCTGTGGCGCAGGCAAGGCGCTCGCCCTGGCCTGCATCCAGCGGGCGCGCGAACAGGGCCGTTCGCAGGTGATCCTCCACACCACGCGCGCGATGACCGTCGCCTGGGGACTGTACGGGAAGCTTGGCTTCGTGCGTTCGGAAGACCTGGATTTCCAGCAGGACGCACGGCCGGTCTTCGGATTCCGGCTGAGGCTGTCGGATGGCATGCAGCGGATGCAGGAGGCACAGGCCCGGTGAACAATCACCTGCCACCGGCATGAGGCAGCGACCGTCCGCGACGGTTCCACGGCGGCGGGCAGGCTGAATCCGCAACCGGCCTTCTCACGAGATGGAGATGCGGTCGCGTCCCGCGACGGCGGTCGGGGACACCCCTCGCCCATCCGGACGATCCCCAATGTCGAAATCCGGTTTCGTCATCCGTCGAAGAGCCGGCCGTGCATTGCCAGGGGTCCGGACGAGGGGCGCCCTGGCGGGCCATCGCCGCAACTGCCTACCCATCCACACGGAGAGACACTGAACATGAAGACGTGACCAGCCTGAGCTTCCAGGGACAATGCCGCGAGGCGTTCGAGTTCTACGCCAAGGTCCTCGGCGGCAAGATCACCGCGGCCTTTCCCTATGGCGACGCGCCTCCGGACATGCCGATCACCGACGAGAAGTACAAGACCTGGCTGATGCACTGCTGGCTCGACGTCGGCGACCAGTCGCTGATGGGGGCCGACATGGACGTCGCCTGGGCACCCAACGTCGACAAGCCCAGGAACGGGTTCGACGTCACCCTGCATACCGACGACATCCACCAGGCCAGGCGCTGGTTCGATGCGCTGTCGGAAGGCGGCAGGCAGGTGATGCCGTTCGCGGAAACGTTCTGGTCCCCCGGCTATGGCGCGCTGGTCGACCGGTTCGGCGTGCCGTGGATGGTCAACACGGTTCCGTCGGCGGACTGGAAGCCGGCGCAGGGCTGAGGTCTGCGGCGCGGAACGGGCGCGAACCTGCCGGCAAGCGCCTGCCGCGCCCCACCCGCGGGCATTGCCCCCTCTTTCCGAGGGGGCATCATCGCAAGGGCGCGATGTTCGCGTCCCTGCGACGGGACAAGGTGCCTGGTGCCGGGCCTGCGCGGCGGCAGGCGCATCCCGGTGGATCCGCGGCTAGTCCAGATCGGTCTGGATCCAGCGCGGCGAGTGGTGGAGGTCGATCGTCTGGAGACGACCCGGCCCGAGGTTCTCAAACCTGTGTGGAATTCCTGCCGGACCGAAGACGATCTCGCCCGCGCCCGCCTCGATGACCGCCTCGCCGACGAAGAACCTTGCGCGCCCTTCGACCACGATGAACGTCTCGTCGTACGGATGGACATGAAGGCGCGGTCCGGCCCCCGGCGTGTCCGTGCCATACGCCAGCACCGTGACCTCACCGCCCAGCGCAAGCCCTTCGACGGAGCCGCGCCACGGCCCGTGCGTGGCCGGATCGAACAGCCTGCCCAGCGTTGCGGCACGCCCATCCGGCGTGATGGTCGACGGGTCGAAATCCTTGCGCGCCATGCAGCATCCTCTGATCGAAAAGCGGGGCTGGAACCATACCCAATCCCGCAACGATCCGGCACGCCATGGCGGGGCTCACCATCGACGGCTACGCCCTGTCGACAGGCGATCGGGCCATCACCCGATAACGCTCCGCCGAGCGCACCGGCGCGCGACGTGCAAAGCCGCATCACTCACCGTGCGCACTGGCAATGGAAGGCAATCGGACCGAACGCGAGCGAACGCCCTCTCGCCGCCACCGACCCTCCCCCAATCCCAACGGGCCGGATTGCAGCCGCAGCGCGGTCGAAGCCGGCACGGGCGCGCGCCCGGTCCAGGATCGGCGGGCACCCGCGTGCACCCCTGGTGGGGACGGAAGGCGCGAGGAAAAGCCGACCCTGGCCACCCCGTCGAACCTGGAAACGGCCCAGCAGGGCGGACGCTTCATCCGCGGCCAGGGCGCGGACTTCGCACTCAACTGGTCGTCGGTGCGCCCTCGACGAAGTCGTAGCCGTTCTGCCAGGCGTCCTTGATCGAGACATCTCCGTTCGGACCCTGGTAGGTGCCGTTGGGATCGGTCCGATTCGGCAGGACGTTGTCGCTCATGTTCTCGTAGAGCTCCTCGCCCAGCTTCGACAGGTCGACGCCGTGATCCTTCATGTCCTGGATCGCGTCCTTGATGTGGCCGTCCTTGATCTTCTCCTGGATCGCCTCCTTCGCGGCGTCCGACGCGCCGGTCAGGTCCAGGGCCTGAGAGACGATGGCGCCGATCGGGCCGGCCTTGTCCAGGCCCTTGCCCACGCCGAAGTCGATGAGCTTGAACAGCGGTTCCATGATCTCGGCCGCCTTGTCCGCGTCGTCCTTGACGCCGGTCAGGCCTGCGTCGAGCGCCTCGAAGAACACACCGGTCATCTGGCCGTAGGCCGCCGCCATGGCCCCGCGGTTGCGGCCGTACTTGTCCTCGAACGCCGCATCGTCCATGGTCCTGAGGTCTTCGCCGATGGCCCCGAACCTGTTGTCGATATGACGCATCAGGGACTCGGCGCTGTCGGAAAGCGGCGGCGTGAACAGCGTCATCTCCAGGATCTTCGAGTACTCGTCACGGGTCGTGCCGCCGAGGTCCTCGCCATTGGCACCGCCGTCGGCATTCAACGCCCGGTCCAGGAAATCGTCGTGCTCCTTGAGCGCCAGGACGCCAAGCTCATCCTTGAACCTGGCATCGTCCGCGAACTTGCCGAAGACATCGTCGTTGGTCAGCGCGCTGGCGGTCGCGTCGAACAGCGCCTGTTGCAGTTCGGGCGGATAGTCCGGAACGGTAATCCGGGCGTGGTAATACACGGTCACGTCGTTCGCGTTGGCCAGAATGTCGGTGACTCCGCCAATGGTCACGGTGCTGTGCGTGTCGCCTTCACCGAAATACTTGCGCAGATCGACGGCTTCAAACTGTCCCTTCATGGACGCCTCGACGAAGCTGTCGAGATCGGTCTGGCTCATGTCGCCCAGGATCCGGGCCTGGGCGTCGATCGGCATGTTGGCCAGCACGTGCGAGGCGATCGCCGCGGAGTTGTCGTTGCCCTCCGCCATCGCTGCATTGAAGAACAGCTCCTGCACCTCCGGGGTGCTCTTCGCGAACAGGTCGGACACGAGGGTCGGCCCGAACACGTTGCGGTCGCTCGTGTCGAGATCCAGGTCCTGGTACAGGGCGGTCATGTCCGCCTGGCTCAGGCGGCCATCCCGGGCCAGCGTGTCGAATGCCGTGCGCAGGTTGTCGACGGTGGATTCGTAGTATTCGACCGCGGCATCGCTCCCGCTGGATCCGATGCCGCCGATGGACTCGGGGTTGCCGGTCTCGGTGATCGACAGCCGCACCAGGTCGGCGACCCGGTCCTGGCCCAGCGCGGCGAAGTAGTCGCCCAGCCACTGCGGATCGTCCTTGTGGGCCTCGATCTGCGCATTGAAGAACTGGGCCTGCGCGGCCTGGTCGCCATGGCCCCAGCGCTGCATGTGGATCATCGACGCGGCGGCATCCTGTGCCGAGGCTTCCGTATCGCCGACCGCGTAGTTGCCGGCATCGAAGACTGCGTCGGAGTTCTCGTCCAGCCTCGCGCCCTCGTTGAAGATGGGCTGCACGTCCGCCGGTGGCGTCTGCGGACGGGTGTTGCGCAGCAGCGGGGGCGTGTCTTCCGCTGGCCGCGTCAGGTTCTGGGTGGCCAGCACGGAGCTGGCGCCGGATTCAAGCATGATGGCCATGGCGACGGTCCTCGAAGGCAGGCTGCCGCCACCTTACCTGCGACCGGGCGCCCGGAAAGCTGGGGTCGACCCTAAGGGGCGGTGTCGTCGCGCTCGAACGTGACGAGGCTTCGCGTCTCGCCGTACTCCGCCCAGTTGGGCATCACGCGCCATGGCGTGCGTACTTCCAGGCGGTCGCCGTCGAGCGCGAACTGCCGCCGCTGCTCGGTGCCCACCCAGGCAGGGTTCCAGGCCACGTCGACCGCGGTGATCCAGTCGTCGTCCTCGATGCGATACCGGCCGGTGTACGCGATCAGCGTCTCCAGCAGATCGGCACGCGCCGCATCATCCTCGCCCGGCGGGCGGCCGTCGCCGGTGAGCAGGAACCACACCCGCCCCCCGCGGCTGAAGTGGGTGTAGCCAGTCGGCCTCGCGCCCATCGTCGGGAACCGCTCGCCGGTGGCGCGCACCTCCACCTCGTACGCCAGCAACCGCCACGTGCCCGCAAGCGCGTCACGAGTGGCCGGTGGCGTGGATGGGGTGCTGGAAGTCGGCGGTGTCGACACCGGTGCACTGTGCAACGAAGCCGTCGGCGGGATCAACCCGTTGCGAATGGTGCAGCTCGGCAAAAACGAGCAATGGGCGAGAGCGGCTGGCAGCAGGTCGAAACATCCTGCCTTATAGTCCAGAGTTCCACAGGGGGAGCCAACATGAATCGTATGATCCGGGGTGCGGCCGTCGTGGCTGCCCTGCTGTTGTCTGGCTGCGCCACGCACCAGGACGTGCTGCTTGCAAAGTCGGTGTCGCCACCGGTCGTCACCGTGGCTGCGGTACCGTCCGACGGCAATTCACCGGAGATGGATGCGAGCGTACGCAATGCGCTGGTCCAGAACGGCTTCTCCGTCCAGGCGCCACTCCCGGCAGGCACGCGCACGTCCGACCAGGTGGACGCCATCGTGACCTACGTGGACGTCTGGCGCTGGGACATCGTGATGTACCTTCAATCGGTGGCCATCAAACTGTTCGATGCGCGCACAGGCGATCTGCTGGTCGCGGGCGACTGGAAGAACTCCGCATTCCACGGATACCAGGACGAAGACAACGTCGTGCGCGGACTGATCACCGACATGGCAACCCGGCTGAAGGGGGCGACACCCTCTCCGGTGGCAGAGCGCCAGACGGAGGAAGCGGCCATCGTCGAGACTGCGAAGACGGCAGGCGGGCGATGACCGGCCAGGATCGTTCCCAGCCTGCCAATGATCGAGCAGCGGGAATCCACGGCATGGATGTGCGGGATTGCACCCGGGAACAATCGTTGCGCACGAAATAAGGTGTCCGGGACAGTTCTCTCATGGGGGTGAGCGGACCAGCGCGCCTGCGCCGGCGGCAGGAGTAGCGCTTCGCCTGGCGGCGTCGCGCGCCGCACCGCAATGCCGCCCGAACTGTTGTGAAACGCGCCCGGTGCAGTGCTCCCGCCCCATCAGTCCGCCCAGGACGCCGCCGCCTCGCCCAGGCCCTTCAGCGCGGCCTCGTCCTCGGGCCGGATGCGCTCGGAGTACACCGGGTGCTCGACGTAGCCGGTGACCACCAGCGGCGCGCGTCCTTCGGGTGGAAACAGGATCGCCACGTCGTTGGTCTTGTTGCCCACGCCGGCGCGCATGCCGGTGCCGGTCTTGTCGAGCCCGCGCCAGCCCGGCGGCAGGCCCGCGCGGATGCGGCGCATCCCCGTGCGCGTCGCCTCCATCCACTGCTGCAGGCGCTCGCGGCTGTCCGCGGCGAGCACGTCGCCGAGCACGATCCGCTGCAGGGTCCAGGCCATCGCCCGGGGCGTGGTGCTGTTCTCCCCGGTGCCGGGCGGGATGACGTTGATCTCGGGCTCGTAGCCGTCGATGCGGCTCACCTCGTCGCCGAGCCCGCGCCAGAACCGGGTCAGCGCTTCCGGACCGCCCAGCCGGCGCATCAGCACGTTGGCCGCGGCGTTGTCGCTCGTCACCTGGATCGCTTCGGCCAGCGCCACGATCGGCAGCGCACCCTTGTCGAGGTTCGCCTCGATCACCGGCGAGTGGAACTGCAGGTCCGCGCGGCTGAAGGCGAGCGGCTCGTCCAGGTCGATGCGACCGGCGTCGGCCTCGTGCAGCGCCATGGCCGCAAGCGAGAGCTTGAACGTCGAACAATGGCAGAAGCGCTCGTCGCTGCGCAGCCCGAAGCTTTCGCCGCTGCCGGTATCGAGCACGAACGCCCCCAGCCGCCCGCCCGCCTGGCGTTCCAGCGCGCGCAGGCCAGCGACTGGATCGCCCATTGCACCGCGCGCGCCGGCAAGCGCCGGCGTGCACAGCGCCGCGATCGCGCCGAGCATGAAGCCACGCCGGCCGATCATGCCGCGCCCTCCCCGCGCTTGCGGCCGCGAACCGCCGCGAATGCCGTGGGTGGCCTGATCGCCTGCACCTGCGGGTGGCCCGCACCGCGCCCATCGTTCGTCGCTATCATTTCGTGGTGTCGCATCGTCGTCCCCGCTCATCCGAGGGCACTAGGCTGCAAGCTGATCGAAGCTCCCACAATCGATCATTTCTCGGATGAGCCCATACAAAAATCGGAGGCTGCCCTGGATCGCGCGCAACTGCCGCTCAACGCCCTGCGCGCCTTCGAGGCGTCGGCCCGGCACCTGAGCTTCACCCGTGCCGGGCTGGAGCTGTGCGTCGGACAGGCGGCGGTGAGCCATCAGGTCAACCGGCTCGAGGGGTTGCTCGGCGTGCGGCTGTTCCATCGCCTGCCGCGTGGCCTGGCGCTGACCGACGAGGGCGCCGCGCTGCTGCCGATGCTGGTCGACAGCTTCGACCGCATCGCGGCGATGCTCGACCGCTACGCCAGCGGCCAACCGCGCGAGCCGCTGACGCTCGGCGTGGTGGGCACGTTCGCGACCGGCTGGCTGCTGCCGCGACTGGACGAGTTCACCGCCGCGCATCCCTTCGTCGACGTGCGGCTGCGTACTCACAACAACCGCGTCGACCTCGCCGGCGAGGGGCTGGACTACGCGATCCGCTTCGGCGATGGCGCCTGGCATGGCGTCGACGCCGAGCCGCTGCTGGCCGCGCCGCTCACACCGATGCTGGCCCCGCGCCTGGCCGGGCGCTTCCCTTCGCCGGCCGCGCTCGCGGGCGCCACGCTGTTGCGCTCGTACCGTGCCGACGAATGGCCAAGCTGGTTCGCGGCCGCCGATCTCGCCTGTCCGCCCCTGACCGGGCCCGTGTTCGACTCGTCGGTCACGATGGCCGTCGCGGCGCGCGCGGGCGCCGGCGTCGCCCTGTTGCCGTCGGCCATGTTTTCCGACGCGCTTGACGATGGCTCGCTGGTCGCCCCGTTCGCGGCGTGCATCGACACCGGCCGCTACTGGCTCACGCGCCTGAAGACCCGCGCCCCCGGTCCCGCCATGCGTGCGTTCCGGGACTGGCTGGTGAGCGGGTGCGGCTAGGCGCCGCCGCTGCCCAGGTGCGGCGCGGAGCACAGCGGGATCGGGTTCCTGCAATGGCCCGTCCTTTGGGCCCCCGTTCTTCCCCCATCGATCCTGAACCGGCTCGGTCATGCCTTACCATGTCGTCCCGGGATGGCCATGCGCCACCCTCTCCGCGCAGGCCGCAGGGCTGCCCCGCGCACGGCACGATCGAACTGTTGCAAGGCCTTATGACCACCCCACACCCCGCTTCCACCGCCATCGGAGGCGATGCTTCCCTGCCCGAGCGCGTCCGCATCGCGCTGGAACTGCTTGAATCGATCCGTGACGACCGCAGCCTGCTCGACGCATTGGACGAGGCCGACCGCATCCGGCTGCTGCAGGCCGTCGCCCTGGTGCACCATCCCGAGCCACGCGCACGGCGCAAGCAGGCGAAGCAAGAGGCTCGCGAGCGTGCCCGCGAGAAGGCGCAGCAGACCGAGGCGCTGCTCGACCAGACCGGCATCCGCACCCTGCGCCGCAAACCGGTGTTCAGCACGCCCAACTACTTCCCGCCGCAACCGCCGGGCCAGCACGACCCGCGCAACAACGCGGCCGATCCGGTCTCCGATGCCGGTTCATGCGGCGAGTCGCCCGAGGTGCTGCACTGCTATGTGTGCAAGCGCAAGTACACCCGGGTGCACCACTTCTACGACCAGATGTGCATGGAGTGCGCGGAGTTCAACTTCCGCAAGCGCACCGAGACGGCGGACCTGCGCGGCCGGGTTGCGTTGCTGACCGGCGGACGGGTCAAGATCGGCTACCAGGCCGGTCTGAAGCTGCTGCGCGCTGGCTGCTCGCTGATCGTGACCACCCGCTTCCCGCGCGATTCCGCGCAGCGCTACGCGCAGGAGCCGGATTTCGGTGAGTGGGGCCACCGGCTGGAGGTATTCGGCCTGGACCTGCGGCACACGCCCAGCGTGGAAGCGTTCTGCGCCGAGCTGATCGCCACCCGCGACCGGCTCGACTTCATCGTCAACAACGCCTGCCAGACCGTGCGCCGCCCGCCGGCGTTCTATGCGCACATGATGGAAGGCGAGACCGCTGCCCTGCACACCCTGCCCGAGCACGTGCGCAAGCTCGTCGGCGGCTACGAGGGCCTGCGTGCGGCGGACCTGCTGCCCGGCGGCAGTCAGTCGCTGGTGGATGGTGCCTCCGGTACCGGCCTGGCCGGCATGGCACGCGCGGCGGAGCTTTCGCAGGTGCCGCTGCTGGCCGACGAGCTGCTCGGCCAGGCGCACCTGTTCCCGGAAGGCCGCGTCGACAAGGACCTGCAGCAGGTGGACCTGCGCGGGCGCAACTCCTGGCGCCTGCAGATGGACGAGGTGCCGGCGATCGAGCTGCTGGAAACCCAGCTGGTCAACGCGGTGGCCCCGTTCATCCTCAACGCGCGGCTGAAGACGCTGATGCTGCGCACCCCCGAGCGCGACAAGCACATCGTCAATGTCTCGGCGGTCGAAGGCCAGTTCTACCGCAACTTCAAGACCACCAAGCACCCGCACACCAACATGGCCAAGGCCGCGCTGAACATGATGACGCGCACCGCCGCGGCCGACTACCACGGCGACGGCATCCACATGAACGCCGTGGACACCGGCTGGGTGACCGACGAGGACCCGGTGGAGATCGCCGCGCGCAAGATCATCGAGGAGCGCTTCCACCCGCCGCTGGACATCGTCGACGGCGCGGCGCGCATCGTCGACCCGATCATCGACGGCATCAATACCGGCAATCATGTGTGGGGCCAGTTCCTGAAGGACTACGCGCCGACGGACTGGTGAGGCGCGGGACTGCCTGGCCCTCACGTGGCGAAGTCCGTGCCGGAAGGGCGGAACGCTGCGCTCCTTCCAGGCTTGAGGCCCGCATAGGCCTTTCCGATGGGAGAGAAGGGGCTGATGGAGTGCCGATCGGGGCCAGGTCCGCTGCTCCCGCAAGCCCCCGGCTGTTTGCCCGACGGGCAAGCCGGGGACCGGACGCCCCGCCCGCCGCCGCACCTGGCTACTCCGAATCGAAACCGGCAAGCGCGACGACCCAGGCCGGGGTTTCCGGTTCACCGGTGAAGAATCCGGGCTGCTTGCCGGCTCCGATCGCCCAGCGATGCAGCCAGCTCGGTCCGCGCGGGCCGTCGTACCCTTCGGCACCGCGCGCGTAAGCCGGATCGCGCATCGCCTCGTCCAGCCCCACGATTCGATTGCCGCGCGCGCGTGCGCCTTCGACGAGTTCGCCGAAGACCTCCGCATTGAGTTCGTTGGCATGCAGCAGCCAGATCTGCGCAATCGAACGTCCCAGCAACTGCCGCGACTGCCGGTCGAAATAGTCGATCTTGTCGAGCATGTAGGGCACGTAGTCCGTGCGCAGCCGGGCCAGCATGCGTTCCCGTGCTGCCTCGTTCGACAGGCCGTCGAGCACGTTGCGATAGGCCGCTGCCCATAGCCAGTCGCTGTTGTCGACGGTGACCGGCGCGACCCGGTAGCCGTGCTTCGCGAGGAAGGCATCGAGCGCAGCGCGGTCCCGCGGTGTCCTTCCTGCGCGCAGGTACGGATGCCGGAACCAGCGCGGCGCGGTGCCATGCGCCGCCAGCATTGGCCGCAGCTGCCGCTCCCCGCGCAGCACGTCCTGCTGGAACGCCTCCAGTCCAACCGCATGCAGGTCGACGTGGCCATGGGTGTGGTTGCCCAGCGCATGGCCGCGCGTGAGCCAGTCCTCGAGCCGCGCCAGTCGCTGCGGGTCGACCTTTCCATCGACCTCGAGCTTCCCCTCGTTGACGAAGCCGGTGACCGGCACGCCGGCGAGGTCGAGCTGCCGCATCAGGCGTTCATGACGGGACTGGAGCTGCGCTTCGGACAGTCCGTCCATCACCGCCCAGGGCAGGTCGTCGATGGTGATCGCCAGCAGGCGCGGCGCATCGCCCCGCGCGTCGCCGGCCAATGCGGCGGTACCGGCAAACAGCCAGCACAGGATCACCGCCAGGATTGATGTGCGCACGCGCCATCTCCGCTGCCGGAGACCCGACATGCCGGGCACGACAGTCTGCAAGTGCCGCCGGACCGGGCCAGGTTGGATCGATCCGGCTGTTCCCCGCTCCCTCTCTTCCATTCCCGCCTGGTCCACCGCCTACGGCAGCGGCGGCAGGTCGACATCGACGAAGCCGACGTCCTTGCCGCCTTCGCGCACGACGTGCCGCACGCCCCCGCGCGCCACGGCCACCGGATCCTTGCAATCCAGGCGCACCTCGCCGGACTCGCCCGGCGCGATCGAGGTACCGGGTTCCATCCGCATCATGCAGATCACCTCGCGGCCGCCGAACACCACCTTGGGCCGGTAGTTGTTGCGCACCGCCGTGCGGCGCGCGTCGCGCCCGTCCTCCGAGTAGTTCAGCGTCAGCGTCGCCGGGATGGCCTGGCGCGCGGCAAAACCGACCGGGTCCTGGGCTGGCAGGTCGCTGGCCATGGCAGGCGCGGACACCAGCAGCGTGGCGAGAATGGCGACGGATGGCAGGCGAATGGGCATGAGTGCTCCATGCAGGGATGAGCGGGCAGTATAGGCCCCGCTGCCGGGACACCTGCACGGTCGAAACGCAGTTGACGAAGCTATGTCATTGCATCGCTGCATCGCTGCCCAGCGATATCAGACGCGAGCGCACGGCAACTTCGAACAGATCTCGGCAGAAGCGTCTTGGTTCCCGATACTTTGTGTCTAGTTGCGCTTCGCTTCGATCTCCACGCCTTCGACGTCGGCCAGCGCACTGCATGAGCCGCCCAGGCCGGAACTGACGACGCTGAAGTTGCCATCGGTCTCCAGCACGATCGCGTCGACCTCCTCCATCGATGCATGACCTGCGGATCTCACGGCGGCGCGAAGTTCCCCTTCGGTGACCCGCTGTCGGCGCAT
>JAEWZE010000099.1 GCA_023395465.1 Pseudomonadota bacterium
GCGATCTCAAGCGCCATTACAACCACGAACGGTTGCGCAGCATGGTGTCGCTGATCCTGATGTCGCCCGAATTCCTGAGCCGCTGAGGACCCGACCATGACCATCGAACTCGATCGCCGTGGCTTCCTCAAGGGCTGCAGCGCCGCCGCAGTCGCCGGCGCCGCCGGCCCCGCCCTGTTCTTCGGCGGCCACGCCCAGGCCGCAGTCAACGGCTACGACACCATCGTGCACGTGTTCCTGCGCGGCGGCATCGACGGCCTCAACCTGGTGCTGCCCGTTTCCGGCAACGACCGCGACCACTACGAGCAGGCCCGGCCCGATATCCGGGTGCCGGTCAGCGGCGAGAACGCCGCCCTGCCGCTCACCCTGGCCAACGGTTCGGCCACCGGCTTCGGCCTGCATGCGGCGGCCAGCGGGCTGCGCGACATCTGGGTCGACGGCAAGCTCGCCATCGTGCACTGCTGCGGCATGCAGACCACGGTGACGCGTAGCCATTTCGACGCCCAGCAATACCTGGACTTCGGCACGCCGGGCAGCAAGGGCAACGGCACCGGCTGGATCGCCCGCGCCTGGGAGACGCAACCCGGCGCCTCGTCGAACGTGGTGATGCCGGCGCTGGCGGTCAACAGCCGGCTGCCGGCCAACCTGCTCGGCGCCACCCAGGCGCTGACGATGGGCAGCCCCACCGATTTCGAGCTGAACTCGGGTTCCTACGCGTGGCAGCGCGTGCGCGACAGCTCGCCCGCCGGGTTCAAGGGCGTCAACGAAACCCTGGCCGACATGTGGCGCGGCAACGTGGGCGTCGAACACAGCGGCCGGGCCGCGCACGGCGCGCTGCGCACGGTCGCGACCCAGGCCTACAGCTCGACCCTGCCCGCCTCCTGGCCGACCTCGACCTTCGCCCGGCAGCTGTGGACGGTGGCGCAGTCGATCCGCTTCAACCTCGGGCTGCGCTATGCGGCCGTGGACCTCGGCGGCTGGGATACGCACGAGGGCCAGGGCAACAACGGCGGCGGCTACTTCCACGGCCGCGTCGGCGATCTGTCGCAGGCACTGGCCGCGTTCTACGGCGAGCTCGCGGCCACCGGCGAGATGGCCCGGGTGACGGTGGTCGTGCAGTCCGAGTTCGGCCGGCGCGTGCGCGAGAACGGCAGCGGCGGCACCGACCATGGCTACGGCAACCCGCTGCTGGTGCTGGGTGGCCCGGTGAACGGACGGCGCTTCTACGGCACCTGGCCGGGGCTGAATCCGGAAATCCTCTCGCCCTATTTCGGCGACGTGCCGGTCACCACCGACTTCCGCCGCGTGTTCACCGAACTGCTGCAGAAGCGGGTCGGGCACGTCCGCACCGCGGAGGTGTTCCCCGGCTACAGCGGCTACAGCGCACTGGGGCTGTTCGCCGGCACCGGCGCGGCGGCGGCACCGGCGCCCGAACCGGTGCGACAGGTCCCGCAGTCGGCGCCCGCCGATATCCGCACCGCGCCGTCGGCGGTATCTCCGTCCGGCACCGGCGGTGCCGCGCCCGCCGTGTCGTCACCGATCCGCCATCGTCGCGGCACGGTGCGCATGCCCACGCGCCTCTCGCAGCCGCTGCTGCGCCTGCGGCTGAAGCTCTACCGGCTGATGCAGCAGCACCGGCTGTAGCGCCTGATGCAGGGGCGGCGTCCGGTCGCCCCTGCCCGTTCCCCGCGGTATGTCGATCCGCCGCTTCTTTTCCGAAGCGCGGAACGCTGCGCGTACCTGGATGCCTGCCGTCGCATGCGGCGGACGTGACCGCCGCGACGCGGGTGCCGAAACCCGGGACCGGCATCGGACGGGCACAAAAAAAGCGGGCCGAAGCCCGCTTTTCCTGTGTCGAAGACGGTCGCGCCTCAGCCGGCCGACCCGCCCTCGCCTTCCTCGATGGCCTTCATCGACAGGCGGATACGGCCCTGCTTGTCGACTTCCAGCACCTTGACCTTGACCACATCGCCTTCCTTCAGCTTGTCGCCGACCTTCTCGACGCGCTCGCTGGAGATCTGCGACACGTGGACCAGGCCGTCCTTGCCCGGCAGGATGGTAACGAACGCACCGAAGTCCATGATCTTGGCGACCTTGCCTTCGTAGATGCGGCCCGGCTCGACGTCCGAGGTGATCTGCTCGATGCGGGCCTTGGCAGCCTGGGCAGCGATGGCGTTGACCGACGCGATGACGATGGTGCCGTCGTCCTGGATGTCGATCTGGGTGCCGGTTTCCTTGGTGATGGCCTGGATGGTCGAGCCGCCCTTGCCGATCACTTCGCGGATCTTGTCCGGGTGGATCTTGATGGTCAGCAGGCGCGGCGCGTAGTCCGACAGCTCCTCACGCGGAGCGGTCAGGCCGTGGGCCATTTCACCCAGGATGTGCAGACGGCCAGCCTTGGCCTGCTGCAGGGCCTGCTTCATGATCTCTTCGGTGATGCCTTCGATCTTGATGTCCATCTGCAGGGCGGAAATGCCCTCAGCGGTACCGGCCACCTTGAAGTCCATGTCGCCCAGGTGATCTTCGTCACCCAGGATGTCGGACAGGACCACGAAACGGTCGCCTTCCTTGACCAGACCCATGGCGATGCCTGCCACCGGGGCCTTCACCGGCACGCCGGCGTCCATCAGCGCCAGCGACGAGCCGCAGCCCGAGGCCATCGACGAGGAACCGTTCGACTCGGTGATTTCCGAAACAACGCGGATGGTGTACGGGAAGGCTTCCAGCGACGGCATGACAGCCAGCACGCCGCGCTTGGCCAGACGACCGTGGCCGATTTCGCGGCGCTTCGGGCCCATCATGCGGCCGCACTCGCCCACCGAGAACGGAGGGAAGTTGTAGTGGAACAGGAAGTTTTCCTTGTACTCACCGGCAACGGCATCGATGACCTGGCCATCACGGGCGGTGCCCAGGGTGATGGTCACGATGGCCTGGGTTTCGCCGCGGGTGAACAGCGAGGAACCGTGGGTACGCGGCAGCACGCCAGTCTTCACGGCGATCGGGCGGACGGTGTCCAGCGCACGGCCGTCGATACGGACCTTGGTGTCCAGCACCGAGTCACGCATGGTGCGGTATTCCAGCTCGCCGAATTCCTTCGACAGCTCGGCCGGGTTCCAGCCTTCGGCGGCCACGCGGCCCGCCAGGGCTTCGAACACGTCCTTCTTGATCGCCGAGATGGCGTCACGGCGCTGCAGCTTGTCGCGCACCTGGAAGGCTTCGCCCAGGCGCGGGCCGATGGCTTCCTTCAGCGCGGAGATCAGCGC
>JAEWZE010000159.1 GCA_023395465.1 Pseudomonadota bacterium
GGGTGCGGATGGCGCCATCGGCGCTGAAGCGGTACTCGCTCTCGCCGCTGCGCGGCACGCGCTTGTCGCGGATGATCTGCCGCGCCTGCGCCTGCAGCTCGCGCTGGCGCGCCTGCGCCTTGCGCCCGGCCTCCAGCGCGCGATCGCGCTCGACCTTCTGTTCGCGCGCACGCTGCGCCTCGCGCTCGATCTCCGCCGCGGTGGACGCCGCCTTGCCGATGCGCGCCTGGTGCTGCTCGCGGGCCACCTGCGAGACTTTCGATTTCTTGACCAGGCCGGCCTTGAGCAGCTGTTCCTGGAGCGGATTGCCCTTGGCCATGGCGATCTCCCGTACGACGTGGTCGCCATGATACCGGCGCAGCGCCTGGCTGCCTCCGGTTCCACGACGGGCGCGGGCGCTGAGGCCCGTTTGTCAGGCCACCGCGCCGGGCCGCGCCCGCTCAGCGGAACGCGAACAGCTCGTGCCGCAGGTTGCGCTCGTCCACGCCGTGTTGGCGCATCAGCGAACGCACCGCGTCCAGCAGACCCTTCGGGCCGCAGACATTGACCTGCACCCCCTCCTTGCCGGCCTGCGCCACGATGGCGGCAAAGCGCTCGCGGAAGGCCGGCGTCGCCGGGCCGGTCGTCACCTCCATCAGTTCCACCCCGCGCGCCTGCGCCAGCGCCGGCAGGTCGATGGCGCCGGGCAGCTCGCGCCCGGGCGTGGTGAAGTCGAACAGGGTGACGGGGGCGGACGGCGCCTGGACCGGGTCCTGCAGCCAGGCCAGGAACGGGGTGATGCCCACGCCGCCGGCGATCCAGATCTCGGTGCGGCCGTCGGGCTTGCGCCGGAAGCGGCCGAACGGCGCGTACACGTCGGCCAGCAGTCCCGGCTGCACTTGTTTCACCATGCGCGCGGTGTAGTCGCCCAGCGCGCGCACCATGAAGGCGATGCGTCCGTCGGCGCCGGCCGCGCTGGCGATGGTGTAGGGATGCGGCTCGCGCAGGCCATCGTGCTTGAACGCGACGAACGCGAACTGCCCGGCGACGAACGGGATCGCCTTGCCCGTCGGCACGAACTGCAGGTACACCGCCGTGTCGTTGGACGACACCGATTCGAGCCTGTACTCGGCGTGGCGCGCCAGCGCCGGATACAGCAGCAACTTGTAGGCGGCGGCCACCACAGCGAGCGCCGAAACCGTGGCAAGCCATGCCCCCGCCGGGCTGGCCAGCGCGATGGGCGAGCGGAAGCTCAGCCAGTGCAGCACCACGATGAGGAACAGCGGTCCCGACAGCTTGTGCCACCAGCGCCACACGCGATACGGAATGCTGCGGTTGAGCGCCAGCAGCACGATCACCATCACCGCCACGAAACTCAGCTGCCGCACCATGCGCGTCGCCGGGCGCGGCAGCTGCAGGATGGGCGCCACCTCCCAGCCCTCGTGGCCGCTCTGCAGCACCAGGTGCACGCTGGCGAACACCAGCGCCCACACGCCCAGCCACTTGTGCGCCTCGTAGACGCGGTCGAGTCCCCCGAACAGCGACTCCACCCACGGCCAGCGTGCGGCCAGCACCGCCGCTGCGCCCATCAGCGCCACCGCGGTGACGCCGGACCCCAGCCCCAGCGACCCCATCACCAGGCGGCTGCCCGGTGGCAGCCCGGCCAGCAGCGCGGCGAAGCTGGCCAGCGCCAGCAGGCCCACCAGGGTGGCCGCGCCCAGGCGCGGGGGACGCGCCAACGCAGACTGCAGAACGCTGTTCATGCCGGACTCCTCCGTGCGCGGACACCGCTGGCGTCGCGCGCCAGCCGTGCCCGCAGTATCCCCCCGCGGGGCGCTGGCAGGGGTGGACCAGATGTCGCAGCGCGTCCACGTGCGGCATTGGGCGGACGGCCACGGACACCACGCGGGGTCTCGGCGTCGTGCCCGGTCACCGTCAGAACGCGTAGCCTCTGCCAGGTGCCGTCATCGCAGGACGCCGCATCGCTGCCGCGTTGCGGCAGGCGGCTTCCACTCACCTCCGGCCCAAGGAGCGCTCCCATGTATTCCCGACTGCTGGTCGCCCTCGACGGCACCGAAACCTCACAGCTCGCCCTCGACCACGCCGCCTGCCTCGCGCGGCTGGCCGGCGCCAGCGTGGTGCTGCTGCACGTGCTGGAAACCTTCAGGCACATCAGCGGCTTCGAGCCAGCCGAGATCTACGTCCACGACGTGCTGCCGCGCATGCGCGAATCCGGGCGCGCCATCCTCGACACGGCGGCCGCGCGGCTGCGCGGCGAGGGCATCGAGGTGGAGACCATCCTGCTGGAGCACACCACCGAACGCGTGTCGGAGGCCATCGTCCGCCTGGCCGGCGAATCGCACTGCGACCTGGTGCTGCTGGGCACGCACGGCCGCCGCGGCATGGACCGGCTGCTGCTGGGCAGCGATGCCGAACAGGTGGTGCGGATCGCACCGGTGCCGGTGCTGCTGGTGCGCAGGCCCGGGCACGTGCAGGCGGCGAACGCAAGCTGAGACGCGGCGCGCCGCGGGCGCGTGTTGAATCGTCCCGGCACGGGAGGCGCGCCGGGGGCTGCGTCAGGACCGCAGGCGCAGGGTCGGCTGCTCGTCGAGCGTGCCGTCCTCGCGGATCACGACGTGGCGCGTTTCGTCCTTGTCGAACAGCACCGGGATCGGCGCCTGGAACAGCGGCCGGCGCACGAAGGCCAGCCGCCAGCGGAAGATTTCCATCGCCTCGAGCGTGACCAGCTGCTCCGGCGTCAGGCCTTCACGCAGGGCATCGGATTCGGCCGGCGTCGCGCGCTTGCGGCGCTCGCGGGTGACGGGCTTCGCGGCGGGGGCCGCGGCCCGCCAGGGGCCGTCGATCACGGTGGCGTGGTTGTGGTGGCGGGACATGGCAACTCCAGACTGCTTTCGGGGGCGCCGGACCCGTCTGCACACCCCGCCGGGGGCTGCAGACATACGTCGGCGCATGGAATGAAGCAAGGTACGTGCCGAGGTGGGGCCAGCTGCATGAAATCCGAACGAATTCATGGATTTGTTCATTCCGGATGCAGGGATGTGGAGAGGATGTCGAGCCACGGGCCGGTCGGGACGACGACAAGCCGTGGGCCCTGCCGCCGGCGCAGGGGACAAGCCCTTCGCAACCACCGCTCCCACGGCGGGAATTTGACGCGCCAGGGGACGCCTGCCCGCACGCGGTGGGGCTGCGTGGCCGCGTCCTGTCATTGCGCGTCACCGCGGCGCAGAAGCAGGCTGGCCCGGCGCCGCCGCGCTAGGCTCGCCGCATGGACGCCCTGATCGCCGCCGCCGCGCGCGCGCTCGCCGCCGGCGATGCGCTCGGCGCGCTCAAGCGCGTGTCGCTGCGCGACGATCCGCCGGCGCTGGCCCTGCGCGGCACCGCGATGGCGCGGCTGGGCGAGCTGGCGCGGGCGCGCGAGCTGCTGGGTCAAGCCGCGCGCGGCTTCGGCCCGCGCCACTGCCTGGCGCAGGCGCGTTGCGTGGTGGCCGACGCGGAAATCGCGCTGGCCCTGCGCGAACTCGACCGCCCGCAACAGTCCCTGGTCCGGGCCACGACCACGCTGGAGCAAGGCGGCGACCACGCCAATGCCGCGCATGCGCGGGTGGTGGCGGTGCGCCGCCTGCTGCTGCTCGGCCGACTGGACGAGGCGCGCGCCGCCCTCGCCCGCCTCGACGGCACCGCGCTGCCCGCCGCGCTGGCCGCGGTAACCAACCTCGCCGCCGCCGAGCTGGCGCTGCGCGCGGTGCGCACGCAGCCGGCGCGCGAGGCCCTGGCGCAGGCCCAGGCCGCCGCTGCACGCGCGGGCATCCCCGCCCTGCAGGCGGAGGTCGCCGCGCTGCAGGCGCAACTGCAACAGCCGGTGGCGCGCCGGCACGAGGCCGATGGACTGCGTACGCTGCAGCTGCACGAAGTCGAAGCACTGTTCGCCTCCAACGCGCTGGTGCTGGATGGCTGCCGCCGGCGCGTGCGCGTGGGCAGCGCCTGGCTGCCGCTTGCCGCGCGCCCGGTGCTGTTCGCGCTGGTCCGCACGCTGGCCGCGGCGTGGCCGGGCGAGGCGCCCCGCGATGCGCTGATCGCCGCGGCGTTCCGCGCGAAACAGTTCGACGAAACCCATCGCGCGCGACTGCGCGTGGAAATCGGACGTCTTCGCGCCCTGCTCGCCCCCTGGGCCGCCATCGAGGCCAGCGCCCGCGGATTCGTGCTGCACCCGCAGGACGCGCGCCGCGTGGTGGTGCTCGAACCGCCCATCGACGGCGCACAGGCCGCGCTGCGCGCCCTGCTGGCCGATGGCGAAGCCTGGTCCACCGCCGCGCTCGCACTGGCGCTCGACGCCAGCCCGCGCAGCGTGCAGCGCGCACTCGCCACGCTGGCCGAGACCGGCCACGCGCGCGCGGTGGGACGCGGCCGCGCGCGCCGCTGGCTGGCGCCGCCGCTGGCCGGTTTCGCGACGACATTGTTACTCCCGGTCGTGGCGCCGGCTGCCTAGAGTCGGATCCACGGCGCCAGTCCCGGCGCGCATCCCACGAGGTTCCCATGGACATCCGGACCACTGCCCGGCCCGCGCCCACCCGTCCCGCCGAGATCGTCCGCGAGTACGGCCCCTTCGACGGCGCCGAGGCCGTGCACGGCGTGAGCTTCGATGGTCGCCACGTCTGGGCCGCGACCGGCCCGCGCCTGTTCGCCATCGATCCGCACACCGGCGAGACCACCCGCGCGATCGAACGCAACTGCGACGCCGGCACCGCCTTCGACGGCACCCACCTCTACCAGATCGCCGAAAAGCGCATCGAGAAGATCGACCCTGCCACCGGCACCGTGCTGCACAGCATTCCCGCGCCATCGGAAGGCTGCGACTCGGGCCTGGCCTGGGCCGACGGCCACCTCTGGGTGGGCGAGTACCAGGGCCGCCGCATCCACCAGATCGATCCGGAGACCGGCAAGATCCTGCGCAGCCTGGATTCGGACCGCTACGTCACCGGGGTCAGCTGGGTGGGCGATGCGCTGTGGCACGGCACCTGGGAGAACGACGAGAGCGAACTGCGCCGCATCGATCCCGGCGACGGCACCGTGCTCGAACGCCTGCGCCTGCCCGACGGCATCGGCGTGAGCGGCCTGGAATCCGACGGTGGCGACCTGTTCTATTGCGGCGGCGGCTCGGGCAAGGTCGTGCGTGCCGTGCGCCGGCCGCAACACGCCATGGGCTGACGCGCCCTGCTCAAGGGGCGCGGGGCAACAGCGCCCCGGCGCTCCGGCGCGCGGTACGCGATCGCGCAGCCGTCCCGCAGGGCGTGCCGGAGCGCTGCGCCGCGCGCAAACGCGACGACCCGCTCCACGCCACTCAACGCACGACGTTGAGGAAATGGATGTGCCGCTCGTACTGGTCCAGCACGTCGTGCAGCAGCTCGTCGCGGCCCCAGCCCATCACGTCGTAATCCTGTCCGCCTTCGCGCAGGTGGACTTCGGCGCGGAAGAACCGGTCCTCGTCGCTGGAACGGCGGCGCGGATCCTGGAGCATGAACTCGGCCGGCTCATACGGCACAGGGCGCACCGAATAGAAGAAGTCCATCTCCGCCCCATGGCCCACCTCGAGCCAGGCGCGGCCGTCCTCGCCGCTGTCCACCCGGACTTCCAGGCCCTGCCTGCGCAGTTCGGCCGCCACCGCGTCGAGCGCGGGACGCACCGTGCCGTGCAGATAGCGCAGCACCTCGGCCCGGGTCGGGCTCTGCATCAGCCCGCGCAGGCGCGCCTTCCAGTCGACGGCCGCACCGGCCAGCGGCGTCAGCCGCGCGGCCCGGGTCGTCTGGCGCTTGGCCACGTCCAGCTGCATCGCCCGCAGCAGGCCCCATGCCATCAGCAGCATGACGAAGGTAAAGGGGAACGCGCTCGCGATCGTGCCGGCCTGCAGCGCTTCCAGCCCGCCCGCGATCAGCAGCGCGATCGCGATCGCACCGACCAGCAGCGCCCAGAAGATGCGCTGCCACACCGGCGACTGCGCCTCGCCCCTGGACGAGAGCATGTCGATCACCAGCGCGCCCGAATCGGTCGAGGTCACGAAGAAGACCACCACCAGCAGGGTCGCGACCGCCGAGGTGAGCAGCGGCAGCGGATACGCCTCCAGGAACTGGAACAGCGCCACCGAGGTGTCGGCGCTCACCGCGTCGACCAGCCCGGGCGACTGCCCGGACATGACCTGGTACAGCGCGCTGTTGCCGTAGATCGTCATCCACAGGAAGGTGAAACCCAGCGGCACCAGCAGCACGCCGACCACGAACTCGCGCACGGTCCGCCCGCGCGAGATGCGCGCGATGAACATGCCCACGAACGGCGACCACGCGATCCACCAGCCCCAGTAGAACAGGGTCCAGC
>JAEWZE010000254.1 GCA_023395465.1 Pseudomonadota bacterium
TCGTCCAGCACGATGTCCAGCGGCAGGTCCTGCAGGGTGTGGCGCTCGACCGCGACCGGCATCGGCGGGCCGCCGGCAGCGCGGGCGATGACGAAGACGACGGCGTCGCCGCGCAGGCGCACGCGCGCGGCGAACTCCGGATCGAGCGCGACGCGGACGCGCAACCCGGGCGTGGCGGTCGTCCCGCCAGCTGCCGCGGTCTGGCCGGGCGCTTCGCTGGACGGTGCCATCGGCGGCGCCGGCGGCATGCCCGCCGCTTCACGCGCCTGGTCGATCTGCGCGCGCAGCGCGGTCGCGGTCTCGGCATCGAGTTCGGGAAGCAGCGCCTCCCAGGTCGCGACCGCCTGCGCATCCTCACCGCGCTGGCGCTGCACCACGCCGATGAACCACTGCGCGCGCTGGTTGCCCGGATCCAGCGCGAGCGCACGCCGCAGCTGGGCCAGCGCCTCGTCGTCGAACAGGTTGCCGGGCGTGGCCTGGGCGCGCGCCTGGGCGGTTTCGATCAGCAGGTCCGGATCGTCCGGGATCTGTTCCAGCGCCGACATGTAGGCGTCGCGCGCCTTGGCGCGGTTGCCCTGCGCGGCATGGGCGCGGGCCAGCAGCCGCCAGCCCTCCGGCTGGGCGGGATCACGCTGCAGCGCGGCCTCGAGTTCGGCGATGGCTTCTTCCATGGTGGGCGCGGCGCGTTCGGCGGCCGCGGCGGCCGCTTCCGGATCCAGCGCCGCCGGCGTGCCGACGATCCGGTACAGCGCGAAGGCGAGCACGGGCACCAGCAGCACGATGCCGCCGAACAGCCGCGGCGCGCCGCGCCGGAGCGGTGCTGCCACCAAGGCCGCCATGGCCAGCGCGGCCAGGACCAGTCCCACGTACAGCATCGCCACGCTCACCACTCCTGCTCCTCTTCGACCGGCAGCGGCCGCTTGCCGCGCGCACGCACGATGCGCACCACCACCACGCCGCCGACCAGCAGCAGCAGTCCCGGCGCCAGCCACAGCAGGCCGGTGTGCCCGCTGAAGCGCGGGCGGTACAGCACGAACTCGCCGTAGCGATCGACCAGGAAGCTGCGGATCTCCTCGTCGCTGCGCCCGCTGCGCATCAGGTCGAAGACCTCGCGGCGCAGGTCGTGGGCGATCTGGGCATTGGAATCGGCCAGCGACTGGTTCTGGCACATCACGCAGCGCAGTTCCGCCACAAGCGCGTGGAAGCGGCGCTCCTCGGCGGCATCCTGGAACTCCAGCGGCGCGGCATCGCGCACGGCCTGCGCGGCGGCCAGGCCGGGCGCCAGCAGCAGCGCCGCCAGCAGCCAGGCCAGCGGCGCGCGACAGCGGCGCATCAGGCCCGCGTTCATGGCGCGACTCCGAGCCTGTCCAGCGCCGGGCCGAGGCTTTCGGCGATCACCGTGTCGTCCACCGGACCGACGTGCTTCCAGCGCACGATGCCCTGCGCATCGACCAGGAAGGTCTCCGGCGCGCCATAGATGCCCCAGTCGATCGCCTTGCGGCCGTCGTAGTCCACCAGCACCAGCCAGTAGGGATTGCCGAACTGCTCGAGCCAGCGCATCGCGTCGGCGTGCTCGTCCTTCCAGTTGTAGCCGACCACGCGCACGCGCTTGGTTTCGGCGAAGCGGGTGATCACCGGATGCTCGACGCGGCAGCCCGGGCACCAGCTGCCCCAGACGTTGAGCAGGTAGGGCTGGCCGCGCAGGTCGGCCGAGGAGAACAGCTTGCCGGGCTGGTGCAGGATCGGCAGCTCGAACTCGGGCGCGGGCTTGCCGATCAGCGGCGAGGGCAGGGCTTCGCGGTCGGCGCGGTCGGACACCAGCACGCCGTAGAGCAGCAGGCCCACCAGCCCGAGGAACACCACGCCGATCACCACGGCGGACAGGGTGCGCGGTGCCATCAGCCTTCTCCTCCGCGCGCGGGCGCAAGCCCCGGCGCCTGGCCTGGATCATGGCCTGGAGCTTCGACCTGCGTGTTCGCGGATGCGTCGCTGCCGCGGCCGCCGACCTTGCGGAAACGCCTGTCGACGGCCGTGACGAAACCGCCCAGCGCCATCAGGAACGCGCCTGCCCAGATCCAGCGCAGCAGCGGCTTGATCTGCAGGCGCACCGCCCAGGCGTCCCCGCCCAGCGGCTCGCCCAGCGCCACGAACACGTCGGCGAACATGCCGGCGTGGATGCCGGCGTCGGTCATCACCTGACCGCCCGACGCGTAGGAGCGCTTTTCCGGATGCAGCAGTTCGAGCCGCCGGTCGCCGCGCGAGACCTGCACCAGGCCGCGGTCGGCGACGTAGTTGGGGCCGGGCAGCCGCTCCACGCCATCGAAGCGGAAGGCGTAGCGGCCGATCTCCACCGTCTGCCCGGGCGACATGGCCACCTCGGTCTGCACGTCCTGCGCTTCGACCATCAGCGCGCCGGCCACGAACACCGCCAGGCCGAGATGGCCGAGCACCATGCCCAGCATCTCGGGCGTGAACGTGCGGCCCGCGGCACGCACCCGCGTCCACACGAAGCGCAGGGTGCCCAGCGCGATCCAGGCCGAGGCGAAGACGGCCGCTGCGGTCTTGGGCGCGCCCTGCGGCGCCATGAACCAGGCGATCGTCGCCAGCACCAGCGCCAGCCCGAGCCATGGCAGCAGCATCGCAACGGGTTTCGAGGCCTGCTCCTGCTGCCAGCGCGTGAGCGGGCCGAACGGCACCAGCAGCACCAGCGGCGCCATCAGCAGCAGGAACAGCGTGCCGAAGTAGGGCGGGCCGACCGACACCTTGCCCAGGTCGAGCGCATCGGCCAGCAGCGGATACAGCGTGCCCAGCAGCACCATCGCGCAGGCCGCGGTGAGCAGCAGGTTGTTGACCAGCAGCAGGGTCTCGCGCGAGGCGGGCGCGAACGGCCTGCCCTCGGGCAGGCGCGGCGCGCGCAGCACGTACAGCACCAGCGCGCCACCGATCACCGCGGCCAGGAAGGCGAGGATGAACAGGCCGCGCGAGGGATCGGCGGCGAATGAATGCACGCTGGTCAGCACCCCCGAGCGCACCAGGAACGCGCCCAGCAGCGACAGCGAGAACGTGGCGATCGCGAGCAGCAGGGTCCAGCCGCCGAAGCTGCCGCGCTTCTCGGTCACCGCCTGCGAGTGGATCAGCGCCGCGCCTGCCAGCCACGGCATGAAGCTGGCGTTCTCGACTGGATCCCAGAACCACCAGCCGCCCCAGCCCAGCTCGTAATAGGCCCACCACGAACCCAGCGCGATGCCGATGGTGAGGAAGCCCCAGGCCACGTTGGTCCACGGCCGCGTCCAGCGCTGCCAGCGCGCATCGACCTTGCCCTCGAGCAGGGCCGCGATCGCGAACGCGAACGGCACCACGAAGCCGATGTAGCCGATGTAGAGCATCG
>JAEWZE010000258.1 GCA_023395465.1 Pseudomonadota bacterium
CGACGATGTAGGTCGGCACCGCCAGCGGCAGCAGCAGCGCCCAGGCCATGACCCCGCGCCCGGGGAACTCGTAGGCGGTCACCAGCCAGGCCGCGCCGGTGCCGATCGAAACCACCAGCGCGCCCACGCCCAGCAGCAGCAGCGAGGTGTTCCACGTCGCCCGCGGCAGCACGTGGCCGGCGATGTGCGACCACAACCCCTCGGAGCCCTGCACCGCCGTCCACGCCAGCGCCAGCAGCGGCAGCACCACGGCCACGGCGAACCCGACCGCGGCCAGCAGCCAGCCGTCCGGGCGCGGCCACGCACGCGAGCGCGGGGGCGGCGCGGCGGCGGCCACGGCGATCATTGATGTCGGGTCAGCGTGCATCGGCCGGAGTCGTACTGCGCTCGGCAAGACCGGCCGTCGGGACCGGGCCAGCGCCGGAATCCCGGACCGCGTCCGCTTCGATCAGTTGTCAAACCCCACCCGGTCCACCAGCTCGCTGGCCTGCTTGCGATGCCTGGCCACTTCGGTCAGCGGCAGGGTGTCGACCTTCATCTCGCCGAAGCTGGCCACCACCGGGTCGAGCTCCACCCCGGCCTTCACCGGATACTCGTAGTTGGCCCGGGCGTACAGGCTCTGCGCTTCGTCGGAGACGAGGTATTCGAGCAGCTTCACCGCGTTGTCGCGGTTGGGCGCGTGCAGCGCCACCGCCGCCCCGCTGATGTTGACGTGGGTGCCGCCGTCGGCGGCGCTGGCGAAGGTCGGGCGGACCACCTGGATGGCTTCGCCCCACTGGTGCTGCTCGCTGCCGGGCTCGGCATTCTTCATGCGGCCGACGTAGTAGGCGTTGGCGATGCCGATGTCGCAGATGCCGGCGAGGATGTCGCGGGCCACGTCGCGGTCGCCGCCGGCAGCCTTGCGCGCCAGGTTCGCCTTGACCCCGCGCAGCCAGGCTTCGGTCTTCTCCTCGCCGGCGTGGGCGATCATCGCCGCGATCAGGCTGGTATTGTAGGGATGCTGGCCGGAGCGGATGCACACGCGTCCTTTCCACTGCGGATCGGCCAGCTGCTCGTAGGTGAAGCCGTCGAGCTGCAGGTCCTTGTCGGCGTAGAGGATGCGGTCGCGCAGGGACAGCGCGAACCATTGGCCGTCCGCGCCGCGCAGGTGCGCGGGGATGGCGTCGGCGAGGATCTGCGATTCGACCGGCTGGGTCTGGCCGTTGTCGACCAGGTCGAGCAGGTTGCCCGTGTCGACCGTCATCAGCACGTCGGCCGGCGAGCGCTGCCCTTCGGCGCGCACGCGCTCGAGCAGGCCGTCGCGCACGAACACGGTGTTGACCTCGATCCCGGACGACGCGGTGAACGCCTCCAGCAGCGGCTGGATCAGCCCCGGCTCGCGGGTGGTGTAGAGGTTGACCTCGCCCGACGCAGCCGGCGCGGCGTCCGCGGCCGGAGCCGGCGGCGGCGCCGCCTCGCGCTGGCCACAGGCGGCCAGCAGGACCAGGACCGCAAACACGGGCGCGCGGACGACAGGGGCAAGACGCATCATCGACTCCTCGGATCGGGGCGGACGCGGCTGGCCGCGCCCGGAAATGAGAATTGTACTCATCCGCTTCGGCGCAGGCACGGGTCGCGGGCAATCCGGGCGTCCGGTTCAGTCCCGGAACGCGTCCCCGAGCAGCAGCATCGCGTCGCCGTAGGAGAAGAAGCGGTAGCGCTGCCGCACCGCGTGCGCATAGGCCGACAGGATCCGCTCGCGGCCCACGAACGCCGACACCAGCATCAGCAGCGTCGATTCGGGCAGGTGGAAATTGGTCAGCAGGGCGTCGACGCTGCGGATCCGGTAGCCGGGGAAGATGAAGATGCTGGTCTCGCCCGTATGCGGATGCAGCTCGCCGCCGGCCATCGCGCTTTCCAGCGCCCGCACCACGGTGGTGCCCACGGCCACCACGCGGCCGCCGGCCTCGCGCGTGCGCCGGATCTGCGCGACCAGGCCGGCGCCCACGTTGAGCCACTCGCTGTGCATGGCGTGCTGGTGCAGGTCGTCGGCCCGCACCGGCTGGAAGGTGCCCGCGCCCACGTGCAGGGTGACGTGGCCGGACTCGATGCCGCGCTCGCGCAGCGCCGCCAGCAGGGCATCGTCAAAATGCAGGCCGGCGGTAGGCGCGGCGACCGCGCCGACCTCGCGCGCGAACACGGTCTGGTAGCGCTCGGCGTCGTCGCGGCCCGGCTCGCGACGGATGTAGGGCGGCAGCGGCAGGCGCCCCGCGCCGAGCAGCCACGACTCCAGCGCGCCTTCGACCTCGAACTGCAGATGGTAGAAGCCGCCGTCGCGATCGAGCACTTCGGCCGTGCCGCCCGCGTCGAGCGCGATGCGCGCACCGGGCTTCGGCGACTTGCTCGCGCCCAGCTGCGCACGCGCCCGGTTGCCCGGCAACAGGCGCTCGATCAGGATCTCGACCCGCCCGCCGGTGTCCTTCTGCCCGAACAGCCGCGCCGGGATCACCCGGGTGTCGTTGAACACGAGCAGGTCGCCGGGGCGCAGCCAGTCGCCGAG
>JAEWZE010000272.1 GCA_023395465.1 Pseudomonadota bacterium
GGCCGGGGGCATGCCGGGACGCAGGTCCTGGCCCGGCAGGGCCGGCCTGGTTTCGCCCGCCGCGCGCGGATCCGAGGCCACGCCGGGCGGCACGGCCTGGCGGGCCTCGCGCGGTGCGTCGGCGTCCTGGCCGCGCGGGACCGGGTGTGCGCCCTCGCCACCATGGACCAGCCGGCGCGCTTCCGCAGCGGCGGCATGCGGCGCGGGGGTGGTGTCGGGAGTCGCCCGCGCGAGCACGGCGGCGAGCGCTTCGGGCTGCGCGGGCAGCGCCCGCAGGGCTTCCGGATGGCTGTGGAGCGCGTCGCTGAGCTGGCGGATCACGCTGGGCGGAAGCGCCTGCAGCTCGCGCGCCAGCGCGTGCAGGGAAGGTTCCAGCGGCCCCTGACCCTGCGGCGGTGCCAGGGGCTGCGGCGCCGGCCCGCGCAGGGCGTCGGACATCGCCTGCCGCGCGTGCGCCGGAATGTCCGTGCCCGAATGTCCGTGACGCACGGATCCGTTGCCGCCATCGGCCGGGTGCGCGGGGCGGGGTACCGCGTCGACGTCGACGTCGACGTCGTGCGGCCCGTGGCCACGGGCCGGGTCGCCGCGACGGTCGTCGATGTCGACGACATCGCCACCCGCCCCGAGCATGCCGGCGCGCATCAGCCATTCCGGGCCGCCTCGGGCGCCGGGCAGGAGGGACGACAGGGCATCGTGCAGCGACGGGAAGGACGACATGGCGATACCCCGCGACTGGGGCCGGCGCATCGGCCGGTGGCTTTTCAACGCTACGACGCCGTTTCGCGGGCCGATACCCCGGGTAGACCCTAGGGTCCGCGCGGAACCGTCACTCGCCAGCGTACGAGGGTGTCGGGCGGTGCGGCATCGTCCAGCCCGCCGAACATGCCGGCGTCAGCCGAACGCGGGGCCTGTCGGGTGAGTTTGCCGCCGTCGCGCCACCAGCCACGGCGGATGCGAACGATGTCGGGGTCGCGGCGCGCCTGCCATATCCGTCCAGCGACGGCCGCATCGGCAGTCGCACGGTCCCGGCTTCCGCGCCCAAAAAAAACGGGAAACCGGCTGGTTTCCCGCAATCCGGCGGAGCCGGAGGACTTGTTGTGGCGGGGACAGCCTAGCCCTCCCCGTTACCTGATGCAATACTTTAATTCACGCTGCACAACTTGTTGATTCAATTGGACAAGATCAAGGCGTCGCGCTTCTGGCGGCGGCGTGCGTCGCGCGATTCGCGCCAGGCGTTGTCGAACAGCGCCGGCTCCCAGGAGCCGTAGGTCGGGTTGGCCAGCATCCACCAGCGTTCGCCGAACCAGGCCCGGTGTTCGTCCAGCAGCGCGGCGCGCGCCTGCGGCGTGTTCGCGACCACCTCGACGAAATCGCCGAGCTGGTCGCCGAACTGCATCAGCACCCGGTAGTCGCGTCCGGCCAGGCGCCGCCGGCAGAGCTTCTCGGAACCGTGCTGCTCGCAGCCGTCGACCTGCGTGCCCAGGCCGAGGAAGACGCTCTCGTCCTTCACCGGCAGGCCGACCGCGCGCAGGTTGTCCAGCGTCGCGTCCTGCAGGTGCTGGGCGCGGTTGGACAGGTACAGGATGGTCACGCCGCGGGCCTGAGCGGCGCGGGCGAACTCCAGCACGCCTGGCACGGGACGGGCCTTGCGCTCCTCGACCCAGCCCGACCAGGTGGCCTCGTCGTACTCGCCGCCGCCCGCGACCAGCCTGGCCTGGTAGGGCGAGTTGTCGAGCACGGTCTCGTCGATGTCCATGATCACCGCGGGCGGCAGGTCCGCCAGCGGCGCGGCCTGCGCGCGCTCGGACGGGACCAGCGCATCCCAGCCGGGCGTGGCCAGGGCGCTGTCGAGCCGGGCCGTGGCCGCGCGGTACAGCGAGATGGCGTTGGCCTGGTACTCGGTCGAACGCTGCACCCACAGCACCGCGTTGAGGTTGTCGTCGGTGGCCACCGCTGCCGCGGCGGGCGTGGATGGCGCATCGACGGCCGGCGCGGAGCGCGTGGCGGGCACCGAGGCGCAGCCCGCGACGAACAGGGCGGCGATCAGGGGGGCGGCGAAGGCGTGCGCGCGCATGCGTGGGATCTCGGGTCCGGAACGGGAGGGCGAGTGTAGCGAAGCGTTGTTGCGGGCCGGCGCGGCGCTCAGTCGCCCAGCAGTGCGCGGATCGAGGCGAAGCCGACGTCGGCACGCTCGGCCTTGCGCGCCGCGTCGGCGACCGGGTCGGCGCCGTCGCGCTGCACTTCGGCCGCCGGCAGCTCGTCGAAGAAGCGGCTGGGCGCCAGCCGCAGCTTCGCCCCCCAGCGCTGCGCCTCGCGACTGTAGGACAGCCACAGCTGCTCCTTGGCGCGAGTGATGCCGACGTACAGCAGGCGCCGCTCCTCGTCGAGCCGGCCCTCGTCCAGGCTGGCCTCGTGCGGCAGGGTGTTGTCGTCCATGCCCACGATGAACACGTAGCGGAACTCCAGGCCCTTGGCGGCATGCAGGCTCATCAGCCGCACCTGGTTGCCCGGGTCGCCCTTGTCGGCGTGCGAGAGCAGGGCCAGCTGCGCGGCCAGTTCGCCGGGGCCGGCGCTGCGCGTGCCTTCGAACCAGTCGGCCAGTTCGTCGAGGTTGCCGCGGCGGATGCGGAACAGCTCGTCGCTCTTGCACTGCTCGCGCAGCGAGGCGATCAGCCCGGACTTCTCGTTGAGCGCACGCACCAGCTCGGCGGCGGTCAGCCGGGTGGCGTCGCGGCGCAGGTCGCGCACGATGTCGGTGAACGCGCCCAGCGCGTTGGCGATGCGCGGCTGCAGCTGCTTGAGCAGTCCCATCGATTCGGCTGCGCGCGACAGCGGCAGCTGCGCGTGCTGGGCCATCTCGGCGAGCTTGGCCAGCGAGGCCGCGCCGATGCCGCGGCCGGGCGACTGCACCGCACGCAGGAAGGCCGAATCGTCCTCGGGATTGGCCAGCAGCCTCAACCAGGCCAGCGCGTCCTTGACCTCGCCGCGGTCGAGGAAGGCGGTGCCGCCCGACAGGTGGTAGGGCACGCGCAGCAGCTGCAGCGCCTTTTCCAGCGCGCGCGACTGGTGGTTGCCGCGGAACAGGATGCAGAACTCGCCCCACTCGGCCTTGCGCGCGGTGGCGATGAAGTGGATCTCGCCGGCCACGCGTTCGGCCTCGTGCGCGGCGTCGCGGCATTCCCAGATGCGGATGCGCTCGCCGTCGGCCTGCGCGCTCCACAGGGTCTTGGGATGCTCGTGGGGATTGTTGGCGATCAGCGCGTTGGCCGCGCGCAGCACGCGGTTGGAGCAGCGGTAGTTCTGCTCGAGTTTGACCACCACCAGGTTCGGATAATCGGTGCCCAGCTGCGTCAGGTTTTCCGGGTTGGCGCCGCGCCAGGCGTAGATGCTCTGGTCGTCGTCGCCCACGCAGGTGAAGTTGGCCTTGGGTCCGGCCAGCGCCTTGAGCAGGCGGTACTGCGCGTCGTTGGTGTCCTGGCACTCGTCGACCAGCAGGTAGCCGATGCGCTCGCGCCAGCCGGCGATGGCGTCCTCGTCGGATTCGAGCAGCTGCACCGGCAGCCGGATCAGGTCGTCGAAATCGACCGCGTTGAACGCGGCCAGGCGTTGCTGGTAGCGCGCGTACAGGGACGCCGCCTCGTGCTCGCGCGCGCTGCGCGCGGCTTCGGCGGCCTGTTCCGGTGACAGGCCCGCATTCTTGATGTTCGACACCAGCGACTGCATCGCCTGCACCGCATCGGGCTTGGCGCCCGGCATCAGGTCCTTCACCTGCGCCAGGGTGTCGTCGCTGTCGAAGATCGAGAAGCCGCGGCGCAGGCCGAGCTTGGCGTGGTCGGTCTGCAGGATCCGCAGGCCCAGCGCGTGGAAGGTGCAGACGGTCAGGCCTTCGGCCGCATCGCCCTTGATGCGCCTGGCCACGCGCTCGCGCATTTCCTTGGCCGACTTGTTGGTGAAGGTGATCGCGGCGATGCGCTTGGCCGGGTAGCGGCCGGTGGCGATCAGGTGCGCGATCTTCTCCACGATCACCCGGGTCTTGCCGCTGCCCGCGCCGGCGAGCACGAGCAGGGGGCCGTCGCAGTGCGCGACCGCGGCGGATTGCTGGGGATTGAGGCCGTGCATCATGGAACTGCGGGAGACGGCCGCGCATTCTACCCGCCCATCCCGAAGCCCGGCCTCACCCCGGAGGCGATCGCGGTTCCAGCCGCCTGCAACCGGGCATGGCGCCCCTCGGGCCCGCTGGGCCGGCGGTAGAATTCCGGCATGGCCAAGCTCTACTTCTACTACTCGGCGATGAATGCCGGGAAGACCACCACGCTGCTGCAGTCGGCGCACAACTACCGCGAGCGCGGGATGCGCACGCTGATCCTCACGCCGCGGCTGGACCACCGCGCCGGCAGCGGCACGGTGGCCTCGCGCATCGGGCTCCGCGCCGACGGGCTGGCGTTCGGGCGCGACGACGACCTGCAGGCGCTGGTCGAGCGCGACATCGCCGCGCACGGCCGGTTGCACTGCGTGCTCGTCGACGAGGCCCAGTTCCTGGGGCGCGCCCAGGTCTGGCAGCTGGGCGAGGTCGTCGACGCGCTGCGCGTGCCGGTGCTGTGCTACGGGCTGCGCACGGATTTCCGCGGCGAGCTGTTCGAGGGCAGCCAGTACCTGCTGGCCTGGGCGGACGAGATCAGCGAGATCAAGACCATCTGCCACAGCGGCAGCAAGGCCACGATGACGGTGCGCGTGGACGGGCAGGGCTTCGCGGTGAGCGAAGGGCCGCAGGTGGAGATCGGCGGGAACGAGCGCTACGTGTCGGTCAGCCGCGCCGAGTTCAAGCGGATCTCGCGCGGCGAGGGGCGGATCGAACCGCTGCAGCCGTCGCTGCCGCTGGACTGATCAGCGCACCTGCGCGGGGCCGCGTCCGCCCACGCAGGCGGCGTGCAGGCCATCGATCTCCCGGGTCAGCGCGCCGCCTTCGGGCCGCGCCTGCGCGACCTGGGTCTGCAGCGCCTGCAAACTGGCCAGGGCGAGCCGTCGCTGCGCAGGCGTGGTGCAGCGCACCTCGGCCGCGTAGGCGCGCGCCAGCCATCCGGCCTTGCGCAGTTCGGCTTCCTGCTGCGGAAGTTCGGCCAGCGCGTCGAGCCGGGTCAGGGCGGCCGCGTCGCCGCGCTGCGCCTGGTAGCGCGCCAGCGAGATCTCCGCGCGCCGGGTGTGCGAATGCCGGGCGCCGTAGCCGGCGCGGGTGAGCGCCTGTGCCTGCTGCAGGCTGGACAGCGCCTCGTCCCGCCCCAGCGCGGCCTGCACTTCGCCCAGCAGGCGCAGCGTGTCGCCCGCCAGGCCATGTTCATGGCCGTATGCGCCGCGCCGCAGTTCCAGCGATTCGAGCAGCAGCGGCAGCGCTTCCGCGTCGCGCCCGGCGCTGTGCAGCATCATCGCCTGGTTGAACAGGCCACCGGCCAGCTGCACCTCGCTGCGCTGCGCGCGCCAGGTCGCCACCGAACGCGCCAGGTCGCCGAGCGCCGCGTCCAGCTGGCCCCGCTCCCAGGCGACGATCGCCAGCGATCCGCGCGCGCGCGCGACGTCGACATGGTCCCGTCCAAGCCGTGCGACCAGCCACGCCAGGGTGTCGCGGAACTCGGCTTCCGCGTCCGCCAGGCGGCCCTGGTCGACGTACAGCGCGGCCAGCTGGCGGCGCGCGTCGATGGTGGCGTGGTGCTGCGCGCCGCGCAGCTCCAGGGCCAGTTCCACGGCCCGGCGGCAGTCGCGTTCGGCGGCCGCGGTGTTGCTCGACTCGCGCTCGTACGAGCACAGCGTCCGCAGCAGGTCGATCGCCAGCGGGTGGCGCTCGCCGACAGTGCTGCGCAGCAGCGCGAGCGCATCGCGCGAGGCGGCCAGCGCGCGCGCGGTGTCGCCCGCGGCGGCGTGCAGGTTGGCCAGGTCGCCGAGGTTCTCGACCACGCCGGCGTCGTCGTGCAGGGTGTCGCGGCGCAGCGACAGCGAGCGCAGGTACAGCGCGCGCGCGTCCTCCAGGCGCCGTGCCGCGGCATGGCAGCGGCCGAGCTGGGTGTAGAAGGCCGATGCCGGCAGCGGCAGGCGATGTTCGCTGCGGCGTGCCAGCGCCAGCAGCGGCTGCATCCGCGCCAGGCAGGACGCGGAATCGCCGGTCAGGCGCAGCACCCGGCCCATGTCGGTGGCCGACTGCAGGCGCAGGCTCGGCGGCGCGTCGGGCAGCGCGTCGACCAGGGTGGCCTGGCGCCGCAGCAGGTCGTGCGCGGCCGCGTAGTCGCCCAGTCCCGAGCGCAGCCTGGCCACCACGCCCAGCAGCTCGGCGCGCGCGACGGGCTGGTTGCCCAGTTCGCGCTCGATGCGGCGCTCGCCGTCGTCGAGCAGGCGGTGGATGTCCACCGGCGCGCCCGCGGGCACGCCGCCGGCATTCTCGAACAGGCCGACGACGAAGTTCTGCATGGCCTGGGCGCGCGCGGATTCGTTCACCGCCTGCCGGGCCTGCCAGGCGACGATGCCCAGCGCCGCCACCAGCACCAGCGATACCGCGGCTGCGGTCGACAGCGCCCAGCGATGGCGGCTGACGTACTTGCCGATGCGGTAGGACATGCTCTGCGGCCGCGCGTGCACCGGCTTGCCGTCCAGCCAGCGTTGCAGGTCCAGCGCCATCGCCTCGACCGACGGGTAGCGCTGCTCGGGCTTCTTGCCCAGCGCCTTGAGCACGATGTTGTCGAGGTCGCCCGCCACCTCGCGCCCGCGCCGGCGTACCGCGGGGGACGCGGTATTGCCCTCGGCGTCGCGCTGCAACGCCAGCGACGGCCGCTGCGGGTCGACGGTCAGGATCGCCTCTTCCCACTGCGCGTCGCTCGGCCGCTTGAGCTGGTAGGGCTTGCGACCGGCGAGCAGCTCGTACAGCACCACGCCCAGCGAATACACGTCGGTCATGGTGGTGACCGGCTCGCCGCGGATCTGCTCGGGCGCCGCGTAGTGCAGGGTGAACGCGCGCAGGCCGGTGCGGGTGTGGTCGAGCGACTGCTCCGGCGTGTCGAGCAGCTTGGCGATGCCGAAGTCGAGCAGGCGCACGTCGTCCAGCGGCGTGACCAGGATGTTGGACGGCTTGAGGTCGCGGTGCACGATCAGGTTGGTGTGCGCGTGGCTCACCGCCTCGCACACCTGCAGGAACAGCTGCACGCGGGTGACCACGCCGGGATCGCGCGCGCGGCACCAGTCGGTGATCGGCTCGCCCTCGACGTACTCCAGCGCCAGGTAGGGCTGGTTGTCGCTGCTGATGCCGGCATCGAGCAGGCGCGCGATGTGCGGATGCTCGAGCCGCGCCAGGATCTGGCGCTCGCGGGTGAAGCGCAGGCGCAGCCCGGGATCGGCCAGGCCCGGGCGCAGCAGCTTCAGCGCGACCCGGCGCTCGTACAGGCCGTCGGCGCGGCGCGCGAGCCAGACCTGGCCCATGCCGCCCTCGCCGAGCATGCGTTCGAGCTCGTAGGGACCGACGCTGGCGCCGGCGTGCACGCCCGGGTGCGGGGTGATCAGCGGTTCGGAAAGGAAGTCCTCGCTGCCGGCCTCGAGCGCCAGCAGCTCCTCGAGATCGTCGGCCAGCTGCGCGTCCTCCTCGCGCAGCGAGGCCAGGCTGCTGGCGCGCGCGGCGTCGTCGAGTTCGAGCAGCGCGTCGAGCAGCGGCGACAGGCGCTGCCAGCGTTCGGCGTCCATCAGCGCGGCCCGCGTGCGCAGGCACGCCCGCGGAACGCCGCGCGGCTGCTGCGCAAGACCTGGTCCCCCCGGCCGTCCACGTCCGGCGGCGTCAGCCCTGCAGCGAGGCCAGCAGGTACATCCGCGCCTTCTGCCAGTCGCGGCGGATGCTGCGGTCGGAGCGGTCCAGCAGGGTGGCGATCTCGGCCTCGGACAGCCCGCCGAAATAGCGCAGCTCGACCACCTGAGCGAGCTTGGCATCGACCCCGGCCAGGCGGGTGAGGGCGACGTCGAGCGCCAGCATGTCCTCGTCCATGCGCAGGCCGCCTTCGAGATCGTGCGGCAGGTCGGTGACGCGGTGCAGGTCGCCGCCGCGCTTCTGCGCCAGGCGCTGGCGGGCATAGTCGACCACCACGCTGCGCATGGCCGAGGCGGCGTAGGCGAAGAAGTGGGCGCGGTCGTCGAACTGGATCTCGCGCCGGCCGATCAGCTTGAGATAGGCCTCGTGCACCAGCGCGGTCGCGTCGAGGGTCTGGCCCAGCTGGCCGGACAGCTGGCGCCGGGCCATGGTGTGCAGTTCCTGGTACAGCGTGGCCAGGACCTGGTCGAGGGCGCCCCGGTCGCCGCCGCGGGCCGCGTCCAGCCAGAGCGTGATATCTGCGGTGTCGGACATGTGGCGCCGTGCTCCCTTCAGCGGCCCGGACTATACCGCGAAGGCGCATGGCACGCGGGATCGGCGCCCGCTCAGCGCTGGCAGTGGCCGCACCAGACCGTCGCCCGCTGGCCGATGCTGGCCTGCCGGAGCGGCCGGCCGCAGCGCGGGCAGGGTTCGCCGCCGCGGCCGTAGGCCGACAGCTCCTGCTCGAAATAGCCCGGCGCCCCGTCCGGGGCCAGGAAGTCGCGCAGGGTGGTGCCGCCGCGGTCGATCGCCTGCGCCAAGATGCGCCGCACGGCATCGGCCAGCGCGCGGTAGCGCTCGCGCGAGACCCGCCCGGCCGCGCGCAGCGGCGAGATCCCGGCCGCGTGCAGCGCTTCGGCGGCATAGATGTTGCCCACGCCCACGACGATGCGCTGGTCCATCAGGAAGGTCTTGACCGGCGCCTGGCGACCGCGGCTGCGGGCGAACAGGTAATCGCCGTCGAAGGCGTCCGACAGCGGCTCCGGCCCCAGCCCGTGCAGCAGCGGATGCACCTCCCCGGGCGGCTGCCAGAGCAGGCAGCCGAAGCGGCGCGGATCGTTGAAGCGCAGCACCTGGCCCGATTCCAGCAGCACGTCGACGTGGTCGTGGGCGCGCAGCGGCGCATCGGCCGGCAGCACGCGCAGGCTGCCGGACATGCCCAGGTGCAGCAGCGCGCTGCCGGCGGACGTGTCGAGCAGCAGGTACTTGGCGCGGCGGCGCACGGCGTCGATCCGCTGGCCCGGCAGCCGTTCGGCCACCTCGGGGGGGATCGGCCAGCGCAGGTCGGGCCGGCGCAGGGTGACCGTACGCACGCGCCGGCCCTCGACGTGGGGCGCCAGCCCGGCGCGGGTGGTCTCGACTTCGGGCAGTTCAGGCATCGCCAGCCTCCGGCGCGGGCACGAAAGCGGGGACGTCGCCGTCGACGAACCGCAGCGGCGCACCGAAGGCCTTCGACAGCAGTTCCGGCACGAGCACCCCGGCGCGCGGACCATCGGCCACCACCCGGCCTTCGCGCAGCAGCACCACGTGGCCGATCTCGGGCAGCAGTTCCTCGGCGTGGTGGGTGACCAGCAGCAGGGTCACGCCCTCGGCCGCGAGGCGACGCAGGGTCCGCAGCAGGCGCGCCCGCGCCACCACGTCCAGGCCGGCGGCCGGCTCGTCGAGCAGCAGCGCCATCGGCGCGTGCACCAGCGCCCGTGCCAGCAGCACCCGTCGCGCCTCGCCGGTGGACAGGCTGGCGTAGTCGCGCCCGGCCAGATGCGCCGCGCCGGCCCGCGCCAGCGCGGCGTCGGCGGCCGCCAGGCGGGCGGGCTCGACTTCATCGTCAGGGGGCGCCAGGCGGGCGTCGAAGGCGCCCAGCACCACGTCCCGGGCGGCCAGGCCGGGCAGCGACAGCAGGTCTTCGTGCAGGGCCCCGGTGACGATGCCGAGCCGGGAGCGGATCGCGCGTACGTCCCACAGGTGCTCGCCGAGAATCCGCACCGGCGGCCGCCCGTCGGCATGCGCGGCCGCGTACAGCTGGCGGGTCAGCAACTGGATGAAGCTCGACTTGCCGCAGCCGTTGGGCCCGAGGATGGCGGTATGCCGGCCCTGCGGCAGGCGCAGGCTCACGCCGTCCAGCGCCGGGTGGCCGTCGCGCCAGACGCGCGCCTCGTCGAGTTCGATCAGGGCGGGAGGTGAAAGTGTGGCCTGGGTCATGGACGGGTCGATGGGGATGAACCGGGCGGCCCCTGCGGGCGCGCAGGGCTGGCCTTGCGGCAGCGCGGGCGCCATCATGCCGGGGATCCCTCCGCTTCGACACCGTCATGCCTGCGTCCTACATCGATTTCCTTGCCGGCGGCCTGCTGCAGTTCGGCTTCTGGCAGCTCGTGCTCTACCTCCTGGTGGCCACCCAGCTGACCATCTTCTCGGTCACCCTGTACCTGCACCGTAGCCAGGCGCACCGGGGCGTGGACTTCCACCCCGTGATCGCCCACTTCTTCCGCTTCTGGACGTGGCTGACCACCTCGATGATCACCCGCGAATGGGTGGCCATCCATCGCAAGCACCACGCCAAGTGCGAGACCGAGGACGACCCGCACAGCCCCCAGTTCAAGGGCATCAAGACCGTGTTCTGGCGCGGCGTGGAGCTGTACCGCGAGGCGCGCGGCATGCGCGCGGACATCGAGCAGTACGGCAAGGGGGCCCCCAACGACTGGCTCGAGCGCCACCTCTACACCCCGTACGCGACGCTCGGCCCGACCCTGCTGCTGTTCATCTCCTTCGGCCTGTTCGGCTTCGCCGGCGTGGCGGTCTGGGCGATCCAGATGCTCTGGATCCCGTTCTGGGCCGCGGGCGTGGTCAACGGGCTGGGCCACTGGTGGGGCTATCGCAACTTCGAGACCACCGACACGGCCACCAACCTCACGCCCTGGGCGCTGTGGATCGGCGGCGAGGAACTGCACAACAACCACCATGCCTTCCCGAGTTCGGCCAAGTTCGCCCTGCGCCGCTGGGAACTGGACATCGGCTGGGTGGTGATCAAGAGCCTGGAGAAGGTCCGCCTGGCCAAGGTGCTGCGCGTGGCTCCGTCGCTGGACGTGCGTCCCAACATCCAGGTGCCCGACACCGACACCATGCGCGCGCTGCTCGCGCACCGCTTCCTGGCCATGACCGACTACCAGCGCAACGTGCTGATGCCGGCGCTGCGCGAAGAGGCGCAGGCCGCGGGCGCGAAGCTGCGGTCGCTGCTGCCGCGCAAGCTGCGCAAGGGCCTGGTCGACGACGGCCGCTGGCTCGATCCCGAAGCGCGCGAGCAGATGCAGGCATGGATCTCGCAGCGTCCGCGCATCCATACCCTGGTCGAATACCGGCGCCGGCTCGCCGCCGTGCTCGAGGCGCGCACCAGCAATGCCAACGAGGCGCTGCAGAACCTGCAGGCCTGGTGCCGCGAAGCCGAGGCGACCGGCATCCGCGCGCTGCAGGACTACGCGGCGCGCCTGAAGGGCTATTCGCTGCAGTCGGTGCGCGCCTGATGGCATCCGGCGCCCCTCGCCCGCGGGCGGGTGGGCGCCGCGCCGCGCACCTTCCCGGGGGCCGCTGCATCGCGATCGTGGTGGCGGCCTGCCTGCTTCCGTGGCCGGTCGCAGGCCTGGCCCAGGTCACGCGGACCGACGAGTACCTGGCCCGCATGGACGGCGACGAGGACGGCCGCGTCTCGCTGGCCGAGTACCAGGCCTGGATGAGCTATGCCTTCGACGGCATGGACCGCGACGGCGACGGCGTGCTGTCGCCGCAGGAGCAGCCGGGCGGCAAGGCCCGGGCGCTGACGCGCGCGCAGCATCTTGCGCGCCTGGCCGAGCGCTTCGCCCGGCAGGACGTGGACGGCGACGGATTCCTCGACGCGCGCGAGCTGGCGGCGCCGCCGCGCTGAGTCCGGCGTTTCGGGGCCGCGTCCGCGCCGCGATACCCACGTTTCCGGCCGTGCGAAGCCCGGTAGCAATCGTTACCGTCTCGGCGATGCCACGCTGCGCTGGCTCAGGCCAGGCCGGTCGCCAGCCGTGCGCGGATCTCCGCGGCGACCCTGGGCGTTTCGCGCAGCGGTTCCACCATCCGCAGTTGCGCATCCAGCGCGCCCAGGCGGCCCCGCGCGGCCAGCGCGTCGAGGAAGCGGCGCGGGCGGCTGCGCGCCAGCACGGCATCGAACACGTGGACCGGCACGCGGGTAGCGCAGGCTTCGGACACCATGTTCACCGAATCGGGCGAACACACGATCCGGTCCGCCCAGGCGAGCAGGCCCGGATAGGGATTGGGGCCGTCGGCCGGCCCGGTCCACAGCAGGCCGGGTACGCCGGCCAGGCGCCGGCGCAGCAGCGCCGCGATCGCGGTCGGGGTGCGGCGCGAGACGGTGGCGAGCACGCTGCCGCCTTCGCTGGCGCGGACCTCCAGCAACCGGCCGAGCAGGGCGTCCAGATGGGCTGTGGTCCAGGGCGCATGGCGGGTGGGACCGCCCAGCAGCACGACCCTGCGCGGGCCCGGCAGGTGGTCAAGCTGGGCGAACCCGGCGCGCGCGCGCTGCAGCCAGGCGTCGTCCACCGGATGCAGGCTGCCGAGCAGGGTGATGACGTTGGCGCCGGACAGCCCGTCGTGCTCCGGCGCAATGACGGCGTCCCAGTGGCGCGTGCCGATCCGCGGATCGAGGATCTGCACGGCCGTCGCGCCGCGGGCGCGCAGCAGCCGCGTGGCCAGCGCCGCCTGGCGACCGCAGCCGATGGCGAGCGTCGAAGCCGCGTTGTCGAGTGCCTCGGCGAAGTCCGGGCCGAACGCTGCGCGCGCGCCGGGCAGGATCCGCGGAGCCGCCCAGCGCCAGGGCGCGCGCGGTTCCAGGTACAGGGTCCGCGCCGCGCCGCCCAGGGCGGCCGCCAGCGCTTCGGCCTGGCGTGCATTGCCGGCCCGGCCGTCGCTGAGCGCCCAGATTTGGGGCGAATCGCTGTCGTGGGACGCTGATCGTTCCAATTTTGCGATCATCAGTTGCGAGGAGTGAAGCAAAGCACCGCACATGGAACACTACACTGTGCCATTCCGCTACCGCCAGGACGCCCATGACTCCGCTGCCCGATCCGTCGCTCGACCAGCTGTTCCGCAACGCGCGCACCCACAACGCCTTCTCGGGCACGGTCGACGAGGCCACGCTGCGCCGGCTCTACGACCTGCTCAAGCTCGGCCCGACCGAAGCCAACGCCTGCCCGGCGCGCTTCGTGTTCGTGACCTCGCCGCAGGCGAAGGACAAGCTGCGCCCGGCGCTGAGCGAAGGCAACCTGGCCAAGACGATGGCGGCGCCGGTGACGGTGATCGTCGGACACGACCTGCGCTTCTACGACAAGCTGCCGGTGCTGTTCCCGCACGCGGACGCCAAGTCGTGGTTCGAGGGCTCGCCGGAGGAGCGGCTGCAGCGCGTCGCGCTGCGCGGTTCGAGCATGCAGGCCGCCTACCTGATCATGGCCGCGCGCTCGCTCGGGCTGGATACCGGGCCGATGACCGGCTTCGACAACGCCAGGGTCGACGAGGCCTTCTTCAAGGGCACCTCGATCCGCTCCAACGTGCTGGTGAACCTGGGCCACGGCGACCCGGCCGCGGTCTATCCGCGTTCCCCGCGGCTGCCGTTCGACGAAGCCGCAAGGATCGAATGAGCGCATGATTTCCCCGCGGGCGGTGCCGTCCGCGGTGCAGTACGAATGCGGCGCGTTGTCCGTGGCGCGCGCCTCCCTCCCACCATCGCTTTCCGAGGTCCTTACCCCATGCATACCGCACCCAGGCTCCTGCTTCCGCTCGCCCTGACCCTCGCCCTGGCCGCCTGCCAGCAGGCCGAACCGCCGGCTCCCGCCGATGCGGCGAGCCCGACGGCCGAGGTCGCCGCCGCCACTGCCGATCCCGCACAGGCGCCTGCGCCCGAGGCGGTCCAGGGCGTGTCGGGCACCTACGTGATCGATCCCACCCACACCACGGTGGTCGCGCAGTGGAGCCACTTCGGCTTCTCCAACCCGGTCGCCAATTTCGGCCAGGCCGAAGGCCGCATCGTCTATGACGCCGACAACGTGGCCGCCTCGTCGGTCGAGGTGACGCTGCCGCTCACCGGACTGAATTCGTTCGTCGCCGACTTCGACGCGCATCTGCGCAGCGCCGACTTCTTCGAGGCCGAGAAGTACCCGGCCGCGACCTTCCGCAGCACCGCCGTGGAACCGGCCGGCCCCAACCGCCTCAAGGTCACCGGCGACCTCACCATCAAGGACAACACCCATCCGGTGGTGCTCGACGTGACCATGAACCGCTTCGGCGAGCATCCGATGCTCAAGCGCGCGGCGGCCGGCTTCGACGCCACCACCACGATCAAGCGCAGCGACTTCGGCGTGGGGGCCTATGCGCCGAACGTCAGCGACGAGGTGCAGATCCGCATCACCACCGAAGCGGCCGTCGCTGCCCCGGCTGCCGAGGCGGCGGCCGGCTGAGGCAAGGCAATGCGCATCGCCAGGCCCGCCGCCGGACGCGGCAACGTCGACGCCGGCTGGCTGCGGAGCCGGCACACGTTCTCGTTCGGCCACTACCACGATCCTGCGTGGATGGGCTTTGGCCCCCTGCGCGTGATCAACGAGGACCGCGTCGCGCCGGGCGGCGGATTCGCGCCGCACCGGCACGCGGACATGGAGATCCTCAGCTACGTGGTCAGCGGCGCGCTCGCGCACCGCGACAGCACCGGCAGCAGCGGCGTGCTGCGGCCGGGCGAAGTGCAGTGGATGAGCGCCGGCCGCGGCATCGAGCACAGCGAGTACAACGCTTCGGAACTCGAGCCGGTGCATTTCCTGCAGATCTGGATCCTGCCCGCAGCCACCGGGCTGGAGCCCGGCTACGCGCAGCGCGCCTTCGATCCGGCGCTGCGCGAGGGCCGCTGGGCCACGCTGGCCTCGCCCGACGGCGTCGACGGCAGCCTGGCGATCCGCCAGCAGGCCAGCCTGCGCGGCACCCGGCTGGCGCGCGGCGTCGAAGTGGAGCATGCGCTGGATCCGGCGCGCCGCTACTGGCTGCACCTGGTCGAAGGTGCGGTCGAGGTGGACGGACAGGCGCTGGCGGCGGGTGACGCCATCGGCATCGCGGACGAGGGCGGCATGCTGCGCCTGGCCGGCAGCGGCGATGGCGTCGCCGACCTGCTGCTGTTCGACCTGCCGCAGTAGCGACGCGGCCCCACGGTCCCGGCGCCCGCTCACGGCCGCGGGCCGCTCCGCGCTAGAATGCCGCGGTTCTTCCGGATCCCGCACGCCATGACCGCCACGCAGCCCCAGACCACGCAGGCCAACGCGCAGACCCGCTACGAAGTCCGTCGCGGCGACCTGCCCCTGAGCTGCCCGCTGCCGTCGATGGCCTTGTGGAACTCGCATCCGCGCGTGTACCTGCCGATCGAGGCCGATGGCGGGGAAAGCGACTGCCCGTACTGCGGCGCGCACTTCGTCCTCGTCGACTGACGTCGCCGGCGGCATCCGCATGCCGCGCCCGCTGGCCGTGGTGCAACTGCTGCCGGCGCTGGAATCCGGCGGCGTCGAGCGTTCCACCCTCGAGATGTCCGAAGCGCTGGTACGCGCCGGCCACCGCGCCATCGTGGTCTCGGCCGGCGGCCGGCTCGAGCGCGCGCTGCGCGCGACCGGCGCGCAGCACGTCACCCTCGCCATCGGCAGCAAGTCGCCGCTGGTGCTGCGGCACGTGCCCGCGCTGCGCCGCCTGTTCGCCGCCGAGCGGGTCGACATCGTGCACGCACGCTCGCGCCTGCCGGCCTGGCTGGGCTGGCGCGCGCTGGCCGGCATGCCCACCGAGGCCCGGCCGCGCTTCGTCACCACCGTCCACGGACTCAACTCGCCCTCGCGCTACAGCGCGATCATGGCGCGCGGCGAGCGCGTGATCTGCGTCTCGCGCACGGTGCGCGACTACGTGCTGCGCCACTACCCCGGGACCGATCCGCTGCGCCTGCGGCTGGTGCCGCGCGGGATCGATCCGGCCGACTTCCCGCGCGCGCCGCGTCCCGACC
>JAEWZE010000279.1 GCA_023395465.1 Pseudomonadota bacterium
TCCACGGCAGCTTGGAGGCGGTGTAGCCGGCCAGGATCGGGTTGCCGGCCAGCTCGATGCAGCGCGCCGCGCCGCCGGCCGCGTCCATGATCTCGTCGCACTCGGCGGTGGTGCTGGTGTCGTTCCACAGCTTGGCCGGGGCCAGCACGTTGCCGCCCTGGTCGAGCGGCACGAAACCGTGCTGCTGCCCGGACACGCCGATGGCGGCCACGCGTGCGCGCAGCGCCGGATCGATCCGCGCGAAGCATGCGCGGATCGCGTCGACCCACCAGTCCGCGCGCTGCTCACGGCTGCCATCGTCCCCGGCCGCAAGATCGAGCGGCTGGCCCGCGGTCGCGACGATCTGGCGCGCGGCGGGGTCATAGAGCACGAGCTTCACGCTCTGCGTGCCTATATCGAGTCCAGCAAACAGCCCCATCGAGAGATCCCCAGAAAAAGTTAGCGCTACCACACGCCGGATGCAGGGCACCCAGACCAACACCGACCGATGTGTGTCGATGTCGTGATTCGGGCGTAGCGGCGTGCACGAACTCTACACACCTGTCAGGAAAAAGCCTTGCTGCACTGCGCAACCGGTGTCAGCCTGCGGCGCCGATCACGTTAGCGTTAACATTTTATTTGCATTTTGGGACTCTTGCCACGAATTCACGCAGATCCCGCGGATCAGGGGCTGGCTGCTGCCGACCCGATGCGGCTTACCCGGTTTGCCCCGTCCGCGTCGATCCGCGCAATCCCGCTCTTGGCGCCGGAAGACCCGACAGGGACCCAGTCACCATGCTCGCAGTCTCAGAGCAGCATGATCCGGCACTGCCCGGCCAGCAGCGGCGCGGACAGGATGCGGTAGCCGTCGCTGTCGAACCCGGGCGCGTCCGCCACCAGCTGGCGCGCCGCGGCACGGGTGCCGGCGCTGCCGAGGTAGTGCCAGTCGCACCACGTGGATCTGGGTCGTGTGGGGAAGCCTATAAGGACGATATGATCGCAAGCACCGTGTAGCCGGCCGAGAGCACTCGCACGCCGCGAGGGCAAGGCCTGCCGGTTATGCGCTAATGGGGCGGGACATCATGGTAAAGACTGAGGCAGCGGCTGGGCGTGGGATGCCGGCGGCTGCAAGGATGCGTAACGCCTCCCTGGTCCTGTTGATCGCGTGGCTGGCAGTCGCCGCCGCTGCGGCAGTGGCATCCGACTTCCGTTTCCAGCCGTTCGTCCTGCACGATGCCAACATCCCGGCCACCGCGGACACCGTGGCCATCGCCGACGTCACTGGCGACGGGCGCAGAGACGTCGTGCTGGTGCTCCGGGACCCGTTCGGCTCGCTCGATGGCAGCTTGGCGCTGGTATACGCGCAGACATCCCGGGGAACGCTGGCTCCCCCAGTGAGCCACCCTTACTCCGGCACTACAGAGGGCTTCGGCACCAAGCTGCAAACTGCTGACCTCGATCGCGACGGCGTCGCAGACATCGTGATCGGGCATGACCAAGGCTTTACCGCGCTTTTGACCAGGCGGGGTGGAGCCATGCCAACGCGGCTGGTCGAAGACGCGGGGAACATCACCGCGATGGCGGTGGGTGATGTCGACCGGGATGGCAGACCCGATGTCGTCAGGCAGTCGGGAGAGGTGTTGAAAGTCTTTTTCGGCCGCGGCGATGGGACGTTTCCGAAAAGCAGCCGACTAGCGATCCGGCATGGTGGACGCCCAGGTGGAATGCGTGTGGGTGATGTCACCGGCGACGGACTCGCAGATATCGTGGTCGTCGACCAGATCGGTATCGTGATTTTTCCTGGAAAGGGCGACGGCGCCTTCGCCAGGGCGATTCAATACGATTACGAATCGTTTGTGGAAGACATTCGCGGGTTCCGCTCAGTAGCGCTTCTGGACGCAAACCGGGATGGGCGCCTCGACGTCGTGGCCACCGTCGCCGCGAATCAGCCGCTTTCGACCCTCTGGATTTTCGAGCAGCGCGATGATGGGAGGCTTTCGCAGCCCCGGACCATGTGGACCTACGACTTGGCGGTGGCGCTGACGGCGGTGGACCTGGACCACAACGGTTACCAGGACCTGATGCTGGCCCATGGAGGCTGGCACGCCCTCGGCTATTACCTGCAGATCCACGAGGGGCTGGAACCCGAGCGCGGAGCCGAACTGCCTTACGCGACTTGGTATACGCCCCATGGGATCGATGCCGGGGACATCGATGGAGACGGCTGCAGCGACGCAGCGGTCGCCGACTACAACCATGGCTTGCTCCTCCTGAAGGGCACCGGTTGCCTGGAGCCCTGGGCTCCCGCGAACCACGTTGGGTCGGACTTCGATGGCGACGGTCGCACGGACATCTTCTGGCACCAGACACCCAGTGGCGCCAGCGTCGTGTGGAAAAGCGGGAGCTACCTCAATCAGATTCCCGTGACGCGCGTGACCGACCCTCGCTGGAAGCTGGCCGGCAGTGGAGATTTCGATGGGGATGGTCGGACCGACCTTTTCTGGAGACATTCGACGACAGGAGCCAATGTCATCTGGCGCGGCGGTGACTACCTGCGCTCGGTTTCCGCCACTGCTGTGACCAACACCCACTGGGAGGTCGTGGGTATCGGAGATTTCGACGGGGACGGCACGGACGACCTGCTCTGGCGTCACGCGGTGTCCGGGGCCAATGCGGTGTGGGGGTCGGGCTCGTATCGCAATTCCCGCGCGCTGACGGCCGTCCGGAAGCGAGACTGGCTGGTGGTCGGGGTCGGTGATTTCAATGGCGATGGTCGATCGGATATCTTCTGGAGACATCGATTCACCGGCCAGAACACCGTCTGGCCCGGCGGCGATTCCCGGTCGCCGGCTCCCGCCGATTCCTCGCTGCCGGCCGCCTGGCAAGTTGCCGGGATCGGTGACCTCGAACAGGACGGGCGCTCGGATCTCGTCTGGCGCCACGCATCGACCGGGCGCGTGTCGATCTGGCCGGCGGGAGATCCGCGCGCCCAGCAGAATCTCCCGCGCGTGCCGGATCTGGCATGGAAGATCGCAGGCGTCGCGGACTACGACAATGACGGCAAGGCCGATCTGCTCTGGCGTCACTCGCGCAGCGGGCGCAACGTCGTGTGGCGCGCGGCACAATCCAACACAAGCTACGACCTGACGAAGGTGACGAATCTGAACTGGCAGCCGTTGCGCTGAGGCCTCGCGCAGCCACCCCTGATTCCGAAACCTGGGCCGGGGACGCGCAGGGAGGATAGAATCTGCGTCCTGTTTTCGACCCTCCTTTGAATGACCGAGTCCGTCCGCCCCGTTTTCCACGGTTTCGAGCAGATCCCGCTGCGCGAATACGCCGAGCGCGCCTACCTCGACTATTCGATGTACGTGGTGCTCGACCGCGCCCTGCCCTTCATCGGTGACGGCCTCAAGCCGGTGCAGCGCCGCATCATCTACGCGATGAGCGAGCTGGGGCTGGGCGCGACCTCCAAGCCCAAGAAGTCGGCGCGCACGATCGGCGACGTGATCGGCAAGTTCCACCCGCACGGCGACAGCGCCTGCTACGAGGCGATGGTGCTGATGGCGCAGCCGTTCTCGTACCGCTACCCGCTGGTGGACGGCCAGGGCAACTTCGGCTCCTCCGACGATCCCAAGTCGTTCGCGGCGATGCGCTACACCGAATCGCGGCTCACCCCGATCGCGGAGATGCTGCTGGGCGAACTCGCCCACGGCA
>JAEWZE010000294.1 GCA_023395465.1 Pseudomonadota bacterium
TTGCAGCCACCGCCGTGGCCAGCGCGCCGCGCAGCGTGGCTTCGTCCGGCAACCGCTGTTGCCGCTGGCGCTGCAGCGCGGCGCTGGGCAGGTAGCGCGCGGCCATGTCGTAGCCGTCCAGCGCGCCGCGCGCGACCAGGGCATCGAGCGCGGGACGCAGCCGTTCGCTGGACTGCAGCGCGGCCTCCGCGTCCGCCGCCCCCACGGTCAGGACGTAGCGCACGTCGGGCGCGCCGAGTTCGTCGCGCAGCTGCGCGTCGCGCTCGAGCAGCGGCGCCGGCACCGGCGTCAGCTTGGCCAGGTCGTTCTGCCAGAACGCGCCGGGACGCCATGCGATCACCGCGAGCGCCAGCAGCGCCAGCACCAGCAGCGACCAGCGCGGCCGCGGCAGCCGTTCGATCCGCTCCCACAGCGCGCGCAGGCGCGGCGAATCGGCCACGTCGCGCCGGGCCGGGTCGATCAGCGCCGGCAGCGCGAAGCGCGTGCACAGCGCCGCGGTGGCGAGCGCGACGATGGTGAACACCGCCAGCTGGCGCAGCCCGTCCACGCCCGAGAACAGGAAGGTGAGATAGGCGATGCAGGTCGCGGCCACGCCGGTGGCCAGGGTCGGCCACAGCGCGCGCACGCTGCGCCAGGGCGACAGTCCGGCGCGCTGCTGGCTGAAGAAATGGATCGGATAGTCCTGCACCACGCCGATCAGGGTGAAGCCGAAGGCGATGGTGATGCCGTGCACGCGGTCGCCGAACAGCAGCACCAGCGTCGCCAGTCCGGCGATGCCGGCGCTGGCCAGCGGCAGCGCGCCCAGCAGCGGGATCTTCCAGCTGCGGTAGGCGATCAACAGCAGCAGCACCAGGCCGATGCTGTCGACCGCGCCGATCCAGCCGGCCTCGCGCGCGGTGCGGCTGCCGATCTCGTCGGCGAATGCGCCGGGGCCGCTGAGTTCGAGGGTGCCCGGATCGTCGCCGCGGGCACCGGCGTGGGCGGCCTGGATCGCTTCCACCGCCTCGCGCTGGCCGTCCGGATCGAAACCGGCGGCGCGCGTTTCCACCAGCAGCAGCGCCTGCGTGCCGCTGCGGTCGAACCAGGCCTCGTGCAGCGTCTGCGGCGCGCGCGCCGGCAGCCAGGCTTCGGCCAGGCGCAGCGTCTCCAGGGTGGGGTCGGAGGGCAGCAGCGGTTCGACCAGTTCGCCGGCGGGCGACCCCAGGTCCTGCACGCGCTGGGCGATCTCCGCGCGCAGGAACTGCGCGTCCAGCCGCTGCGCATCGAGCGTGGGCGAGAGCAGGTAGCGATAGGGCCGCAGGTGCGCGGGGATCGCCTCGAGTCCGCTGCCGGCGCCGTTGGCGACGAAGCCGAAGCGCGCGTCGGCCGACAGCGTCGCGGCCATGGCGTGCGACTGCGCGGCCAGCGTGTCGACGTCCGCCCCGGCCAGCGCGACCAGCAGCAGGCGCGAGCCCGGGCCTTCGCCCAGCTCGTCGATCAGCAGCCGCTGTTCGGGCGTGCGCGGGTCGGGCAGGAAGCGGCGCAGGTCGCCGCTGAACGACAGCGTCTGCGACAGCCAGCCGCCCACCGCGAGCAGCAGTCCCAGCCAGCCCAGCGCCCAGGCCAGGCGTGCGCGGGTGCTCATCCGGCGTCGCGGTCGCCGCGGCACAGGGCCGCGATATCGGCGGCGTCGCCGGCGTTCAGCGCGGCCTGCGCGGCGGCCGCCATCAGCGTGCGCTGCACCGGCCCCTTGGCCGGCACGGTCTCGATGCAGCGCAGCTCGCCGCCGTCGCCGTGCAGGACGATCCCCTGCAGGCGCGCGGCCAGCGCGGCCTCGCGCGGCACCAGCCGCAGCGCCCAGTGCGCGGCGCTGCCCTGCGCGTCCACCGTGTAGTGCGTGCGCAGCGCCCCGACGTCGCCCGAGAGCAGCGCGCCGAAGCTGGTCTGCAGCGCCGCCAGTTCCGGCGCGCGCGTCAGCGCGAAGCGCCGATCGGGCTTGCCGGCGCGCGCCAGCGTGGCGTGGCCGTCGCGGATGGTGGTGGTCTCGGCATAGGGCGCGCGCACCTCGCGCACCAGCGTGTCCGCGTCCGGGCGACGGTATTCGCCCGACAGCCGCAGCGGCGCCTTGAGCATCGGCGATTCGCGCACTTCGACGAAGGTCGTGGCGGCCGGCACCGGCCGTGCCAGTCCGCGCAGGATCGCCGCGCTATCGGGGCCGGCCTGCGCCCACGCCGGCGCCGCGGTCGCCAGCAGGCACAGGCTGGCCGCCAGCAGGCGGCGCCGGTGGGGCCGCGCCTGCCGCGACGGCGGGCGCTGTTTGCTCTTGTTCGTCGACATGCCAGAAATCGTAGAAGTTGAACCAGTTGTAGGGGGCCCGCCGGGCGTGATGTTCCAGCCTGGCCGCATAACCCCGGATGAGTGCCGCCAGCGCTTCGTCACGGCGGCCGCGCGGCAGGTCGATGCCGTCGCTGAAGGTCTCGAAGGTCAGCTGGTAGCGGTTGCCGCCACGATACAGGCCAAAGCCGAGCATCACCGGCAGCCGCAGCACGGCCGCCATCTGCCAGGGCGCCAGCGGGAACCGCGCCGGCGCGCCGAAGAAGGGCACCTGCACCGCGCGCTGCCGGGGCAGCGCGCGATCGACCAGCAGCGCCACCAGCGCGCCCTCGCTGGCCGCCTGCTGGATCTGCAGCATCAGCGCCGGGCCGTCCTGGCCCGCATCGATCACCCCGGCGGCGATTTCCGGCGCCAGCGCATCGAGCACCTGGGTGATCGCCTGGCTGTGCGCCTTGTCCAGCACCACCCGCAGCTTGAGCCCCGGGCGCTGGCGCGAGAGCACGCGCATCACCTCGAAGCTGCCCAGGTGGGAGCCGAACAGCAGCACGCCACGGCCCTCGTCGACCTTGGCCGCAAGCGTTTCCACCCCGTCCACCTCGATGCGGAAGCGGCTTTCCTTGCCGTCGAGCAGGAACAGCCGATCCAGCGTCATCGAGGCGAAGGCGTGCACGTGGCGGGCGCCGTCGATCAGTCCCGCGGGCCGGCCCAGCGCCCGGCCCAGGAAGGCGATCGAGGCGCGCCGCTCCGGCCCGCGCCGCAGCAGGAAATACAGGCTCACCGGGTAGAGCAGCAGCCGCGCCAGCGGCCGTCCGCCGTGCCGGCCCACGGCCCGCATCAGCCACACCGCCACGCGGCCGCCGCCTTCCGGCCGCTGTTTCCAGTCCCCGCTCATGGCTGCGGCCCCGCTCCCCCCGTGGCGATGTCCCCGCTGGCGATTGTCGCCTCCGCGCGCAGCACGCGGAACCGCCAGCGCGCAGCGGGCATCGGCGCCAGCGGCTCGAGTTCGATCCGCGCCACCTCGCCCGGCAGCAGCGGCTGCAGAAACTTCACCCGCGGCAGCCGCAGCGCCGGCAGCGGCCCGTGCTGCTGCTCGATCGCCGCCACCACCCGGTCCAGCACCACCACGCCGGGCACCACCGGCCGGCCGGGGAAATGGCCCGGCAGGCACGGATGCCCGGGGTCGATCACAAACTCCAGCACCGCCTACTCCCAGCCGTCGAGGATCGCCTGGACGTGCGCCTGGGCCCGTTCGGCCAGCGCCTGGCGGGCCACCGGACGACCGTCCTCGCGGGTCGGCAGCGGCGCGCCGAAACCGACCCGGATCGTGCCCGGCCGCACCCGGAAGAAGCCGTCCACCGGCAGCACCCGGCCGGCGCCCTGCAGCGCCACCGGGACCACGTCCACGCCGGCATCGATGGCCGACTGCAGCGAACCGGCCTTGAACGGCGCCATCGCCCCGTCGCGGCTGCGGGTGCCTTCGGGAAACAGGCACAGGCTCTGCCCGCCGGCCAGCAGGGCCGCGGCCTGGCGCCGGAACAGCGCGCCGGCGCGGGCGCTGTCGCGCACGATGAACAGCATGCCGGTGGCGCAGGCGTACCAGCCGACGAAGGGCACCCGCCGCATCTCCTCCTTGAGCAGGAAGCGCAGCGGCACCGGGATCGCGCGGAACAGCGCGCAGATGTCGATCACCGACTGGTGGTTGGCCACGAACAGGCAGGGACGCGAGAAGTCGATCCGCTCCTGCCCTTCGATCCGCAGCCGCGCCCCCGCGCCCCACAGCAGCCCGGGCGCCCAGCAGCGCGCGGCCATGCGCAGCGGCAGCCGCGCGCGCGCGCCCGATCCGGGCCGCAGCAGCAGTGCGAGCGTGATCCAGCCCGCCGTCCAGGCCAGCGTGAAGGCGAACTGCACGACGTTCCATACCCGCCACGCCACCCCCGCGACCTCGCGTGCATCGCAGGCGGGCGCAGCGGTGGCCGGCTCGATGGCGGCACAGGACACCGACGCCTCGCGCGCGTCCTGCTGGAACCCGGGGCCGGTCATGCCTTCCATGTCAGCGCAGGAAGTCGCGCCAGAAGGCCGGGCCCAGCCCGCCCAGCCGGCGCAGGAAGCCGATGAAACCCTGCTCGCGGTCCGGGAAGCGGCGCCGCCGCCACTGGAATTCGAGCGCGAAGAAACCACCGACCAGGCCGTAGTTGAGCAGGTTGGCGAACCACGACCACTGCTCGTGGGTGATCGGGTACGGCGAGTCGATGCCCGCCTGCGCCAGCAGCCCGCCGGGTTCGGCCAGCAGCGCCAGCACCAGGTTGGCCAGGCCCAGCAGCACCAGCACCCCCGTCCACAGCCCGGTCAGCGAACGCGCATAGGCGGCCACGTCCGGCCGCAGCTGCGCCGGCGGCAGCCCATCGAGCCCGGACACGATGCGGGTGATCAGCGGCACCCGTCCCGCCTTCAGGCTGCGCCCGAAGACCCAGGCCACCAGCGCGACGAAGGCCACCGGCGCCACCAGCAGCGGCAGCGTCGCCAACCCCGCGCCATGCAGCCACCAGCACGCGGCCACCAGGGCGAGGGTCGCCGGAAACGCCCACGGCCGCAGCCGCAGCAGCGGCGCGGCCATCAGCAGCGCCACCAGTACCAGCAGCGCGGCCAGCGCCAGGCGCGCGTCGCCGCCGGCGCTGGCGCCGTGCGCCAGCAGCGCGTAGGCCACCGCCAGGACGATCTGCAGTGCGAGGATCAAGTCGTTCTGTGCTGCTGGACGTGTTCGGACAGGGCGCGCAACGAGGCGAAGATGCGACGGTTCTCGTCGGCATCCGAGCGCAGCTGGAAGCCGTAGCGCTTGCTGATGGCCAGCGCCAGCTCCAGCGCGTCGATCGAATCCAGGCCCAGCCCGGCGTTGAACAGCGGCGCTTCCGGGTCGATCGCGTCCGCCGCCACGCCGTCCAGGTTCAGGCTGTCGACCAGCAGTTCGGCGAGTTCGCGTTCGGCATCGGTTTGCACGGGCATGGCACGGGAGTTCTCTGACAGGGCCGCAACAATCGTGCATCGGGCCGCCCGGCGCAAGCGCGGCGCGCGCGGCGGCGGGCGCCACGGCGGCCTTCGCGCCCTTCAGGAAGCCGCCGGGCGGTCCGCTATCATGCGCACCCGTTCAGCGAACCCGCGCCCGCACGTCCAGGATGGCCAGCCCCGCACCGCCCGCCGCAGCCCCCGCAGCCCCGATGGACTGCGACGTCCTGGTGATCGGCGGCGGGCCGGCCGGCAGCACCGCGGCGGCCCTGCTGGCCCGCCGTGGCCACCGCGTGGTCCTGCTGGAGAAGGACGCGCATCCGCGCTTCCACATCGGCGAGTCGCTGCTGCCGATGAACATGCCGATCCTGGCCGAACTGGGCGTGCTGGAGCAGGTGCGCGCGATCGGGGTGCGCAAGCGCGGTGCCGATTTCCCGCTCACCGAGATGGCCGGCAAGCGCTACGTGTTCCACTTCAGCCGCGCCCTCGACCCGCGCTACGACCACGCCATGCACGTGCGCCGCGACCAGTTCGACCAGTTGCTGTTCGAACACGCCCGCGCCAGCGGCGCGGACGCGCGCCAGCGCACACGCGTGGTCGACGTGGGCTTCGGCGCGGATGGGCGGCCGACCGTGGTCGAGGCCCGCGATGGCGACGGCGCCGTGCTGCGCTGGGCGCCGCGCTACGTGCTCGACGCCAGCGGCCGCGACACCTTCCTGGCCGCGCGCCGCAAGTACAAGCGCAAGGATCCGCGCCACCAGTCCGCGGCCCTGTTCAGCCATTTCCGGGGCGTCGCCCGCCACGAAGGCGAGGACGCGGGCAACATCACCGTGGCGCGCTTCGACCAGGGCTGGTTCTGGCTGATCCCGCTGCCCGACGACATCATGAGCGTGGGCGCGGTGTGCTTCCCCGACTACCTGCGGCAGCGCAGCGCCGACGGCGGCCGCATCGACAACGAGACCCTGCTGCTGCGCACGCTCGAGGCCAATCCCGAGGTGCGCGCGCGCATGCAGGGCGCGCAGCGGGTGGCCCCGGTGCACGCCACCGGCAACTATTCCTACGGTTCGACCCGCATGGCCGGCCCGGGCTGGATGCTGATCGGCGATGCATACGCCTTCGTCGACCCGATCTTCTCCTCCGGCGTGTTCCTGGCCATGGACAGCGCGCGCGAGGCGACCGCGGTGGTTGACGCCGCGCTGCGCGATCCGGCGCGCGAGGCGCCGATGCAGGCGGCGATGCAGGCGCGCCTCGCGCGCGGGCTGCGCCACTTCACCTGGTTCATCCACCGCTTCAACAGCCCGGTGATGCGGCGGCTGTTCTCGGCGCCGCGCAACGACTGGCAGCTCGAACAGGCGATCATCTCGATGCTGGCCGGCGACGTGTTCGACAACCCGGCGGTGCGCAAGCGGCTGTACGCCTTCCGCCTGGTCTATGCGCTCAACGCGGTGGCCATCGCGCCGCGCGCGCTGCGCGGCTGGATGCAGCGCCGCCGCCAGGCGCGCTCGAGCTTCCGCGGCGACACCCTGCACGAGGGCAATCCGTGAGCCGTCCCGTTCCGCTTGCCCCGTCCGCGCCGCGGCTGCGCGTGGAATACGTCGACGCGGCCGAGCCGGCGCAGCTGCTGGCCCACGACGACGTGCTCGCGGTGCTGGGCTTCGGCGACGACGCGCCACGGCTGGACGATCCGCGCTACCTGCGCGTGCCGCTGCAGCCGCACGGCCGCGCCCCGCTGGAGGTCTGGCACGCGCAGGCGCCGGTGCGCAGCGGCCGCGAGGGCGAGATCGCGTGGTCCTGCGACGGTCAGCTGCTGTTCGGCGCGATCGAGGTCGAGGAGCCGGCCGGGCACACCGGACAGGGTGACAACAGCGGCATCCTGCTCGCGGCCGAGCACGCCTACCGCCAGCTGACGCGCTTCGTCGGAGGCAGCGAGTACCCGCACCTGCTGCGGATCTGGAACTACCTGGACGCGATCACGCTGGGCGAGGGCGACGCCGAGCGCTACCGGCAGTTCTGCGTGGGGCGCGCGCGCGGGCTGGGCGATTTCGACGCCAGCTCGCTGCCGGCCGCCACCGCCATCGGCCGCTGCGACGACGCGCGCACGGTGCAGGTCTACTGGCTGGCCGCGCGCGCGCCCGGCGCGCCGGTGGAGAATCCGCGCCAGGTCAGCGCCTACCGCTACCCGCGCCAGTACGGTCCGCAGCCACCGAGCTTCGCCCGCGCCATGCTGCCGCCGCCGGGCGGGACCATGCCGCTGCTGCTGTCGGGCACCGCGGCCGTGGTCGGCCACGCCTCGCGCCACGCCGCCGACGAACTGCTGGCGCAGCTCGACGAGACGTTCGCCAACTTCGACGCGCTGCTGGGCGCGGCCCGCGAGCGCGACCCCGGCCTGCCGGCGCAATTCGGCGCCGGGACCCGGCTCAAGGTCTACGTGCGCGATCGCGAAGACCTGCCGCTGGTCGAGCGCGCGCTGGACGAGCGCTTCGGCGACCGGGTGCCGCGGATCCTGCTGCACGCCGCGATCTGCCGGCGCGAGCTGGCGGTCGAGATAGACGGCGTGCACGACGCGGACTGAGCGCCGACCGTCGGCCCGGCGCGCAGCCTCGGGACGCGACCGCAGGAGACGATCCGCGCGTCAGCTTTGCGCGGAGTGCCGGGCACGCATGCGCCGGACGGATCGAGGCGCCACGGGTGGCGAGGCTTGTCCTGGCGGCCGGGAGTCGCGGCAAGGCAGGCGCCAGGTCCCGCGCCCAGGCAGGTTGTGGGAGCGCGCTTGCGCGCGAAGTCGTTCGCGACCCGGGTCGCTCCCACGTGAATCCCGCGCAAAGCCCTCCGGCGCCCACCCCCGGACCCCGCCTGGGTCACAATCGGCCCACGCCCGCCGTCCCGTCCACGGGCATCACACCTGCAACCACGGAGAACACCATGGGAATGATCAGCCTGGTCTGGGGCATCCTGGCCATGATCTGGATGGTCCTGGCACTGCTTCCGATCGTCGGGATCACCAACTGGCTGCTGATTCCGTTCGCCGCGGTCGGCGCGATCATCGCCGCGGTCGGCCTGCTGTTCACGAGCAGCGCGCGACGCGGCCGGGCCAAGGCCGGCCTGATCCTCAACGGCATCGTGATCTTCGTGGCGATCTGGCGGCTGGGGCTGGGCGGCGGCCTGATCTGAAGCCGCACCCGGACATCCGGTCCGGGGTCCGGGTCGCGGGCGGCGCGTAGAATGCCGCCCATGGCCTATCCCGATACCCGCATGCGGCGCATGCGCCGCGACGATTTCTCGCGCCGTCTGATGCGCGAGACGGTGCTCACCGCCAGCGACCTGATCTATCCGGTCTTCGTGCACGAGGCCGACGGCCGCGCGCCGGTGCCGTCGATGCCGGGCGTGGAGCGCCTGTCGATCGACGAACTGCTGCGCGTGGCCGAGACCGCCAGCGAGTTGCGCATTCCCGCCCTGGCGCTGTTCCCGGTGACCGCGCCGGAGGCCAAGTCGCTCGACGCCGCCGCGGCCTGGGACGACGAGGGCCTGTGCCAGCGCGCGGTGCGCGCGCTCAAGGCGCGGTTCCCGCAGCTGGGCGTGATCACCGACGTGGCGCTCGATCCCTATACCGCCCATGGCCAGGACGGCCTGGTCGACGCGGACGGCTACGTGATGAACGACGCCACCGTCGATGCGCTGGTGCAGCAGGCGCTGTCGCATGCGCGCGCCGGCGCCGACGTGGTCGCGCCCAGCGACATGATGGACGGGCGCATCGGCGCGATCCGGCTGGCGCTGGAGGAGGCGGGCTTCATCCACACCCGGATCCTGGCCTATGCCGCCAAGTACGCCTCGGCCTTCTACGGGCCGTTCCGCGACGCGGTGGGCTCGGCCTCGGCGCTGGGCAAGGCCGACAAGTCCACCTACCAGATGGACCCGGCCAACAGCGACGAGGCGCTGCGCGAAGTCGCGCTCGACCTGGACGAGGGCGCCGACATGGTGATGGTCAAGCCGGCCCTGCCCTACCTGGACATCGTGCGCCGGGTGAAGGAGAGCTTCGGCGTGCCGACCTTCGCCTACCAGGTCAGCGGCGAGTACGCGATGCTCAAGGCCGCCGCCGCCAACGGCTGGCTCGACGAACGCGCCTGCGCGCTCGAGGCCCTGCTGTCGATCCGCCGCGCCGGCGCCGACGGCGTGCTGACCTACCACGCGGTCGACGCGGCGCGCTGGCTGCGCGAGTCCTGAGTCCGGCCGGCCCCGCGCCGGCCCCTCCGCCACGGTTGCCCGGCCCGCCGCGCCGTGCATTCGCGCCGGCAGGCGTTCTATGCTGCAGGCGGACCACGCGAAGTCCCGGCCGGCCGGACAGGCGACCGCCACCCGAGGAGGCTGCATGAGCAAGTTCGCCGTGTTCGGACACCCGGTCGCGCACTCCCTGTCGCCGCAGATCCACCTCGCCTTCGGCCGCCAGCTCGGCATCGCGGTGCAGTACGAGGCGATCGACGCCACGCCGGAACTGTTCTTCGAGGCGCTGGAATCGTTCGCCGCATCCGGCGGCGTCGGCGCCAACGTCACCCTGCCGCTGAAGGAATCGGCCTTCGCGCTGAGCGCCACCACCACCGAGCGCGCCCGCCGGGCCGGCGCGGTCAACACCCTGGCCCGGCTCGACGGGCAGTGGCACGGCGACAACACCGACGGCGCCGGCCTGGTGCGCGACCTCACCGGCCGCCACCAGCTGGACCTGCGCGGTCGCCGCACGCTGCTGCTCGGCGCCGGCGGCGCGGCGCGCGGCATCGCCCCTTCGCTGCTGGACGCCGGCATCGCCGGGCTGTACCTGGTCAACCGCACCCCGCAGCGCGCCGACGCGCTGGCCGATGCCCTGGGCGACCCGGCGCGGGTGCATCCGCGCCACATCGGCGACCTGCACGAACTGGGCGAGTTCGACCTGGTGATCAACGCCACCTCCGCCGGTCGCGGCGGCACGCTGCCGGACCTGCCCAGGTCGCTGCTGGGCATGCGCAGCGTGGCGGTGGACCTGAGCTACGGCGAAGCGTCCATCCCCTTCCTGGCCTGGGCGCGCGCCCATGGCGCCTACCGCGCGATCGACGGGCTCGGGATGCTGGTCGAACAGGCGGCCGAGAGTTTCGCGCTGTGGCACGGCGTGCGCCCGTACACCGACGAGATCCACGCACAGCTGGACGCCCGGCACGCGGCGCTGGTCACGGCCGACTGAGGCGGCCCGTCGCGGCCGCGTTCGCGGCGGCGCAGGCCGGCCGGACGATCCTGGGGCTCCGCCCGGACCCGGTCCGCGACAGCGGACGCCACGATCGCACCGGCGCAACGACGGGGCACCCTGCCGACGGCTACAGCAGTCCTTCCCGCTTGATCGCCAGGTAGCGCTCCACCAGCGCGGCCGGCAACTGGTCGGCAGTCACGTCCAGCACCTGCACGCGGTGGCGGCGCAGGGCGTCGTGGGCGGCGGCGCGCTGGGCCAGGTAGCGGGCGGTGGCGCCGGCGCGGACCGCGGCCGCGACGTCGGGCACGTCCTGCTCGAGCACCTCGTCGAGCGCGCGTTCGCGCAGCGAGGCCACCACCACCAGGTGCCGCTTCTGCAGCATCCGCACCGCGGCCAGCACGTCCTCGATGTCCTCGTCGCGCAGGTTGGTCACCAGCATCAGCAGGCCGCGGCGACGCTGGCGCAGCGACAGTTCAGTGGCGGCGGCGAGGTAGTCGGTGGCCACCGGCTCCGGTTCGAGGTCGTAGCTGGCGCGCAGCAGGGTGTCGATCGCCGCCATGCCGCGCCGCGGCGGCACCCAGCGACGCTCGCCGCCGATCGCCAGCAGGCCGACCGCATCGCCCTGGCGCAGCGCCAGGTAGGCGACCAGCAGCGAGGCATCCAGGGCATGGTCGAAGTGCGCCAGCGCACCGTCGCGCGCGAGCATGCGGCGACCGGTGTCGAGCACCACCACCAGCTGCTGGTTCTTCTCGTCCTGGTATTCGCGCGAGATGAGCTTGCGCGCGCGCGAGGTCGCCTTCCAGTCGATCTGGCGCAGGCTGTCGCCGACGCGGTATTCGCGCATCTGGTGGAAGTCGGTGCCCTCGCCGCGGCGGCGCTTGATGTGCGCGCCCATCATCCGCGACGCCTGTTCGGCGCTGACCAGGGCGAACTTCGTCAACGGCGCGAAGTTGGGGAATACGCGCACGCGCTGCGTCGCGCCGGCCAGGCACAGCTGCCGCCACAGCCGCAGCGGCGCGTGCAGGCGCAGGTGCACGCCCTCGAAGCCGAAGCTGCCGCGCGCGTTGGGCCGCAGCCGATAGCCGAAGCCCGACACGGTCCCCGGCGACAGCCGCAGCCGCCGCGGCAGGCCGTCGACCTCCCAGCCGCCCGGGTGCAGGTCGTGCACGTCCACGCGCGCGCCGCGTGCGCCGGCTTCGAGCTCCAGCCGCACCTCGCGCTCCACGCCCAGCGCCAGCGCCTCGGGCACGCCGCGCGCCACGTCCGGCAGCGGCGTGCGCAGCAGCAGCGCCAGGTCGATCAGGGCGACGACGGCCAGCGCGCCACCGGCCAGCGTCCACGCGAGCGCCGGCAGCCAGCCGATGCTGGTCGCCACGCCCAGCAGGCCCCAGGCCACGGCGGCCATCACCAGGGCCGGCGCGGGCCGCGGCAGGTGACGGCGGCGCACCGGGCGCGCGTTGGCGGGGGCGCCGTTCACTTGCGCGGCGCGTCCACCTTGGCCAGCAGCGCGCGCAGCACCTGGTCGGCATCCTGGCCCTCGATCTGCAGCTCCGGCGCCAGCGCGATGCGATGGCGCAGCGCCGGCAGGGCCACGTCGCGCACGTCGTCGGGGGTGACGAAGTCGCGTCCGCCCAGCACCGCCTGCGCGCGCGCGGTGCGCACCAGCGCCAGGCTGCCGCGCGGGCCTGCGCCCAGCGCGATGCCGGGCCAACCGCGGGTGGCCGCGGCGATGCGCACGGCATAGTCGATCACCGCCGGATCGAGCCGCGTCGCGGCGGTGCCCAGCTGCACGGCGACGATGCCGTCGGCGTCGAGCACCTGCGCCACCTCGTCCAGGGCGAAGCCGGCGGCGATATTGCCGCTGCTGATCGCGGTCACCATCGACACCTCGTCGGCGTGCGCCGGATAGTCGATCAGCACCTTGAGCAGGAAGCGGTCGAGCTGCGCCTCGGGCAGCGGATAGGTGCCCTCCTGCTCGACCGGATTCTGCGTGGCCAGGGTCATGAACGGCGGCGGCAGGGCGAAGCTCTGGCCTTCGATGGTGACCTGCTGCTCCTGCATCGCCTCCAGCAGCGCGGACTGGGTCTTGGCCGGCGCGCGGTTGATCTCGTCGGCCAACAGCAGGTTGGTGAAGATCGGGCCGCGACGCATGCTGAAGGTCTCGCTGCGCGCATCCCACACCGCGTGCCCGCTGACGTCGCTGGGCATGAGGTCGGGAGTGAACTGCACGCGCGCATGGCCGCAGCCCAGCGCGCGAGCCAGCGCCCGCACCAGCAGCGTCTTGCCCAGCCCCGGAACGCCCTCGATCAGCACGTGGCCGCCGGCCAGCAGCGCCACCAGGATCTGGTCGAGCACCTCGGCTTGGCCGATGAAGGCCTTCGACACCTCCTCGCGCACGTGCGCGACGCGTTCGGCCAGGGCATCGCCGGTGATCGGCGCGGGAGGGGCTTGGATCTCGGTCATAGTCGTTTTCTCATCTCGACGAGTCGGGCCACACGCAGCCGGAAATCGCCGGCATCGCGCGGTCGCGGGGAACGCAGGGCATGTTCGATCGCGGGCGCGGGCAAGCCGGTGCGCGCGGCGATGGCTTCGGCCTGGGCCACGCCGGTGAGCGCGGCGGCCATCGGGTCGCGGCGCCGCAGCCGCGCCAGGAAGGCGTCGCGCATGGCCGCGTGCAGCAACGCGGACAGGCCATGCCGGCGCAGGTGCTCGCCGCTGGCCTGCACGTGTTCGAGCAGCGAGCGCCGCTCCTCCGGCGGCGGCGGCATCGCCGGGCCGACCCGCTGCAGGCGCATCCACAGCCACGCCGAGAGCGCCAGCAGCAGCGGCAGCCAGGCCATCCAGGCGCGCTCGAGCAGCAGCCGCCACAGCGGCGGCATGTCGGCCGCGTAGACCAGGTGCATGCGACCGTGGCCGTAGTTGGGCGCGAGCAGCTGGCGCGCCAGGGCCAGGTGCGGGACTTCGCGCAGGCCGCCGTTTTCCATGAAGTCGGCCGAGGCGAGCACGTCGACCAGCCCGTCGCCGCGGGCCATCCGCGCGTACACGAAGCCGGCGCTGAAGTCGCCCCAGGACAGCAGCGGGTCGACGCGCGGGACGAAGCGCGTGCCGGTACAGAACTCCACGTGCCGCTCCTGGCCCGGCACGTGCAGCTCCTCGCAGCCGCCCTCGTCCGTCCGCAGGTCCAGGCCCAGCCGCTCCAGCAGGTCGACCGCGCGCGGCGCGGACCGCCGCTGGACGCGCGGGGTGGTGACCAGCAGGTGGCCGCCCGCGTCCACCCACGCCAGCAGCGCATCGACATCGCGCGCGGCCAGGGTGCGTGGATCGCCGAGCAGCAGCACGGTGTCGCGGGGGCCCGGCTGCGCGGTCGCGAAGTCGAGCCGCTGCCGCGACTGCGCATCGATGCCGTCGGCGCGCAGCGCCAGCTTCAGCGCGTACAGCGGGTTGTAGGCGGCCTCGCCGGCGGGCGGCAGCGCGCGCGTCTCCGGCACGCGCTGGTAGTTGTGGTTCCACCAGGCGGCCACCAGCGCCAGGCACAGCAGTCCCAGCGCCACCAGCCCGGCGGTGCGCAGGCGGTTCACCGCGTCCACCCGAAGCGCAGCGACAGCTCGCCCAGCAGCGATTCGAACTCCTCGTCGCGCGGCAGCCGCTGCGCGTAGGCCGCCAGCTGCCAGACCCGGACCATGCGCGCGAAACTGTCGCGGTCGGCCGGGTCGGGCATGCGCCGCGACACGCGCAGGCATTCGGATTCGGTGGCGCCCGGCACCAGCGCGATGCCGATGCGCGCGGCCATGGCGTCGACGCTGCCGCGGTACAGCAGCGCCAGCGCGCGTCGCGGGCGACCCTCGCGCCACAGCCGCCGCGCCTGGCCGACCAGATCTTCGGGCAATGCATCGGGCTCGGGCGCGACGCTCGTGGTCACCTCGCTGTCCGGCGCCCGCCGTGGCGCGACCCCGCGCATCCACGGCAGCCAGTACCGCGCGGTGAGCGCGAGGGCGAGCAGCAGCAGGCCGAGCAGGATCCACAGGCCGAACTCGCCCACCACCGCCAGCAGCTGCCCGAACGTACGCAACCACCCCGGCGGCTCGCTTGGCGCGCGCTCCTGCTGCTTGCGCGGCTGCCAGGTCATCTCGGTGCGGCTGCGCGCGAGCAGCGGATCTTCGTAGGCGCGCTTGACCGCCTGGCGGAACGGCGCGTGGTCGACCACCGCCTCCTCGCCGAACACGCGCGGCAGCGTCGGCCGAGTGCGCGCCTGCAGCTCGGGCGATTTCACCGCCTGGTGCGTGGCCTGCTCGCGCGGCTCCTGCAGGCGCGGCCCGACCTGGGCTCCGGCCACGGGCGCCAGCAGCGGCAGCGCGGCCACCGCCAGCAGCACGAGCGCGGCCTGCGCCAGGCGCGCCTGCATGCGGCGCAGCACGATCTCGATGTCCCAGGCCTCGATCCGCACCCGGCGGTTGAGGTACAGGCCGAAGCCGGCGCCGACATGGAACGGTTCGACCGCCGAGAACGCCAGCCACAGTGCCACGTTGAAGGCCAGCTGCGCGATGCGCGGCGGATCCTCGGTGACCAGCGTCCACATCGCGCGCGCCGACTCGGACAGCAGCTGTTCGGGCACGAACATCAGCACCAGGGCCAGCAGCGAGACCAGCAGCACGACCACGAACAGCAGGCAGACGCCGGACAGCAGCAGCGCGTGGCCCTGGATGCCGTCGACGATCACCGCGCGACGGCGCGACAGCGCCTCGCCGGCGACGCCCTCGAGCAGTTCCACCGGCATCGCGATCGAACGCCACGGACTGGGCCGACGCCAGCCCAGCCGCGCGACGGCGCCGCGCCAGCCGCCACCCCAAAGCGCGGCCAGCGCCTGGCGCGTGTCCGGCGCATCGCCGAACACCGCGCGCGAGAGCACGAACAGCACGATGCGGTCGAACAGCGGCAGCAGCCACCACATCGCCAGCGCCGCCAGCCACAGCGCATCGATCGCCCAGGCCGCGGCATTGAGCAGGGCGAACGCCGGCAGCGTCGCCAGCGCCCATGGCCGCCAGATCGCGCGCGCATGGCGGCGCACCAGCGCATTGCCCAGCTCCATCGCCTCCCAGGGCGAGCGCGGGCGCAGTTCGACGCGGACCTGGTCAAGGCGCACGCGCTGGTTCCTTCCTGCTCTCCCGCCGCCCGCCATGGCGGGACACCGGCATCTCCGGATCGCCCCGCCCGCCGAACGCCAGCCAGCCCAGCAACAGCGCCCACAGCAGCGCGCCGACGCCGAACTTCACCGGCGCCGGGATCGAGCCGGTCGAAGACCAGAACGCCTCGACGAAGGCGGCGAACACCAGCATCGCCAGGATCCCCAGGCACAGCCGCGCGCCGACGCGCCCGGCCTCGGCCAGCGCGTCGAGCCGGCGCAGCCGCCCGGGCGCGAGCAGCGCCAGCCCCAGGCGCAAGCCGGCCGCGCCCGCGATCACGATCGCGCTCAGCTCCGGCGCCGAGTGTCCCGCCACGAAGCGCCAGAACGGATCGCCGTGGCCGATCGCCTGCAGGTGCCCGGCGACCACGCCGAACACGATGCCGTTGAACACCAGCACGAAGGCCGTGCCCACCCCGGCCAGCAGGCCCGAGGCGAAGGTGCGGAAGCCGATGCTGACGTTGTTGTAGATGTAGTAGCCGAACATCGCCAGGTCGCTGCCGCTCTCGCGGCCGATCCGATGGCGCGTGTCGGCCGGGTCGTACATGGCCTCGAACTGCGCCAGCTGCTGCGGCTCGAACACGCTGTGCACCAGCTCGGGCCACTGCTGGACGGCCAGGAACAGCGCCAGCGTCGGCACGACGAACAGCACCGCCGCCAGCCACAGGCAGCCGCGCTGGGCACGCACCAGGCGCGGGAAATCGGCTGCCAGGAACCGCCACGCGCGCCGCCACGGCGGCGGCGGGGCGCGGTAGAGCACGTCGTGGCCACGCTGCATCAGCGCCTGCAGCCGCTCGGTCACCTGCGGGCTGTAGCCGCGCCGGCGCGCCAGGGCCAGCTGCTGGCACAGGCGCCGGTAGCGGGTGGGAATCTCCTCGTCGCGCGGCACGCCCTCCCCGCGCCGCGCCGCGCCACGCGCATCGAGCCAGCGTTCGAAGCCGCGCCACTCGGCCTCGTGGCGGGCAACGAACGCCTCCTGCCTCATGCGCGCCGCCCCAGCAGCCACTGGGCGATGGCCGACAGTCGCCACACGCCGGCCTCGCCGGCCATGCCCGTGAGCGGCGCGGCGATGCCGGCGAGCTCTTCCTGCCGCTGCGGGGTGAGCGTGTGCGCGCGTTCGGCGAACGCGATCAGCGCCGCCTGTTCGCCAGGCAGCAGCGGCACCGCGGGCGCCACGGCAGCCGCCGGCGGCAGCGCGGCGCCGTGGCCGCGGCCCGGTGCGTGCACCACCATCGTGCGCGCCACGATGTCGCCCAGGCGCCGGCTCCAGGGATCGGCCAGGCTCGACGCCAGGCCGAAGGCGTAGCCGAACGGCAGCATGTCGACGGTGCGCATCAGGTTGCGCAGGAACGAGGCCATCCAGCCCACCGGCGCGCCATCGGCCGACACCACGCGCAGGCCCATCGCGCGCTTGCCGGGCGTCTGCCCGTGCCACGTCGCCTCGAACACGACCGGATAGGCCCAGACCACGAGGAACAGCAGCACCAGGTACAGGCCCATCCCTGCCCGCCCCAGCAGGGCGAACACGGTCGCAGCCAGCAGCAGCAGGCCGGACCGGATCGACAGGTCGATCAGCCAGGCCAGCGCGCGCGGCACCGGTCCGGCCGCGGGCAGCCGCAGCGCGACGCCTTCGGGGGTATGGATCTCGCGGACGGTATCGAGCATCAGCGGGCCACGCCCGCGCACGTCGCCGCGTCCGGCACGCGCGTCCCTGCGTCCAGCTTCCTGCGCCCGCATTGTCCGCGCTGCTCCCCGTGCACGGGGCTACTGTACGCGAGCGCCCCGCTCAGCGGGAGGCGTCGAGCAGGTAGTCGTCCTTGAGCCGGACGTAGTGCTGCGCGCTGTAATACAGCGCCTCGATCTGCGCATCGTCGAGCTTGCGCACCAGCCGCGCCGGGTTGCCCAGCCACAGTTCGCCTTCGCCGACCACCTTGCCCGGCGGGACCAGCGCGCCGGCGCCGACGAAGCCGTGCTTCTTCACCACCGCGCCGTCCATCACCACCGCGCCCATGCCGATCAGGCAGGCGTCCTCGATGCGGCAGGCGTGGATGATCGCGCGGTGGCCGATGGTCACGTCCTCGCCGATCACGGTGGCGAAGCCGCCGTCCTTCAGGTGCGGGCCGTCGTGGCTCACGTGCACCACCACGCTGTCCTGCAGGTTGCTGCGCGCGCCGATGCGGATGAAGTTGACGTCGCCGCGGATCACCGTCATCGGCCAGATCGAGACGTCGTCGCCCAGCACCACGTCGCCGATGACCTGGGCGGAGGGATCGATGAACACGCGTTCGCCCAGTTCGGGCAGGCGGCCGCGGAAGGGGCGCAGGCGGGAAGTCATGGCGCCATTGTAGGGCCTGGCGCGCGAACGGCCCGGTCTACACTGCCCCCATGCCTGCGCCTGCCGACGCCACGCCCGCCGCCGACCTCGCCCCGACCCTGGCCCGCCTGCGCGGGGCCTGGCAGCGGACCCGGCCGGACCTGGCCCAGCGCCGCGACGACCTGCGCCGCCTGCGCGAGGCGCTGCGGGCGCGCCTGCCGGAGATGGCCGACGCGATCGCGGCCGATTTCGGCCACCGCTCGCGACACGAGTCGCTGGTGGCCGACGGCGCGACCGTGCTGGCCGAGATCGACCACCTGCGCCGCCACCTGCGCGGCTGGATGCGGCCGCGCCGGGTCGGCGTGGGCTGGCGCTTCTGGCCGGCGCGCGCGCAGCTGCGCAGCGAGCCGGTGGGCGTGGTCGGGGTGATCTCGCCGTGGAACTACCCGGTCAACCTGGCCCTGGTGCCGCTGGCCACCGCGATCGCAGCCGGCAACCACGTCTTCCTCAAGCCCTCCGAGCACACCCCGCGCAGCGCCGCGTTCCTGCGCTCGCTGCTGGCGCAGGTGTTCCCGGCCGACCGCGTCGCGGTGGCCACCGGCGAGGCCGAGGTGGGCGCGGCGTTCGCCGCGCTGCCGTTCGACCATCTGGTGTTCACCGGCTCCACCGCGGTCGGGCGCAAGGTGATGGCCGCCGCCGCGGCCAACCTCACCCCGCTCACCCTGGAGCTGGGTGGCAAGTCGCCGGCGATCGTCTGCGCCGACATCCCGGTCGAACGCGTGGCCGCGCGTCTGGCGACCGGCAAGTGGTTCAACGCCGGCCAGACCTGCATCGCGCCCGACTACGTGCTGATGGTGGGCGACGCCGCGCGCCGCGACGCCCTGGCGCAGGCGCTGGCGGCCGAGGTGGCCGCACGCTACGACGGACTGCGCGAGGCCGGCGACTACAGCCGGATCATCAACGACGCCCAGTTCGCGCGCCTGCAGGGCTACCTGGACGAGGCCCGCGCGCACGGCCACGCGGTGCTGCCGCTGGCCGATGCGCACGATCCCGCGACGCGCCTGTTCGCGCCGACCCTGGTGCTGGATCCGGACCCGGACAGCGCGCTGATGCGCGAGGAGATCTTCGGCCCGATCCTGCCGGTGCTGCGCGTGGAGTCGCTGGGGCAGGCGATCGATTTCGTCAATGCGCGCGAGCGGCCGCTGGCGCTGTATCCCTTCAGCGACGATCGCGCCAGCGTCGAGCGGATCCTGCGCGGCACCCTGGCCGGCGGCGTCACCGTCAACGACACGCTGGTGCATTTCGGCGTCAATGCGCTGCCCTTCGGCGGCATCGGCGCCAGCGGCATGGGCGCCTACCACGGCCGTGCCGGCTTCGATGCGATGAGCAAGCAGCTGCCGATCCTGTGGCAGCCGCGCCGCGCCGGCAGCGACCTGCTCAGGCCGCCGTACGCGAAAGTGGCGCGACTGATCGACTGGCTGGCGCGCTGAGCCCGGCGCCCGCGCAACGGCCGAAGGCGGCCGGGCCGCGCCGATTCAAGCCGGTGGCAGGCGCGCCGTTAACGACGGCGAGACCCTCTGCCGACTGCCCATGCCCGTTGCCCTGCTCTGCCGCCGGCGGGCGCTCCCGGCCCGGCCCGCACACCCGGCGCCACGCGCCGGCCCGCCCGCGCCCGCGTCCACGCGAACGCGACCGCGCCCGTCCTACCCTTGCCGCCCCGGGGGCGGATCCGCGCGCCCGGCACGACAACCCCAGGACGCACGATGAGTTCCCGGACCTCCGGCACCCCGCCCACCACCACCGGTCTTCCCGATGAAGCGGCCATGGACCGGATCTGGATCCGCAACCTGCTCGACGCGTCGGACGAGGTGATCTATTTCAAGGACCTGCAGAGCCGCTTCCTGCGCGTCAGCCTGGGCATGGCCAACCGCCACGCGCTGACCCGGGAGCAGGTATGCGGGTTGACCGATTTCGACCTGTTCGCGGAGGAACACGCGGCCAGCGCGCTGGCGGACGAGCAGCAGATCCTGCGCACCGGCACCCCGATGGTGAACAAGGAAGAGTGCGAGAGCTTCGCCGACGGCAGCATGCGCTGGGTCTCGACCAGCAAGTTTCCCCTGTACGCCCCGGGCGGCCACATCGTCGGCACGTTCGGGATCTCCCACGACATCACCCGCCGGGTGCTGGCCGAACAGGAAACGGTGCGCCTGGCCGAGGCTTCCGCCGCGGCAAGCGCCAGCCTGGCCCGCGTCGAGGCGCAGCTGCGCGCGGTGCTCAATGGCTCGGCCGATGCCATCGCCCAGTACGCACCGGACCTGACCTACCGCTACATCAACCCGGCCGGCGAGCGCCTGCGCGGCAAGTCGCTGCAGGAGCTGGTGGGGCGGACGGACCGCGAGGTCGGCCCTGCGCACGAGTCGGCCGATTCGTGGGAGGAGGCCCTGCGGTGCGTGCTGGCGACCGGGGAACGCGGCGAGCACGAGTTCTCCATGCAGCACCCCGACGGCAGCCAGGGCTGGTTCCACACCACGCTGTCGCCCGAGACCGGCGAGGACGGCGCGGTCATCGGCGTGCTCACGTCCACGCGCGACGTATCCGCCAGCAAGCGCGCCGAGCTGGCGCTCGCGCACCAGGCGATGCACGACCCGGTGACCGGCCTGGCGAACCGTTACCTGCTGATGGACCGGCTCGGGCAGGCGCTGCTTCGGATGGGACGTTCGACTGGCCGGGTCGTCCTGGTCTTCGTCGACCTGGACCAGTTCAAGGCGGTCAACGACAGCTACGGCCACGAGGTGGGCGACGAGCTGCTGGTACAGCTGGCCAGGCGCCTCGCGGCGATGCGGCGGCGCGAGGACACCGTCGCGCGCCTGGGCGGCGACGAGTTCGTGGTGCTCTGCGAGAACGTCCAGTCGGATGCCAGCGTGCGCGAGATCGCCGCGCGGATGGTGAGCGCGATGGCCGAGCCGTTCCGCGTCGGCGCCGGCGTGCAGCTGCGCGTTTCGGCCAGCGTGGGCGTCGCCGTGGCGGGGGATGCGGCGGTCAGCGCCACCGACCTGCTGCGCCGCGCCGATACCGCGATGTACCGGGTCAAGCAGCAGGGCCGCAACGGTTTCCACGTCTACGACGCGGCGGCGGACGACCGCGCCGAGGGACCGTTGCAGCTCGAGATCGACCTGCAGCACGCACTCGCGCGCGGCCAGCTGGCCCTGGCCTACCAGCCGATGCTCTCGCTCGAAGACCGGCGCCTGCTGGGCTTCGAGGCCCTGCTGCGCTGGCAGCATCCGGCACGCGGCACCCTGCTGCCGGGCGACTTCCTGGCCACCGCCGAGCGACTGGGCCTGATGGGGCTGCTCGGTGCGTGGGTGCTCGATGCCGCCTGCGCCCGGCTTGCCGCGTGGTCCGCCACCCCGACCTATGCGGCGGGCGAGCCGCTGGTGATGGCGGTGAACGTGTCGGGCAGCCAGTTGCGGGCCATCGGCTTCGCCGACCAGGTCCGCGAGGCGCTGGCCTCGCACGGCCTGGCACCTGCGCAGCTGCGCCTCGAAATCAGCGAACGCGACCTCGTCGAAGAGGATCCGCGCATCGAGGCCACCCTGGGCGAGCTGGGCAGGGTGGGCGTGCAACTGGCGGTGGACGATTTCGGAACCTCGGTGACGTCGCTGGCGCGGCTGTCGCGGATCCCGGTCGGCGTGGTCAAGCTCGGACGCTTCGCCGGCCTGCGCCAGCGCGACGTCGTGGCCGCCGTGATCGCGGCCGCGCATGGCCTGGGCATGAGCGTGGTCGGTGCCGGCATCGAGGACGCCGAACAGCTGGCCGAGCTGAGCGCACTGGCCTGCGACGACGGCCAGGGCTTCCTGCTCGGCCGGCCGCTGGAGGTGGACGCGGCCGAGCGGCTGCTGCGCGGCGGGGACGCCGGAGCGGCTGTGTCATAGTGCGCGGCCGACCCGCGGCCCGGGCCGCGCGAGCACGACGACCCGACCCATGCGCATCGCCAGCTGGAACGTGCAGTGAGGAATCACGGCGTTTCAGGATGTCTCATGACGACGACATTTCACATTGTATTTCAGCTAGTTAAGTGATCTCCTCGCCTCAGGAGCGTTCAGGAGCACTCACCGCATCCAATTTTTGTGGGGGTATCGCTGGGGGTATTCTGGAGGCCCCAATGCTGGCTTCCCCCCATGCTGACCGCCGTCCAGATCAACGCAGCCAAGCCCGCCGCGAAGGCCTACAAGCTGTCCGACAGTGGCGGCCTGTACCTGCTCGTACAGCCGACCGGCGCCAAGCTCTGGCGCTACAAGTTCCGCCTCGGCGGCGTGGAGGGACTCGACGCCCTTGGCAGCTATCCCGAAGTGTCGCTGGCGGAGGCACGCAAGGCGCACAGCGACTCCAGGCGACAGGTTGCCGAAGGCATCAACCCGGTCATCGCCCGGCGGGAGCGCAAGCAAGCCCTGATCCAGGCCAGCCTCGCCCGCGAGAAGGGCTCCTTCGAAGCCGTCGCCGCCGACTGGAGCGCCGCCACCGCGCACGGCCTGCGAGCCTCAACAGTCCGGCAGCGGGAGGGGGAGCTTGCCAAAGACCTGCTCCCAAAGCTCAAGGCCCGACAGATCAAGGACATCACCCGGGTCGAGATCACCAGCCTGCTGAAGGCGGTCGAGAAGCGGGCACCGGAAGTCGCGCGCAACCAGCGCAATCACCTGTGGGGCATCTTCGAGTACGCCATCGACAGCGGCCTGGTGGACGCCAATCCCGTCCCGTCCATCCGAGTGCTCAAGAAGCGGGACCAGGAAAACCACCCCGCGCTGACGCCAGAGGAGATCGGCGCCTTCCTGCGCGATCTGGACGACCGCACCCGCCTCAACGAGCAGACGCGGATCGCCATGCTGCTGGTCATGCTGACCGCCTGTCGCAAGAACGAGATTCTCGGCGGCAGGTGGGACGAAATTGACTTAGAGGCAGGGGAATGGGAGATCCCGGCCGAGCGCATGAAGAACAAGCGGCCGCATTGGGTTCCACTCTCGACTCACGCGATCGCGCTATTGAAGCAGCTGCGGGAGCTTGGCCCCGGCTACTCCGCCCTGCTCTTTCCGAACCGCCGTGACCCCAAGCGCCCGATGGCCAACCGCACGCTCAACGCCGTCATGGAACGACTGGGCTACAGCGGCAAGGGCACTCCGCATGGCATGCGCGCCAGCTTCAGCACCCACTTCAATGGGCTGAATGCCCATGCCGACGTGATTGAGCTATGCCTAGCGCATACGCCGATGGGGAAGACTCGCGCGGCTTACAACAGGCACCTGTACAAGGACGAGCGGCGAGAGCTGCTGCACGAGTGGGGAGATTGGCTGGGCAACCAACGTCATAGGCCCTGAGCAGCGGGCAGCCGCATGCGCCGCAACACCGGCATCTGTGGGGACTTTAATGCAGGTCGCAGCCTGCGTGATCGGGCAGCTAGCGACCCGAGGCTGACAGTCGCGAATGCCATTTCGTGGACGCGGGCCAAGCCAATAGTACCGCCCGAACGGCCAGGCTTCGCCTCTCAGATCTCGCCGGGAGCCTATTCACCGTAAGCTGGTCTGCGGTCGAAGTGCGAGCCGCAAACAGGGCAAATTACGTTCGTAACTTGATCTGCCAAGGTTAGATGGTATGTCCACCTCGTCCCGTTCTTGAATAGGACCTTCCTGCAATGGTAGCAATGGGTTCTGATGGTCCATACACCGCAGAGCGCACAATCGAGCAGCCAGCTGGTACCACCCCCCTTGGTTTGCTTGGAACGAATGGATTGACGGGCGTGGGCCTCGCCGCAGCCGAGGCAGAAGCTACGCGACTCCCACTCCTGCTGTTCGCCGTCGACATCTTCAGGCTCTGGAAAGACGGACTGAAATCCCATAATCAAAAGGCGTTTGAGGTGGTCGGTGGCTGTGGCGCCAGAGGACGACAAGCCAAGCTGTATCCAGCCATGGGTGTGGGACTGTGTCGCCCCGTAGTCGCAGTGCCGTCCCCACTCAAGTGGAGATGCGTTGTCACGCACGGTTCCATCGCAGGGCTGAAGGATGAACACGCTGCCGATCTTGTCGTAGCCTTTCGTTTGAATAAGCTCATCCAGAAGTTGGCGTGGGGAACGACTTCCCCATGTGCTCCTGAACTTCGAATCCAACACCACCACGCCCCGGGGCTCTTGGTGTGCATTTAGGACGTCAAAGAATCGAATTATGAAGTCCGGCCGGCGCCCCGCTATTGATTCGAACTGGTAAATCAACGTCACTCGTTGACCAATGTCATGACGGTAAAACTCGAACGCCAGGTTGCGCTCGCCGGAGACTGACGCTGCCACCAGCCGGCTCGCCCAATTGCTCTCCGGGGTGAATCTGAAGTCCTCTATCAGGATTGCGAATAGCTGGAGCAGACACCATTTCTCGTAGATGTCGCTGGCATGCAGAATGCCCACCTTCTCGACGTCCTCGAGAAGCGAAGGATCAAACCCAACCTTTCTGAATAGTTCAGCCACCATCTTGAAAGACGACAAGCAGGCGGAATAGGCGGGATTGGTGACGAACGTCATGCCCGTCGGGAAGACGTCGGATCGAGTGACACCCAATCCACGTAGTCGGCTGTCGATCTCTGCGAGAGTTCCCGCCGATCTCCCCAAGGCCTCAGCTGACGACGCAATTGCATTCCGCTTCGAGAGTGCTCGCCTCGCACGCGACTCCGCCGTCTTCGCTTCCCGCTGCAGCTCCTTACGTTCTGCCGAAGTCAAGCCGACCGTCCACCCATGTTCTTCAAGGAACCGCCTTTTTGCTATGCGCGCTGCAGTCGGGTCGGTGCGAATCGAGATGGAAGAGACCATGGAGAATGACAGTTCCCGATACTTCTTTCCTCTCTGAGTTTCCTTGATGACAGAACTGGCTTCGCCTTCGAACGTCAGCTCCCGGCAGACATGGATGGAGGATTGCACCAGATTGAAGATCTGCTCCGGCAACACAACCACGCGAAAGGCAATGTCTTCATCCGACGCAGCTGCTCTCCCATCAACTCGATCGTAGAAGTACGAAGGTCCATCACCGAAGCGCTGAGTCAATCGGATCGGGTATTCCCTCGTGCGCGGTGGCCTCACGCTGCCGCCTGCACGGTAGTTGGTCAGAGCGTTCACCCTTCGGGCGATATCGGCTGTCTGTTGGTCATATACATCCGGATCGACGTGCCGATGCGTCATGACACGATTATCCTTGGCGCGCTGATCCTCTTGGGTCGACAACGCGCCGAGAAATTCGCTCTGTCGGGACGCGGCCTTGAGCCAAGCGCTGATCCATGCATTCACTAAAGCCAACATGTGCCGGACGTAGCGGTTCTCCGCTGTGTTGGCGGATTCATCGAAGACCCTTCCCGTCAGGCGGCGCTTCTGTGGCTGCTGTGACAACTCCCGAAACGTCTCGGCGGTGGCACGTACTTTCGAGATCGGCGTTGGCCTGCGCCCCTCCTTCACGGCCACCAAGGGCGTTGCGAGGATCTTACGCGCAGCGGTGCACAAGGCATCCAGGATCGGCACTAACTGCGCGCTGGATGTCCCGGCACCGCCGGTTGCAGTTGCTCCGGCTTCGTCATTCATGATCATCCAGAGCAGGCTGCCCCGGAAATCGTCCACGTAGGCTTGGATATCGCCCCGCCCGTAGCCAGACAGGGAGTTCTGGATCACCAGGAATCTGTCGCCTATCCGAACCCGAAAGCTGCCCGAACTGCGCCTCAGCTCGCTGAGGTGGCGCTGCGTGGAGCCATCCCATCCATCGCTGCTGATGAACCAGACACCTTCGCCAACAGGGTTATTCACTCGGAGCCAGGGTGTTTCCCGGCCGGATGCATCCACCATCGCAGGTAAGACTTTCTCTTGATCGTCAATGCGGATACCGATCCAGGGATACGAATCGTTGAAGATCGTGGATTCAACCGTGAACTCCCGCGTGCCGAACTGCTCCACCGCGAGGGGTGTGGGCGCTACCTCGATCTTGCTGGTGACACCTTCTGCCAGCCAGTCGATACGCAGATAGTGGACTTCGAACCCGAGCTGCATCAGCGCGCCCAAAAATTCGCGATTCCGTTGTTGCCCTCGGCACGCGCCAGCAACTCGTCCAGCGCATCCAGCGCGGACTCCGTGACCAGCGTCCTGTTCAGCCCATTGAGCTCGCTCGTCAAGGCGTTCCTGAGCGACGCCAACACGTCGCGTCGCTTCGCGCCCGTGCTGGTGACCTTGTCGAGTTCGACGATCATCTTTGGCAGGATCTTGTGCAGGACGATGTTGTTGAGGGCCTCTGTAGTCCCGAGCCCGACATCGCCAGCCTTGTCCATGTAGTTCATCGACTGACGGATCGCGCGAAGCCCGAATTCGATGCCAAGGGGGTCGAGGTACTCGCGCGAGAGACGAGATAGCACAGCCACGGCCGAGTTCTGTCTGTCAAAGGTGGGGTACTGATCGCGCGTGCCTATGTCATCTACTCGCAGATTGATCGGCTGGAGGATGTCGAGATCGAACACTTCGACTTCCTTCTCGACAGATTCCCAATCCACCAGTACTGGATTTCTGAAGCGCATGACATGGGCGCGGTCCAGAATCTTGGGAGATAGATAATGCGTGGTCTCGTCGACATTGATCGCGCCGATGATCCATGCATTGCGGGGGAACCTCAACGTTGGAGGGATGTCCAGCAATCCGGCCAGCGAACGCCTGAGCTTTGCGTGGTGAGCCAGCACATTGTCAGAGTCCTGGAAGCCAGCCAGCTTGCGCAACTCCAGGCTCGCGTGATCATTCAGCAAGATGTCTTCGAGCGAGGCGTTCGTAGGTAGGCCGGCGCGTGTCCTGGCTTCCTGCTCCAAGATCAGGAAGAGGTGGTTATCGACGGCTGTCTGGCGCTCCTCCCCTGATGCATAGAGGTGGATCAATGGGTCTCTACCACGGGTTTCTAGCAGACTCAGGAAATCGGCAAAGTAGTACTCCACTCGGGCGAGGTTCATCTCGTCGAGGCAGATGAAGTAGGGAACCTCGGGGTCGCGAGCGGCCTCCAGCAGTGCAAGCAGGAATTGGGACGGGTGGTAGCGCCCCTCAATCGGGTTGTAGTAGCCCAGCAGGTCCTCGGCGCTGGTCCAGTTCGGCTTGACCGGCACGATCACACATTTGCCGCCAATCGCGTCCGCCACCGACTTGATCAGACTGGTCTTGCCGGAGCCGGAATCACCGGCCAAGACGAGCAAGTCGCTAGTGCGCAGCAAGGTGATGTAATCCAGCAACTGCGCGCGGCTGTAATGCATGCCCCTTTGCCATGAATGTGCCTGAACATAGCCCGCCAGCTTGTTCAGGTCGCCCCCCAGGGCATCCTGAAAGTCGTGGCCTTCGCGTCTGCGCGGCTGAAGAGTTGAAGGAAACAACTTCTCAAGATCCGCTTCCTCGATCAGCCGGAGCGCCAGCATTCGATCAGCCTTCTCTCTGAGGAGGGTCTCAAGTCCTCGCAAACTTTCTTCCAAAGCCGTTCTCCTGCTTTTTGTCTCAGACTCGAGCGCGTAGGCGCGGCCCGCTGCGTTTTTTATTTCGACCCGCAGCCCCTTGAGCTGCTGGTCCAGCTTCTCATTTTCTGCTTGAGCCGCAGCAAGCGTCGTCCGGGCAGCTTCCAGCGCAGCCGCAGCACCCGCGGTTTCTTCACCCAAACGGGCTTCGATGACTTGGCGCGCCATGTCTGTGATGAGCGACGCGGACCCGGAGGTAAGCCGGTGAACGCCCCATCCGTCGGGGATCGAGGCGAGCGGGGTCAGGGTGCCGGCCCGCACCGTGCAGGCCAGGGGATCTTCGCGCTCCTTGCGCCGCGTCAGGGGCGATAGGTCCAAGGTAGCGATCGCGAATACGGTGGATACCTGGTCCTGATGGAAGCGCTGAAGTTCGCTGGGGGGCACGAAGACTCCTTGGTGGACGCGTGAATTGCCCGGAGCCGACAACCTAGTACCAGTGGCCGGATGGTGCAGATCCTCGAGAAATGCGAACGATGCGCCATCAGCTTGGCGCAGTCGGCCTACCACTTGAATGTTCTTGGGGGACGCCTGGTTCCAAGCGTCGGCGAGAAATTGCAGTAGCTCTGCGTCTGACCACGACAATGTGGGCTGCGGTGGATCGATTGCCAGTCGATGCGATGGGAGGATTTCGTTGGCTTCGCTTTTCATTTGGATCGGGCAATTTGTTGGCCGTAATTTGGTTGCCAATTGCGAAGAAGTCTGTTGGGCAGCCGACGACCGCTGCGTTTGCTCTTCTCGAACATCATTTCCATGATAGTCCTTGCACTACGCAGCTTAGTGCCTCGCCGGGTTCAACCAATGGTTCCAGTCGTGATACCTGCCGGACTACAACCGCAGACAGCGTCAAATCAGTCGAACCGGGAGCTCATCGCGGCAAAGTTCAGTCACCCCACCTCACTGATGTTCGCTAAAAAAAGATCGCCAATTTTCGGGACGATCGCATTGCTTCTGGGTCCGACCAGCTCGCGCCACGGCGGGCTTGAAGTAGCCAACCCATCGGACCCAAGGCGGGCAAGAGGGGCACCCCAGGTAGGTACCTCGGGATACTGCGTCCGCTTGAAGGGTTGTGGCCCTTCGGCTGTCGGCGACTTTGCGACGAACCGAGCGTGGCCCATCAGCCAGGCGCGGGCAACAGCCCCGTCGGCTCAGAGCCACGATAGCGGCTGCGTAACATCTCCGCTGCCTGCCGCAGCGCTTCGTACTGCTCCCGCCTGGCCCGCCCCTTCGCCGCAAGCCAGCCCGAGCCCACGCCCGCCAGCAGCCCCAGCCACCACGTCTGGGTCACGACCATCGCCACTTTGGCAGCTGCACCCGCGGCACCTACGCGCGCGCCCCTGGAGCCCAGCTGGGCGGCGCGCTCGACCCAGGTCATCTTGGGATCCAGCATCAGCGAGAGGCTGATCACAGCAAGCCCCAACACCGACGGCACCAGGTCGCCCACACCGAACTCCACACCCCCGACCGCTGCCTGCTCTACCGCTGTCTGGAGCGATGCCTCGGTGATGCCGCTGTTGGTCACACGCTCTGCCATGCCCATGGCAAGCAGCTGAGCGTGGACCTCGCTGGTGGACACCACATCGACGCCGGGGTAGCGCTCCAGCGCGCTCAGGACGTACTGGACGGATTCGGTTGCCTTGGCCTGGATCGCATCTACGACCTCGCCCTGCTCGTCCAAGATGCGGATATCCCATCCTGACTGGGTGGCTGAGCCCGCCAGATCCGCGTGGAGACCCTCGGGAAGGCCACCATTGTTGAAATGCTCGACAAGCTCGATCTCGAACAGCTTGCCCTTCACGCCCGAAACGAAGCCTGACAGCGCTTCCGCGGAGAGACGGTCGACAACGTCGGTAAAGCTTTCCGTAGCCGCAAGACCGGGGTAGGCGAGCTCAAACGCCCGCAAGACCTCCTCGGGAACCTCGTCCGGGTGGTCGAGCACGTATGCCAGGGACACTCCGCCCACGACAAGCAGGTCCAGCAGCTCGTCGCGGCGACGTCCCTCCTGTGCCGATCGGACCCGCTGCTCCAAACGCTCAGAGTCGCGGCGGATCCTGTCGCCGTACTCCGCAATCTCGCCGCGGAGCTCGTCCAGATCATTTCGGCTCAAGGCGACACTGTCGATCGCCTCCGAGACGACCGAAGTGCCACCGAGCGCGAAGCCGCCGGTCGCCGCACCCACTGCCGGTGCCGCCTTGGTGGCCAGCTCCCCGCCGGCACGAATTCCGGCGCCAGTCAGCGCCACCCCTCTTCCAAGCAGGGCGCCGGCGCCAGCAGCGGCACGGGCCAAGGCGTCATCCGAACCTGCGGCTCGTCCCTTGAGCTGCTCTTCCGCCTGCCGCCCCAGCTGATCGGCGGCCGCCCCGGCTTTGGCAACCGCCCGCCCGGTAGCCTCAATGGCGGAACGTACGCCGCCCGAAATCGAGTCCTCGTGCTTGCTGACGAAGCTCGCCGCCCCGTAGGTTGCATCGGCCAAACCCTTGATGGCGGCCTTGCCGGCCTTGATCCATTTCATCGGTTCCCCCCAAAACCGCAGCCGTTCCGATACTGGGAGCCGATCTTCCCGCGGTCAAGGCTACGAAATTGCCCGCTCAGCAGGGACAGCCCGACGGCAAGCCCTACGACCAGTCATCGGACCCGAACGATGTTGCGGAGTCTTCGCTCCAGCCAGTGTCGCCCAGCGACATGTCGGTGCCGTAGTGCGAGAAATCGTCACTCGACGAGAAGCCACTCGCATTCCCGCCCGTATCGATCCCGCCCGGGCCTCCTGCAGCGATGGCCAGCCCGGTTGCCGGGTTGACGTACAGTTCTTCGGCATCGGAAGAGACCAGCTCGACGGCGGGGGCAAACGCACTGACGTCGGTCTCTCTCGACCACCAATCATCGGCGGGCTCTTCCAGCGGCGGGAACAGGAAATCCAGTGAATCCTCGAAAGGATCACCGGCGTCCAGGCGGCTGAGATCATCATGCTCGAGAAGGTCCAGCCCGTCCCATGACGGGCCTGGCTCCAGGTCGTCGTCAGCAGGAAACACCCTTGGCTTCGGAGCAGATCCGACCCGTTCGTCAGTGCCGTCAGGTGGGAGCAACCACAGCAAAACGCCCAGTCCAAGGAAGAGCAGCATCAAGCCGACCATCGCAACCTCCAGAGTGATCCAGTACCGAAGCGGTACATCTCCAGAATCCCGGGCTTGTCGGGTCACACTAGATGGTCGAGATTTCCGCAAACCGATCCGGTCGTGATTCCCATACCGGCTCATGCACTTGCGTGAGATCGCAGCAGAGAAAAACTCGTCAATGGTCGAGATTCCGCAAACTCCGGCGATACGGAAACAATTGGGACTCTTCAATCTCGACCACCGGGACGTTCGGGCCAGAAGTTCCTCTTGAGCTTCAGACAGTTACGGCCAAGTGAATCTCGACCTTCGCAGGGTGTGGCTTTGCGGCGACATGCATCTGCCCTGTTGTCTCCGACCGCATCAGCACGACGAGATCGGCGGATAAATCGAGGGGTCGCTCCGGAGAGATATCAGGGTGCGGCTAGCACCCGCTACATCGGGACGCCGTCCAGCCACAGCCGAGCGCTCTCTCTGGAGCGACCGGGTCGCCCCTTAGAGATAGTAATCTCCTGGAATGGGGGCCAAGAGAGAGGCCACTGACCATCACGTCTTTTGCGCCACCGCCTGAACACGGCGCAGCGTCATCTCCCGGACTTGGCCCTCTTGGAGCAAATCCGCGAACTTCGGCGTATTAGAAGGCTCCCAGAATGGCTGAAGCGTGGCCAGGCCCCTCCATCCGCCGACACGCTCCAAGGCTAACGGACTCAAGGTGAACTTCACGCTCCACGCCGTTACTGCCCCATAGGTGCCCCCGGCTGCGGTGATGCGACCGGCGAGCAACAGGTTTTCGGCCAGCCCGGCATAAGTCCACCATGTATAGCCGCCATCGGCATGCTCAACAGGAGTCGTCCGTAGCGTGTCCTCCAGCTCCTCCTGAAGTTCGGCGAGCTTCGTCTTCGCCCTGCCGGAAAACCCGGGCTCTTCATTCGGGATGGCGTCGGCCAGGATCTCCCGCACCTTTTGCGAGAGCACACGGGACGCTCCGCGCTCCGGTCCAACCCAGCGACTGCTGCCCTTCTCCTCGCTGAGCACGACGTGGATCTTCGCGCGCGACCAGTCGGACGATACGACCCGCCATGAACGCCCCCCCAGTGCGAGGACCAGTGGCGCATCCCGCTTGCCGGCCAGGCTCAGCGGATCGACATGGCCGACCAGCACGGTGCCGTGCATGGCGGCAAATGTCCGTGGTGAATCAAAGGAGACGCACAGGTCTGCCAGTCCTTTGCCCCGGAACTTCGCTTCGGCACTTGGCCCCAGTGCCAACTGCATGCCAGTGCTGACCAGCCACCCGCCCGCAACCAGATGTTCCCGGATATCCGGCCAGGCGGCGTCCAATGCTTCGGCAAGCCCGGGCACGCGCCCAAACAGGGCCAGAAAGTCGCCCTCCCCGACCTCGCCGCCTCGTTCGAAGATCAACGCGAACAACTGCTGCACCAGCAGGTGGTACGGCAACGGCGGCGGCATGACCGGTTCCACGTAGCCTTCGCCGAACAGCCGATTGATAGCCAGCGCCTGCAGCAACCCCTCGCCAGTGGTCGCAATGAACAGCATGTTCCGGCGAGTGCCTGCCCGCCTGCCGGTCCGCCCCAGTCGCTGCAGGAACGATGCGACCGATCCTGGCGCGTCAATCTGGATCACGCGGTCCAGATCTCCGACGTCCAAGCCCAGCTCCAGCGTGCTGGTCGCGACGATGACGCAGTTCTGTCGCTCGGCGAACGCCTGCTCGGCCTGCCGGCGAATGTCCGCAGACAAGGCAGCATGGGAGACGAAGACATCGACCTCCAGTGCGCGCAGGGCCAGCGCGAGCTCTTCCACCTTGGTCCGGCTGTCGCAAAACACCAATCGCTTCTCGCCAAGATGCAGCCTGCTGATGAGGATCGCCGCGTTGGCGATGCTGCCGGCATAGTCGATGCTGATCTCCGAATCGGCAGGTGGTGCGGAGACCTGGACCAGCGTGGCCGTTCCACCTGCGTGCCCGGCCAGCCACTCCAGCAGCGCAGCTGGATCTCCCACGGTGGCCGACAGTCCGATGCGCTGTTCAAGGGGCGCGCCCAGCGCGCGCAGACGTTCCAGCAGCGCAAGCAGGTGCCAGCCCCGGTCATCTCCGGCAAAGGCATGCAGCTCGTCCACGATCACGCAGCGCACTGCACCCAGCAGCCGGCGGTGGTCGCGCCGGCTGCCGATCAGGATGCCCTCGAGGGATTCGGGCGTGGTCAGGAGGATGTCCGGGGGCTCACGCTCGGCGCGCGACTTGTCGCCAGCGACCACGTCGCCGTGCCAGACCGCCACTCGGCGCCCCACCATGCCCGCCAAGGCCGACAGGCGCGGCTCCAGGTTGTTCAACAGCGCCTTGATCGGGCACACGTACACGACGCTGAGCCCGCGCCATTCCTCGCTCAACATCCGCGAGAGCACGGGCAGCATCGCCGCTTCGGTCTTGCCACCGGCCGTAGGTGCAATCAGCAGCGCGTGATGTCCCTGTACGAGCGGCACGACCGCCTGCTCCTGCAGCGGCCTCAGCCCCGGCCACCCCAGCGAGTTGACCACGTGGTACTGGACTGCAGGATGCAGCAGCTCGAACGCACTGGACCCGGCTCCGTCGCTGCTCACAGGTCGAGCTGGATGTCGTCCGGCGACAGCGCGCGCCGCTCGTCCTGGCTCAGCTCGGCAACCTGGACCACGAGCTGGTAATCCTTGCGCGGGTCGAAGTCGGGGAACTGGTCAACCCGGTCCAGCACCTCGGCCACCAATTTTTTGAGGAAGATCCGTGGCGCGACGCCCACTTTGCCACCGAGTTTTCCGGTCACGGCACTCGCGAGATCAGTGAGCAAAGCATCGTCCACGTGCCTCACCACGCGGTCAGGGGCAGCGCTGCGCTGGACGAACACGGCCCTTACGTTCTGCCCCACTTCCACCAGGCGCTCCATGTCGAAGGCGCGTAGGCGAATCTGGACAGCCCGCGGATTGTCGAAGCGGGCATCCGCGCTGAAGTCCACGTGCAGCCGCTGCGCCAAGGGAGGCAGCCGCTGCACGCCCTGCGGGCCATCAAAGAACGCCGGCGTTCCGGTGATCATCAGGTACAGACCTGGAAAGCGGCCGGCGTCGATCTCGTCCATGAACTGCCGCAACGCGTTCAAGCTTTTTTCCCGGACGTCACCGCGCACGCGCTGGAGAGTCTCGACCTCATCCAATACCAGCACGAGGCCGGAGAATCCGCTGTCGCGCAGGATCAACAACAGGCCCTGCAGGAAACCCAGCGCACCGAAGTGATCGATGTCGCCCTTGATGCCGGCCGCGCGCTTGACTGCTGCGGCCACGTTCGGCTGCCCCGACATCCAGGCAATCAGGCCACTGGCCAGAGCCTCGTCCGCGGCCGCCACGGCGCGGCGATAGGTCCGCAAACAGGCACCGAATGCCGGAGCCTGCCGCTCGATCGGCCGCAGGCGCTCGGTCATCAGCGCCTCGCTCGCCTCGAGCAACCTGTCCTCGGTGCAGTCGCCTTCCCGCGCCAGCACTTCCTCTTCCAGCGAATAGAACCAACCGTCGATGATCGCGCGCATGGCGCCGCGCTCGCCCCCTTCGGTCATCAGGTGCTCGGTCAGCCGCCGGTACACCGTTTCCAGACGATGCAGCGGCGTTTCTGCTTCGGAGATCTGCACCTCCGAGCTGGCGAAGCCTTCCGCCCGCGCCAGTCCCTGGAACCAGCGGGCAAAGAAGGTCTTGCCCGTCCCGTAGTCGCCGCGCACCGCCTTGAACCGGCCCCGGCCCGTCGCAGCCTGGTTCAGCTCCGCCCGCAGGGTGTCGCGGTAGGGATCCAGGCCGACCGCGAACGCGTCCAGCGACGACTCGGGTACGGTGCCGCGTCGCAGCGCATCCAGGATTTCATCGGCACGTGCGGGTGAGATCGTCGTCATAGCTGGAACTGGGTGCGTAGCAGGGGCAGGTCGAGCAGTACGGTTCCGGTCGCCTGCTCAAAGGTGACCACCGGGAAGCCATCGATATTGAGGGTGCGCTGGAGGATCGAGACAACGCCGCGCATCCGCACCGCAGGCATCTCGATGGCGTGCGCAAGCTGCTCGATACGGGCCCGTCCGCCGCCCGCCTCCAGGGTCCGCACCAGCGCGACCACGCGTTGCGGCTCCAGTGCCACCCGGCCCACGCGCGCCTGCTGGTGCTCGAAGACGCTGCTGGCCACGAGCGTATCCGCCAGTCCTCCCGCCTGGCGCTGGGCGAACAGGTCCCCCGTCGCGGCCTCGGTGCGGCGCTTCACGGGCGGCGTCGCGGGAACGACCTGCGGCGGCGCCACCGGCCCGTCTGCGTCCCACCACGCCGGTCTGGCCGGCATTGCGGGCAGGTAGGCGTCTTCCGGCAATTCCACACCTGGCGGCGTCCAGATACCCAGGGGCACGATCATTTCCTGCCGCGACACGCCGCCGTGGTAGCCGTTCTTCTTCACCGCATAGCGCAGATCCTCGCGCCACGGCACCACGATGGCGCCGTCCATCAATGCCCGCACCCGCGGCCCGTCGGCCAGCAGTTCACCCTCGCCTGCCGCCGTTGTCGCCATCCTGTAGCGCTCGCCTGAGCCGCCGGCCACCAGCGTCGAATCACGCTCAAGCACGTGGCCATGATCGCTGGTCAGGATGACGGCCCTGCCGGAACGGACGGCCTGGTCCAGCACCTCTGCCAGCAGGGGAATGGTGTCGATGTTCCAGTCGATGCGGACCTGATCGGATTTCGCCAGGGCGTCGTCGATGGCATTGATGACCACGGCGACCACCTGGTTGCCGGCGTCGGCAATCGCATCCGCCACCTCCGGGCCCAACTGGTGGCTCTGCTCCACCCCCGCTTTGTGGAACAGCCGTGGCGGCTGGCCCGAGCGGCTTGCGCGCCGAAGCCCCTCGTGCGCGGCAAACGCCTGCGCCTCGTGGCGGGCCACGCCGCGCGCAAGCCGGCCCGACAACAGGCTGGTCCGGCTGCATTCGGTCACCGACGGCACGGTGGCCAGCAACGCCAGCGGCTCGCCACGACGGGCCCAGGCACTCCAACCGCGCGACAGCAGCGACTGCGACATCGCGAGCGACACGTCCGCGCTCATACCGTCCAGCACCACCAGCAGGACCGGTGACTGCGACGCCAGCGGCGCGACCACCCGGTCCAGCGCCGATTCCACCGGCGTGAGCCCGCCGGGCACCTCGCCCAGGCGCAACTGATCCACCAGGCTGCGCGCGAACGCTTCGTCCCGCGGCCGGCGTGCCGCTGCCACTTGGTCGAGCAGCCGGGTCACCGCCCGCGCAAAACGCTCGGGCCGGACGCCCCGCAGCGCCCGGCGCGCCCAGTCCTGCCACGCACCCTGCTCCAGGTAGTGGGCGACTGGATCATCGATCGCCGAAGCTATGCCGTCTCCTGCCAGCGAGCGGCACAGCCGCACCGCCATCCGTGCCGCTTCCGCCCCCGGGTGCCCCCTCTGTTTAAGCCGATGGGCCGATATGTAGGCCGCAGCCGCTTCGACCTCAACCAGCGCGTCCGGCACGCGCAGGAACCGCTCGATCGACTCGCCCAGCTTGCCCAGGCGCGCGTCCAGGCCGAGCGACAGCACGCTGCTGAGTTCCAGATGATCGCTCGCGCCGATGGCCTGCAGCAGCTCGGAGGCCTTGCGTTCCACGGCAAGCCGCCCGACCTCGGGCAACCGATCTGCAAGATCCCGCGCCAATCGTGCCCAGTTCCTGCCATCCGCCGTCTTCAAACGATGTCCACCAAGGCGCGACTCGAGGCGTACTCGCGCATCGCGCAGTTCCAGAACCTTTTCGGCCTGATCGGCGTACATCACGTCGCAGGCCAGGCCGATGGCGGTGATGGCATGCCCGTTGCCGTTCTCCATGGCCGCCACGAACGCCTCGGCCAGCGACCCGAACTGCGCCGCGAGGTGGTGCCTGAACTGCTCGCGGTGTCCGGGCGTGATCGCCAGCCAACGCGCATGGTTGTCTTCACAGGTCCGGGCGAGGTCATCGAGGCCAGGCTGTTCCGCAGGCAGGCCGAACAGGAAGGCCAGGCAGGTACCCATGGCATCTTCCAGGGTCAGCACCGGCGACGTCGCCTTCGGACGCATCGCCACTGCATCCATCAACAGGGCAGGCAGCCACTGCAGGGGGAACAGCCTCGGGTCGACCTGGCGCACGCCGTAGGCGTCCTGGACCAGCTGCCAGCGGTCCACATGCAGCAGCCGATGGCGCGCCAGACGGCCCAGGATGTCCTGGCCCAACGCATTCTCCGGCAAGCCGACCAGCAGCACGGCGGGCGTGTCGCCTCCGTCCGCCAGGGCCTCGCGTACCTCCAGGTTCGACTGGCAGTAGCGCAAGGGCAGGGTGCGCCCCGCGACTTCAATTGACTCGCCGCCCGACCATGGATGCGGCCAAGCATAGGCCAGCGCCTGCCCCGGCGAGCCCTCCTCAAGCACCCTGGCCGCATGGCTGGCCAATTGGGACAGGGTCAGGCTCACCCCTCACCGCCCCCTTCGCGATACACGCGGCACTCGATATCCGCTCGCAGGGAGGGATCTTCGTGCATGGCCTGCTGCAGCTCCTGCATGACTGCGGTCACCCCCGCCGCATCAGCGGAGCGCCGCTCGATGCTGCGCACGGAAGAGGATGGCCGTGGCGGCAGCGGCGGAGGTGGCGGGAGCGGAGGCGCGACCATCAGCTTCAGCGCGGCGCCATGCTGGCGGGACAGCTCAGCCTCCAGCCGGGTGACGTGTTCGTCGGATGCCAGCGCTGCCGTCGCCGCGCCGAGCACGTCCGCGGCAGGCGCGTCGCTGCGACCCAGGCCGCGGAACGTCTCCAGCACCTGCCACTGCGGTGAACGCAGCGTTGCCGTCAGCGCCGACGCAGACGCCATGACCGTGCCCATCGCAGCGCTGGAAGTGTCCAGCCGTGCCTGCGCCAGCACCGCCACGGTGTCCGCGCTGGTGTCGGCCAAGGCAATCAGCAGATCGAGCGACGCCCGGACGGTGCGCATACGCGCGCAATCATCCTGTACACCCCAGTCGCCCAGACGCGCTTCCAAAGCCGCGCGGTAATCACGCACGACACCCATCTTCTCGCCGGCGTGCCGTCGCAGCGCCTGCACCATGCTGGCCACGTTGCCGGGATTGCGGCCGGCACCCGTGCCTACTTCGCCAAAGATATCCGATGCACGGCGCACCGCCTCTTTCCACAACGCCTCATCCGGAAGCGCCTGCTCGCGCAGCTCGCACTCTCGCTGCAGCCCACCGATCTCCGCTTGCACCGGCCCGCCGTGCAGGTACGGCGTACGGCCAGCCTGTGCCGCCCAGGCCAGGATGATCAGATCGGACACGTCGTCCTGCAGCCCCATGGCTTGCGGCTCGTCAATCCACTGCCGAAGCTGCCGTACGGTGGGATTCTCCACGCCCTCGGCGGCCATCCTGCGGGTGAAGTGGTTGCGCCAGTGGTCTTCCAGCGATAGCTGCGCTTCGCCGCACCTGGCCAGGTTGAGCGGCTGCACGATGCGGCGGATCTCGTCGCGCCGCCCCCGCTCCAGGTCGGCGCGCCCGTTGGGAGAATCCACCGCCTCGCGCAGCGCATCCAGCGACCACCTCAAGGCGGCGCGCCGCACTTCGCCCTCGAACTTTGGATGGGCCGGGTACTGGTGGGCCAACACTTGGTCCAGCAGATGTTCCACACTCTCCTTGAAGCCACCGCCCGGCGGCGGCTGCAGTCGCAGTCCGCTGGCCAAGGACTGGAAGTGCTCGTCCAGGGTGTGGCTGGTGTGCACGTCGTTGCCGGTGCCCTGAGCGATCCCGTAGGCCTGCTTGAGCGCGGCGCGCACCCGCAGCTCCAGCTGGTCACGCTGGCTCTTGAGCGTTGCCCGGGCCTCGGTGCGCTCCACCGGCTGCAGGTGCGCTCCGTACTCGTCCAGCCGCGGGCCGGACAGCACGTGGTTCAGGATCACCAGCCGCCCCAGATCATCCAGCGCCCGCTCGTTGAGGAATGAGGGAATCCAGGCGATCGTGCGCACCGACTCGGCGCGCTCGCGGAAGGTCTGCAGCCGTGCGCGATCGTCGGCCGGCGTACGCGCCGGATCCTCATCGAACGGATAATCGATCAGCAGCCGCCACACGCCATCGCCCGGGCGCATGCTTTCATCCGTCAGCTCGCGCACGTTCTGTAGCAGCACCTCGGTCCGCCGCGGTGTGCCGCGCCACAGCCAGCTGTATTCCGGCGCCAACAGCGCCGTGGACGTATCGATCCCGATTTCGCCGAACAGCAGGTCCTTCACCATCCGAACGCGGTTGCCGAAGTTGTCCATGGCGCGCGCGTTTTCCAGCACGCCCTCCACGTCCACGCCGCTGAGCTGCATGCTGATGACCGGATGCACCGCATCAGCGCTGAGCTGGATCTCACCTGCATGGCTGGCCCAGCCACGGACCTTGGCGAGCACGGTGCCGGCCTCGCCGTTGGGCAGCGGCGAGCGGATGGTGCCGTGGTTGAGCGCTGCCAGCCGGGTCGGCGTCAGGTTGCGCAGCGCCTCCACCTCCGGCGCCAGCGTGGACAGCAGCAGCGTCTTGAGGATCCCGGCATCGGCGCGGTAGCGGCGGATCACCTGCGGATCGGCATTGCCATCGAGGATGTCCTGGTTGGAGACGCCGTGATCGGCCTCCAGCAGTGGCACCAGCTTGCGGTTCCACACCTCGCGTGCACGATCGAACAGGTTCTTGATCACCGGGGTGAATGGCTCATCACCGTCGATGATCGCGTCGAACAGGTCGCCCACGGGGATCACGTCGCCAAGCTTCAGCCGATCCTTGTTCTGCACCAGCAGCTGCAGCATCAGCTTCAGCGCGGTGCGCTCGCGCTGCAGCAGCCCCGACAGTGCCACCAGCACCTGCACCAGGGCCGGGCTGAAGGGATAGACCTGCTCGAACATGCGCTTGTCACCCTCGTGGGTGAGCAGGATGTCCAGCACCTCCTGTCGCACGCGCGCAGTGCGCTCGAAGGCCTCTTGCAACTGCTGCTTCTCGGTCTCGCCTCGCGGCTGCAGCAGGCGACGCTCGATGATGGCCGGCAGGTTACGGTCCTCGAGCTTGATCTCGTCGAAGCGCGCCTCCCACCACTGCAGCACATCGGCGAACGCCAACTGCTGCGCGCCGGGCACGGAGGCGCCGACCAGTTCGCGCAGGTCGCGCTGGCGGGCGATGAAGCTCACGATCGGGATCGGCCGATTGGCCGCCTCGGCCTCCACCAGCTTGGCCACCTTCTGGCCTTCCCGGTTCAGGAACGCCTGGTCCTGCGAATGGCTGGCCAGCCACAGGATCAGTTCGTCGAGGAACAGGACGACCGCGCGATAGCCCAGACTCTTCGCGTGCTGGGACATGACGGCCAGGCCGCGGTCCAGGCTCACATAGTTCTCGGTATCGGCGTTGGCGTGCAGATGGCCGAAAAACGCGTCGACCAGATCGCCCACCAGCCGCCGGTGCTCGGCATCATCGGGATCGGCTGCGGCGGCTGCCTCATAGGCCTCGGCATTCCAGCCCCCACCCAGACTGCCCCAACCGCCACCGCCGCCACTGCCACCCAGCGCCTCGAAAAAGCGCTCATCGCCCATCTGCCCGCGCAGCCGATGCGCGTTCTGGATCAGTTCCGCGCTGCGATAGAAGCCGGGCGTGGGCGCATCCGGGTGCTTCTCGCGGACGTGCGCTGCATAGCCCCCCAGAATCGCCTGCTCCATGCTGCGCGCGCCGATCATGTGGAAGGGTACGACCAGGTAGCTGCCACCCTCCCACCAGGCGTTGGCCTCGCGCACCACGGCGGCCAGCTCGGGGATGGCACGCGCATCGGCATCGCCTTCCAGAATCATATCCAGCACCGCCATGAAATGGCTCTTGCCGCTGCCGAAGCTGCCGTGCAGGTAGGCGCCCTTGGAGGAGTTGCCGCCCACCGCGCTGCCGATCAGCGACAGCGCCTGCCGGAACGACTGCACCAGCTGCGGAGTGACCACGTACTGCTGCAGCGTCTGCTTGCGCTTGTCGGCCTGCAACCCTTCGGTAAGGCGCAGGACGAAATCGCCTTGGTGGACGGCATCCGGGACGGTGAAGATGTCGCCGATCGTGGTGGTCATTCCAGTATTTCCCCTAGTGCCAGTCGGCACATCTGCCGCATCCGCTCCGGATCCAGCGTACGATCGGCGGGAATTGCTGCCGCGTCGCGGATCCGGTCGTCCAGCCGGCCGAAAATGGTGTCTGTCGCCTGCAACAGCGCGCGCTGCTGCCGTGTGTGAAGTGTAGGCGCAAGCTGATCGCGCCACAGCCGGCGAAGGGCATCGAGCTGCCCGCCAAAAAGTTCCAAAGTGTCATGGATGTACAGGATGTCCTGCGCCTTCTTGGCCGGCAGGCGCTGATCATGGATCAGCAGCCGCTGAGCGATGAAGCTTGCGGGATTGGGTACACGAATGGCTGCGTCGACGGCCGGCTCCCAGCCCCCTCCCAGGATGACCTGCCAAGGCGACTCAAGCAGCAGGTCCAGATGGCGAAGGCGCTGGGCACTCACGCCGGCCCTGGCAACAGTGGCCATCGGCTCGCCGCCGCGCCGCCGGCCACTGCCGGTCAGCGGAGTCAGGAACTCGGCGTAGAAGCCCGAGCCATCATCTCCAAGTGTGTACTGCGATACCGGAGGCCTGTGATTGCCCATCAGCAGTTCCACAAAGCCCGCGCCCAGGAGGCGAGCGCGGATATCGCCTTCCAGTCGCTCTCCCTCGGCGAACGCGACGTCGGCGTCCAGCGTCACCACAGGTCGGTAGGCCGGCACCGCCGCGTCCGGATGCAGCCGGTACAGCCGAAACGCCCAGCCGCCCACAAACACCAACTGTTGCAGCCACGGCGACAAGCCGGCTACCAACCGTCCGAATGCGTTCTTCTCACTCATGCTTCGCGCCCCATCACCGGGGCCAACACCGTCCGCGCAAGATGATCGGCTTGCTCGCGACCCCGCGCCGGGTGCGACGACACATCCAGCCAGACCTGCAGGATGTCCGACACGCGGACACCTCGTACCTCCACCGCGCCGCGAAAGACCGATTCGGGCGTGGCCACCTGCTTGAGGATGAGTTGCGGCGGCTCGCCCGGCGACACTTCCACTAGCTCCGGCCACGCCTGATGCGGAGACTCCGGCAGTTTGCGCACGCAGACCCAAGGCAGACCATCGGCCACGTGCCCCGAATCAAGCAGGCTGGCTGCGGCGAACAGGCCAATGCAGGCATCCTGATGGCGTGCCACCACTTTGCCGAGCTGCTCCTGTGGTGCCCCGGGCATCAGGAAGCGCGTCGGCAGCTCCGGCGTGGCCCGCGAGGCAGCCGCCTGCCAGCGACGGAACAGCTCCGCGCGTCGCACCAGACGCAGCACAGGGCCGCTTTCGTCGAGGAAGCCTTCCTCGCGCAGGCGTTTGATGAATCGAGACACGCTCATCGCCGACACCTTGGCCGCCTCCGCCAGCTCCGCGGCCTTGCCGTACTGGCCGCGCGGGGCGCTCAGCAGGTGTTCGGGCACCTCTGGAGCCAGCAGGACCTTCAGCAGCCACTGGTTCAGATCCGAGAACAGATCGTGGCTGCGCCTGGGCGCTGCGCCTTTCCGTCGTACAGCCGATGCTTTTGGCTCGGCGTTCAAGCTGTCCAGCCCCTCGCCTACGAACCAGCGGCCGCCATCGTCATCGATCAGGCCGACGGCCGAGTGCGGCGCATAGTCCTCTCGGAAACGGCTGACACGCTCGCGCAGGGCCTTTGTCAGGCGCCCGACCCACACCACGGCCAGCGGCTGTGCGCTGGGAAACCGGGCGGCATAGTGCATGGCCTGCAGGATGGCCTGCGACAGCAATGGGATGGTCCGGTCGGCCCGCCCTTCTGCAGAAGACTTCAGCTCCACCACGTACCGATGGCGTCCCTTGGACACCAGCAGGTCTGGCCCGGAGTCGTCCGGCTCAAGCGTCACCGACCAACCGTCGTCCCCAAGCACATCCGCCAACGCCGTTGCGCGCGCACAGCTCTGGGAGTCAGCTCTCTGGGAGACATCTTCTAACATGGCCACGTTATATAACATGGCCATGTTAGAAACAAGCGCTAATTGCTGGTACGTACTTACGCTGTGCGTAACGTCCGGATCGGGATGCCGGGCTCAGGCGCGCTGGGCAGTCTGGTCTTCTTCTCGCTGGTGACCAGCTCATCGGCACCGGCCGCGACAGCACATGCCACATGTAAGGCATCCCCAGCCCCGAGCCCGTTCCGTTGACCGCGTTCCAACGCGTCGTCCACGATGGCTTCTGTACATGGCACCAGGACAGCGGCCTCAAAGAAGCTCCGGTAGAACTCGCGCTCCTCCACCCGCTTGTTGAATACGGGTTTGGGCATGACTTCCAGCTCCGTGATCCGGCTGTACAAATGTTCTGTCTCGGCGTCGTCGAGCAACGCCAGCGCCGCATCGGAAAGCTCGGGCTCCTCGGCCTTGAAGGCCACCATCAGCACGCAGGAGTCAACGTAGACGCGCCTCCTGGCCATGCCTATCAGCGAAACTCCTCAAGGTCGGCCACGATCTTTGCAGCGGGTATCAACCGCATCCCCTTGGCAACTGCGGCTTCACGCAGGGCCAGCAAGCGGCGCCCCAAATCGGTCTTGGGCTGGTAGCGGTTCGGCTTTATGACAGCGGCGCGAGCAGTCCCGGCGCCCACCTTGGTCACAGGCTCCCACGCGGGCCGAATGACATCGCGTGGCGCTTCAACTTCCACAGCCGGCACGCAGGAACCCGCGAATACAAGCATCCCGCTCAACAGCGGCGTCACGAATCTGTTCCCGCCCGTGGGTAAACCACTGCCGGATCGCAGTGCTGTACCAATAGAGTTCGTCCCCTCGAAACTCATGTGTACTCAGGCCCCAGTCGTCGTTCGGTTTCGTCCGTAAGCAACGAGAAAAACTGCTTCTTGTTGCGCTGATGAAGCTGTTCCAGCACTTCACGGTACCGGCCGGGAAAATCCGGGAACTGCTCCCTGTGAATGGTATCCACGTCCAGCAGCAAACCCGTCTTGTCAGGCAGGCCCACCTGATGTGCCTGCACTGGCGAAGTGATCTGTATCACCGTTGTCACCGGTCCGTCCACGAACTCCACCCTCATGGCGCTCGGCTGTTGATCGATCCTGCTACCGCCAAGGGACAAGTCGGCATTGAGCCAGCTCAGCGCGGGGACCTCGTCCTCAAACGAAATCACGTCCAGGTATTTCAGCGACAGCCAATCAAATGAATTGATGAACGACTGCGCGCACACAATGTCGAACACCTGGCAGATGTAAGCACTGAATTCCGTCCAGCCGGGGTACGGAGCGCGCAGTGCGACCGACACCACGCGCGGGCCGACCTGGATGATCCGGTTGTCCTTGGACATGGCCACCTGCGGGCGAAACGCCAGCGACGGCTCGGCCGCCACCATCTCCGCAGGGAATGGAACCGGAAAGGTCCTGCCCTGCTGATCGAACGGCCCCAACTGAGCGTGAAGGATGCCCGGCAGCAGGTTGACGGCGGCATCACCCGCAGCATCGAACCTGACCTCGCTCACGACCTCCAGGATAGGCTCGGATGCGAGGCGGGTGGGTAGCTTCTTGCTCATCCCGTCCCTCCTGAACAGCTGCAAGTATCAATCACAAGCGCTCCGTCCGGCAAATGGTGTCAGGAGGCGCTCCGCGACCGCCGACCCCGTCGCGGAGCGGCGGCGGGCTGCCAATCGGCCAAGGTCTGGCGGGTCCAGTGGTGGTGGTTGAGCTGCTGGGCGAGCCAGTCGCGGAAGTAGTCGCCGGGGCGGACGTCGGTGTCGGGGTCGATGGCGTTGTGCCACTGCAGCACCCAGGGCAGCTCCTCGTCGATGGCGACCAGCAGGGGCAGGAGTTGGGCGGGGTCGGCGCCGCTGCGCTCGAGGCCATCGATCCAGGCGCCGGCCAGGGCGCGGACGCGCTGGGCGGGGTTCCAGCCGGCCCAGCCGTAAAGCCAGTCGCCGGGGGCCCGCGGATCGGGAACGGTGAAGCAGCGCTCCTTGGGCACGTCCAGACCGCCGCGCAGGCGCCAGTAGGCGGGCTTGAGGAAGTCGGCGCTGGTGTACTTGGGCGGGGCCGGCAGGCGGCCGACCTCGGCCAGCTTGCGCCTGTCCTGCTCGGGCTTGATCCGGGCCTGCCACTGGGCGTCGTCTTCGTCGTCGCGGCGCGGGTGTTCGGCGGCCACGGCGGCGTCGATGGCATCCTCGCGGCGCTGCTGCTCCCAGGTGTGCTCCCAATCTGCGCGCTTGCGCAGGCCGGCGGGCTTGTAGCGCAGCACCTTGAGCGCGGGCACGGATTCATCCGCCAACAGCGCGCGCACCAGGGCAGTGACATCAAAAGCCGGCTGGCCGGTGTAGAGCGCGGCCACGGCCATGAAGTCGGCGTCGCGCTCGGCCCGGGCGGCCAAGTCGGCCACGCGCTGCAGCGCCGGTTCGGGCCAGTAGCGCGGGGCCTCCAGACGGTCCAGCAGCCAACCGCGCAGGGCGGCCTGCTCCAGCTCGTCCCAGCCGGGCTGGTTCCAGCGGCGCTTGTACTCGGGGCGCTCCAGCAGACCGACCCACGGGTGCGACTCAATCAGAGCGATGCGGCGCTCGACCAGGGCGCGGTAATCGGCCGGCCAATGGGTGGGGACTTCCGTGAGAGGGGTGGAGCCGTGGCGGGCGAACCAGGCCGTTTCGACCTCTCCAGCGGCGACGCGTCGGGCCAGCACGATCTCGAAGGCGCGCTGGCCGGGGACGATGCCGGGCGGCTCGCTGTCGAAGGTCAGGTCGTCATCCAACAAGCCATAGGCGCGATAGCTCCACCAATCCAGTTCCTCCTGCAGGACGACGATGCGCGCGAACAGGGCATCTGCCTGGGCGCGATGAGCACCCAGCTCAGCTCTAGCAAGAGGAAGTTGCGTAACAAGGGCGGCAGGGCGATGCCGGTGCAGATCGCGAGCGAGGGTATCGATAAGGCGCGCCTGATCTATTGGCAAATACTCGCAAAGCGGGAACTGCGCAACTCGGGTCGAGTTGAACGCGAAATGATTCTTCCAATCCTCATTACCAAGTGCAGAATTTCCGGCCTCGACTCTGGTCCCGCCTCCCTCTCCCTTGTTGTGACATTTCTGGCGTAACCAGAAGCACGCCGTCGAACTGTTCAAGACCCCGAGCAGGCCTAGATGATCGTCTTCGCCAACCCCCACCGGCAGCTTGATGACAGGCGCGGTGCGGTTGAAGACCATGCCCCCGCGATCAAGAACGAAATGGTTGTGGGTGGCGACCTCCGAGAAAATGATCGTTAGAGGCGGCTGCAATCGATCTAGCGAAACCTGATGCCACTCCCACCAAGGACGTCCTTCCTCAAAATACGTCTTCTTTGAAAACGTTGCGCGGTTACCGAGGGTCGTTCTCGTTGACCAAGCCCATGAGAGCACCTCAGGCGCATCGGCAATGGAAAGGAGCTTCCCTTGGTCATAAGGGAAGAATGCACATAGTGTAGGCGAGTTAATCCAATCCCGGACTTCGTCGCCGACAGCTAAGGGGCGGATCCACGAAGTCTCGATTCCAGCTCGTCTGAAATCTTGACGTGCAGCGAGCATCAGCTCATCTGCAGCACTAATCCCGAACACGCCGATGACCGCCGTGATCGACCCAAGTTTCCGAGGTTGGCGTTCGACGATGTCCAAGACATCGGGAGTACTCCCACCCTGCAAACTCCAAGGATGCGTCCCCAGCCGCTCGCGCTCCATGTCGGCCACGCTGATGTATTCATTAGTTTCACCTGGCCGATCAGTCAGTTCGACAATGGAACGCCACACCAGTCCCTGCGCCGGATTTGTTGGAGTGGACGGTTCGCCGCGGATGCCAAGCACCGCGCGCACTGTGCGGGCTACCGGCTTGCGGTTGCGACCAAACAGGATCACCGTGGGCGTGCCGTGACCAGGGATGTAGGCGCCGGAGGTATGGATTAGATGGGTCAGATCCTGGCGCGGGAACCACTCCTCGATCAGCTTCTTGCCGAACTCGCGCTTCATGAAACTGTCAGCGGTAATCAGGCCGACAAATCCGGCCGGTACGGAGGCGCCAAGTTCGGCCAACTGAAAAAAGCGCTCGGTAAAAGGCACGCCGAGCGAGAACTTGCGGTGACAGGTTTCGTAGCGCTCACGATAGAGCGCATTGAGCGCGCTGTCGCTGGCGGTTATATAGGGAGGGTTACCAACCACGGCGTGGTAGCGCTGACCGAGAATGCGGTGAAGATCAGTGTGATCCTCTGCAGCGTAGACGTGGCGGTATTCGGCGGCGATGCCAGTCTGTTCGAAGCCCAGTTCTCCCTCGCCGAAGCGCGGGCCATGCAGCAGCGAATCCCCGGTGGTGACGTTGAATGTCCAGCCAGGCGCTTCACGTAAGGTGCGGATGCCGCTGGCCCTGAGCGCGGCCACCAGCAGTCGGAATCGCGCGATGGCCACGGCAAAGGGGTTGAGGTCCACGCCGTAGACGCCGGCCAGGGCCTTGATGACGCGCTCGCGCGCGTCCATCCCCGGCGCGCTGCGCTGCCAGTGGTCCAGCAGGCGCTGGAAGGCGCCGAGCAGGAAGTGGCCCGAGCCGCAGGTGGGATCGATCAGGCGGATGCCGTCCAGTCCGAAGGTCCTGATGGCCGGCTCCAACGTGCGGTCGAGGATGAACGCCTCCACGAACTCCGGCGTCTGCAGCAGGGCGTAGCGCTTGCGCGCGGCTTCGGACAGGTCCTGGTACAGGTCGCCCAGGAAGCGGGTGTCGAGCTCCGGGTCGCTGAAGTCGTGGCGCAGTTCGCCGCTGTCGGGGTCGGTCTGCTGCCAGAATGCGAGCAGGTCGCGCGCGGCCTCATACGTCGGCGGGATGGCGAACAGCGGGTTGTGGGCGCGGCCGAACAGGCCGGTGAGGGCGGGGAATTCGGCCAGGCCGTCGAACACGCTTTTCAGATAGTGGCGCTCGTGGTCGGTAGGGCGTTGGCGCACGAACTCGCCAAAGGCATCGCGGGCGCGGCGCAGCGCATCACCGGGGCCGGACAGGCGCGGCGTGGGCAGCAGGCCGGTGTCTTCGGCAAAGCGTACGAAGGTACAGGCCAGCACCCAGGCCACCGCGGACTGGGTGACCTGGTGGTCGCGCCAGGTGCCATAGGTATCGGCGGTGCGGCCGGCATCGCGGGCGGCCGCGTACTCGGCTTCCAGTCGCGCTTTGAGTTCGGGCAGTGCTTCGGTCTGCTGACGCAGGTCGTTTTCGAGCTTCTTCTGCTGCGCCTGCAGGTCGGCCAGCAGCTGTTTTGCATTGATCACGCGGAGGTTCCGGATGCAGTCGGGGCCGGGGCCGCGCGGTGGCGGTTCTCCAGCCAGGATTTGGGAAGGTGGGTCCAGTCGGCGGGGGTGATGACCGGCAGCACCACGCCGTCGAGCACCGGCGGCTGGTGGCTGTCGCCGGGCAGCAGGACCAGACGTGCCGGGCGCTGGCCGCCGCTGGCCGCATCGCGCAGGACCTGGACCATGCCTGCCTGCCCGTAGCGGACCAGCAGGCCCGGGTGCTGGAGCAGCAGCGGGCGGGGGTCGTCGCGCAACTGTGCCAGCAGCGCCGGCATGGCGCGTTCGACCAGCGTGACCAGGCGACGCCAGTCGGCGCTGGACTGCGCGGCAGCGTCGGCCTGGCGCACCACGCGCCAGTCGGCGCCAATCCCGTCGGCCTGTGTCTTGAGGGCGTCGATCAGCAGACGGTCCAGGCTGAGCGCGGCCAGGCCGTATTCGCGGCACAGCAGCGGGGCGGCGTCTTCCACGCGACGCAGGTCGGCGCTGACCAGCAGCACGCGGCCGGCGTCGAGCGCGCGGCGCACGGTGGCGTCGAAGGCGCGCGCCTCGCGGGCTTCCGGCGAATCGGCATCTCCATGCATGGCCGTGGTCATGCGCCGCAGGGTGCTGGTGTGGCGGGTGGCGCCGCTGGCCTGCTGCGGCATGGCGTAGCCGGCAGGCAGGCCATCGCCGGCCTCGTGCCACTGCAGGGGAAAGTCGATCTGCTGCAGCAGGCGGTCCAGCGCAGGCCGGCCGGGCAGGCGCTCGGCCTGGGCGAAGCGGCTGTGGATGCGGGCGTGCAGCTGCTCCATGCTTAGGCGACGCGCGCCGAGCAGGCTGTTGGCGCCCAGGCGCAGCGCGCGCTCGGCCGACAGGCCGACGGGATACAGCTCCTGGCGGCTGGACAGGGCCACGCCGGGGGCGGCGGCCTGGGCCAGGCGCAGGCGACGCTCCGAGGTCATCGGCGGATCACCGGCCGGCGTGGGAATGGCCGCCAGGACCTGCTCGGCGCGGCGCTGGCTGGGCAGCGGGTCTTCCGCGGCCAGGCTGGCGGCCTCGGCAGCCAGGGCTTCCACGAAGCCAGCGCGCTCGGCGGTGGAGGCCCGCAGTTCGCCTCCCTGCCCTTCGGTCGCCACCACCAGCGGGACGGAATGGCCGCGGTAGAGCACGTAACGGGCGGATTCGCGGGTGGCTTCCACTTCCAGCGCGGCCTGCAGCACGGCGGCGGCCAGGCGCTCGCGTTCGGCATCCCCGGCGGTGGAGCCACGGGCCACGAGCAGGCCGCGAGCGACTTCGGCCACGGTGGCGACGGATTCGCGGCGCCGCAGGAAGGCCGCCACTTCATCGCGCAGGGTGGTCATCCAACCGTTCTTGGCCCACTTTCCGGCCGCGCGGTCGACTGCGGCCTGGACTTGGGCGCGGCTGCTAGCAGTGGCTTCGGCCACGTCTCGCTGGCTGGGCAGGTCGAGCGGGCCAACGGGAGTGAAATCGGCCAGACCGAGCCAGTGGTTGATGATCTCGGCCTCACCGGCCTCGAGTTTCGTGCCTTCCAGCGCCTTGACCAGGCGATCGATGCTCCAGGCGCCGGGCTGGTCGTCGGGCAGGTCGGGCGCCGCCGCTTGCCCCAGGTGCGCGGCCAGCGCCTCGCGCACCTGGCGCAGGCGGCGGGTGATCTGCTGGCCGATGCCGCGGTTGCGGTAGAAGCGGATGCCCGGCAGCGACAGCAGCTGGCCCACGGTGGTGGCGCCGATGCGGTCGGCGGCGTTGAGTTCGCGCGCGCTCAGGCCCAGCTCGGACAGCGGCGTAGCGCGGGTCAGGTCCTCCACGCGCGAGAAGTCGAGCGTGGTGCTGCCGTCGCCGTCGTCGTCCTGGGTGGTCTGGTCGATGTGGCGGAACAGGTTCTTCCACGCCAGGTGCATGAGGTCGGCGTTGTCGAAGCGCTTCCTGCTGTCGCGGTGCAGGGCCCGGCGGAAGAAATCGGCCAGGCCATCGCGGATGGAGGCGTCGAACTTCTCCACGTCCAGGCTGGCGTCCTCGTCGCTGCTGGCCGGGTCCTGGCCGGCCGCGCCCCAGGTCGGCAGGGTACCGGTGGCCATTTCGTGCAGGGTCATGGCGGCGGCGAAGCGCTCGGCGTGCAGGTCCCAGCGCGGCGGCTGGCGCAGGCTGAGGAATGGATCCAAGTACGGCGGGGTGCCGGCGCGGATGTTCTCGGCCGGGGCGCGCGCCAGCGAGAAATCGAACAACTTCAGGGTGAGGGCACGCTTGCGGGTTTCGCCCAGGCCGATGTTTTCGGGCTTGATGTCCCTGTGGTTGACGCCTTCTCGCTCCAGGTGCACCAGCACGGCCAGCAGTTCGTCGCCGAAGCGTTCGAGCAGGTCCAGCGAGAGCGGGCCCTGTTCGCGCAGACGTTGGCCCATGGTGCGATGGCCGGCCTGCTCGATGAAGATCGCGGTCAGGCCGTCGATCTCGTGGATGTCGAAGGCCTTGACGATATTGGGATGCGGCACCTCCCGCAGCGTGTCGTACTCCTGCCGCAGGCGCTCGTTGAAGGACGGATCCTTGGCCACCTTGAGCACGCCTTGCTGGCCTTCGGGGTTCTCCACCGCCAGGGCGTGGCAGGTGGAGCCGGCCCCGAGGCGGCGCAGCACCTTGAAGCCGCCGGTGAGCAGGTCGCCCTGGCGGGCGTCGGCCGGGAGCGCGCCGCGTTCGGGCTCGGGCGTGGTCAGTTCGTCTTCGACGTCGTCGAGCATGCGCAAGAATTCGCGCACGTCGGAGGGACGGTCGGCGGGGTTGGGGTCTGTGGCCGCCTGCACCAGCAACTGCAGGCTGTCGGGCGCGCCGTCGAGCGCTTCGGACATCATCAGGCCCGGGCCGCGGCGGCACTTGTCCAGCATCTCCTCCACGCTGGCGGCAGGGTGGCGGCCGGCGAACAGCGCATAGCTGAGTGCGCCGAGCGAGAAGATGTCGATCGCGACCGGGTCGTAGCCGTGGCCGGCCACGACTTCGGGCGAGGCATAGATGGCCGAACGCGGGTTGTCGATCACCCCGGCTTGCTGGCCCAGGTGCATAGTCATGCGGGTGTCGGCGGTGCTGTCCTGGCCGGCGATGCCGCTCTGCCAGTCGCGTAGCACGGGCCGCCGACGGCCCTGGGCGTCGCGGTGAAGCTCGATGGTCCACGGGCTCAGCGCGCGGTGGTAGACGTTGCGGCTGTGTGCGTAGGCAAGGGCTTCGGCGATGGCCCGGATGAGCTCCAGCCGCTGGTCGAAGCTGGGGGCCTCGGTGGCGGCGTCGAGCAGGTGGTCCAGGCGCTGGGCGTCCGGGTCGAAGTCGTAGACCAGGGCCGGACCAATGTCGCTCTCGGTCAGCTGGCGCGGGCTGAGGATGGCGTCGTGGCGGATGTCGCGCAGCAGCGCGTACTCGCGCGTGGCGATGTCCTTGCGCTCGCGCTTCTCGGCTTCGGCCGCCCGCTGGGCGTGGGGGAAGATGCGGATGCGCTTGAGGTCGCTGGCCACGCGCTGGTGGGTGGCCTGCCAGTCCTGGTAGCGGTCGTTCTCGGCGATCAGGCCGGTGAGCTGGTAATCGCCCACGGTGGCGGCGCGGGCCCGCTTGCGCAGGCCGAGTTCCTCCATGGCCCTGGCCAGCGCACGCTCCGCGTCGCGGGTGATGGCGGGACGGCCTTCGGCCTGCGTGGCCCGGCCCTGGAGAACGTCGATGATGCTGTGCGCGCCGCGATGGCGGGCGTTCGGCCCCAGATGGATGTGCTGGGCGGCAATCTCGTCCAGCGCCAGCTCGCAGTTCGGTTCGGACAGGAACACCACGGCCTGGATGTAGGGCACCTGCCCTTTGTGGAAGGCACGCTGCCGGCCCAGCAGCGACTTGAGTTTGCGCGCCTTGCGGTTGGCCAGCAGCAGCGGATTTTCTTCATAGCGCTCGCGGCCGCTGGGTGAACGCACCAACCAGCTGTTCTGGTTGCCGCTGATGCGGCCGGCCCAGTGCTTGATCTCCACCAGGTAGATACGGTCGCTTGAGACCACCAGTGCGTCGACTTCGTTGATGCTGCCGTCTTCGGCAATGAACTCGAAGTTCGACCAGGCGCGGAACGGCGGGGTTTCGGGCAGGTGTTCACGCAGCAGGTCCAAGGCCTGCTGTTCGTGTGGGTACTCGGATGGGTGGACGGCGTGCCAGCGGCTGGTTGGGGTGGTCACGACCTAGCCTCGTGGCTGCGGTGCCGGGCGATGCGCGGCGGACTCATCAGGGAGGTACTCAACGAGATCCCCGATCGCGCAATCGAAATATGCGCACAGGCGATCCAGCGTATCGGAGCGCACATTGGTGCCCCGGTTGAGCATGCGCGACAGGGTAATGCGGCCGATGCCCGTGCTCTCGGCAACCTCGCTCAAGGAGATGCGTCGGCCCTCGTCGAACTCCCTCGCCGCGATGCGCTCCTTGAGCTTGAACCTGAGCATTGGGCCCCACCCCCAGCATGAATCGCCTCGCGCGATGCATGCGTAACAGATATCGATCAACGAGAGCAGATGTGAAACAGGCCTACTTTACCATCGATCGGCTGGCCGGGATGATCCACTACGGCTCACCCTGCCGCCACGTGGGCCTGCCAGTCCCGCCACACCGTCGCGTATAACCGCGACCCAAGCTTTTCCCTCCTGATTTGGGCAGAGGAGATGGCAGTGCTATTCCTGAAGCACGAAACCAGGGAGAACGCCATGCAGCTTCGCCTGATCAGCCATCTCGTCGCCCAGCTTGCACGACTGCTGGGTCTGGTGAAGCGCGTCCGCCCTGTGGAGATGGGGCGTGGCAAGAAGTGGGGCGTACTGGTGGAAGGACGGGGTTTCACCCGATTGCTCGAGCAGGAGTTGCTGGACGCCCCGGCGCTCCACCGCCCGCACAGCTGGGCCTCACCACGACCTGTGGCATTCGGCAGCCGGCGCGCGGCCGAGCATTACGCCCGGGCCGTCGGGCTCATTCGCGCAACCGGCTGGCAGATGGCCGAAGATTCGTAGCTGCCCTCCGCGTTGCCGTCATTGGCGGCCGCGGTCGCGCACCAGCGCCGAACCATTGCGCGAACGTTGCGGTCCGCACGCACGTCGCTGGAGGTACTCGCGCAGATCAGGCGCCGGGTGTTGCCATCGGGCAAGACCACTACGAAACGCAGGTGGCCGCTTCCAGTCGTCGACACTGCGGCCACGCGACCGCCCGCCGCTTCGATCACCCGCTTCCTGTGGCGGGCGCGTTGCCCCATGCGCCCGGCCATCACGCCCACCCCGCAACAGTACGCAGCGCCTGTTCGCGGCCTGCGTCGAGCGACTTGGGGCGAGTCTTGGTGGACAGCAGGTGGCGCGGCTTGCGCCCGAGGAAGTACGCGATGCGTTCCGCGTTCGCGCCGGAGGGATGGGGCAAACCGGCCAGGATCTGGCTGGGACGCAGGATGCCCGCTGAGACCTGGCGTTCGCACGCTTCAAGCGCCGTGGGGCCCAGCGGAACGTAGAGCGCGGTCGGCAGGGCGCGGCATTCGGCAGCGAACCACCGATTGAGCTGCCCCATCAGCAGAGCGGACGCTGACAGCTTGCCTCCTGAGTAGTTCTTGCCGCCTTCGAACACGGGATAACGGAGCGCAGAGGTGAAGTGCGCCAGGTGCCGTTCCGCGCCCCAAAACTCGGCCGTGGTGCTGATTCCGAGGCGCTCCGCTACGCCGACATGGTCGAGGAGATCCACCAGGTTGCGACGCATCGGGCCGGCGAAGCTCGCGGTTGCCTTGGCCAGCCCCATGGCCGTCGCATGAGGGCAGCCGTCCTGCAGCGTCCGCCGCGCGATTTCCAGGGCTGCAACGGCCTGGGCGCGACCAGGGGTGATGCCGACGATAACCACCCGGGCCGACGGCGTGACGTGGTCGAAGGGTGCGTAATAAACCTCGTGGCGTTTGTCACCGGTCATGCGGAGGGTGGCCGGCAGCGGCAACTGTGCGGCGAAGTCCGCGGGAAGGTTGGCGATGGTGGCGGCGTAATGCTCGAACTGGCTATCGGTCTTCATGGCAATCCCCCTGTGGATTGAAAGTGGTGTCAGGACAGAGCGCGCTCGAGGTCGACGCGGCGCACGCGATCGAAGTGGATGCCGGTGACAATCCCCGGGATGCCGTTCTCGTTCGGACGGCGCCAACGCGGCGGGTGCATGCGGACCAGCGCCTCGAGCGCGGCGAAGTAGTCGCTGTACTTTTCCTCGGCCCCCTTGGCGCCGATGGTGAAACGGCCGGAGGCGCGGCAATCGGGACCGAACCAGGTTCCGTCACGTGCAACGGGCACGAAGACGAGGTCGTCGATGGCGTCGGCAGGCTCAGCCTTGTGCGCGCCCTCGGCCACGTCAGGCAGCCCCTTAGTGGGAACGTAGCCCTGCTTGAGCATCCACGGCAGCACTTCGGCGGGTTCCGCGTAGCGACGGTTCTCGTCTTCCACCGTCGGGAAGTTCTTCCGGTGGGCATTGGTGATGACCGTGGGCTCACGGACGTCGAGCAGGAGCGCGATTTCAGCCATGGTGAGCCGCTCGCCCTGGTCGACCTTCAGGCGGGCCGCCGCCCGGGTCGCCAGGTCGGCCAGGATGCCGCGATGGAAGTACCCGAAAGGCATGTCGCCGGCGCCGATTTCGTGCGCATCGAGCACCTCCATCTCTCCATGCGCCTGCCGTTCCATTTCATAGCCGTGAAGGACAGCCGGGGAGAACGTGCGCTCGACGGCCAGCTGCAGTGCAGACACGTCCGAGGCGATCTCGCGGGCCCACTCCTGGTCACGGACATAGCGCTCGACGCGTGTGACGTGCTCGAACAGCGCCATGTTGGTGATCTCGCCCAAATCGTCCGGATGGCGGGACTGGGCGAAGTCCGAGTCAGCCTCGAGGCCAAGCGCCCGGAGGCCGGCGTCGTCGCCGATGACGAAGTCGGCCAGAAGAGCGAGTTCGGTGACCAGCAGCTGCGCTTCGCGAGTGAGCTGGTCGGCGGTGTAGTTCGGCGTCATGGGAAAGCTCCTTGGTATGTCGTGATGTACACATCATACGGAAACATTCCCAACTGTCAACATGAAATCAAACGCAATTTCGATGACTGGCGGGGGTGTCAGTGCCTGGTCGTCCACCCGGAGCGCCCTAACTGCGAATACATCAGGCATTTGGAACCCTCGCGTCGGACTGTTCGCGCCTGACGCGCGCGTCAGCGCCTCGACCATGCGCCGCTGCGACGCTACGTAGACGGATCGAGAGCCGAGGGCTTTCCAGCGGCCCGGGAGGACCGGGAAAGCTCTGCGATGACAGTCTTCATCGCGGCGATGTTTCTTTCCCGCTGGGCGGGGCTGTTGCAACGAGCAGCCTGAGCACGGCGCTGCTCGGCCTCAGCCGCCTCCCTTGCGCGGCGCTGACGTGCTTGCTGGACTGCGAGCGCGTGGTTGGCCACGAAGGTGCCTTCCTTCGCGCGCTTCGCCACGGCTCTCAACCAGCCTTGCCAATGTCCACGGATCACGTTGGCTTGAAGGGCGCCCGCGAGCTCGTCCACCAGGTCCTGCCGGAACTCGGCGGTTATCCCTCTCAACACTTCGACTACTACCACCTTGTCCGCTGGCATGAGCTGAGGCAGGCAGCTCCAGTCAAGCGCCACCTCGTGCACGAACGTTGGTGTTTCAGATTGGTGCTTCCGTTTGGTTGTTCGGGTGACATCCTTGTCAGGGGCCGTGCATGCAGGCGTCACCCGGACGGGCGCCACCGCCGCCACGGGTGACATACGGTCCTTTGACTCAGCCGCAGCCCTGCTCAGGGCCGGCAGATTGAGCCTGTAGTCCCTGCTTCTCGCACCGCCGTGCGCATTTCCCACCACGGCGACGAAGGACTGCGCGGCCAACCCGCGCATCACGCGTTGACAGTGCCGCTCAGAGATTCCCGTCATGCGCGCGATCGTGGCGATTGACGGGTAACAGTGGCCTTCCTCGTTGGCGAACTTGCAGAGTGCAAGCAGCACCAGCTTGGGGGTCGACTCGATGCTGATGTTCCAGGCGTACTTGGCGTGGACGAACGACATGTCGCTATCCTCCGTGCCTGGTAGCGGGCGCCCTCGCGCCCACCGTGACATTGCGCTCGCGCGCATCGATCCACGCGTTGAGTGCGCTGAGACGCCAGCCCACACAATTCGGCCCAAGTTGAATGTGAGGAACGAAGGTCCCCGCCTTGCGATCACGATTGATCGAACTGATGGACCGACCCAACAAGTGGCTGACTTCGCGAAGGCGAAGGACTGGATCTATGTGATGCATGTGAGTCTCCTGCGTTCTGTGGATGCGCAGGAACGAGCGTACGAAGCCATGGGACGCGATGACTGCCCTAACTGCGGCGTTATCGTGCTCACTTAGGGCCCGCAGGTGGATCGTTGCCACGGGCTAACATGGGCGACCATGGAGTCGCTGCGACCGGTCGTCGCCACACGACAGTCAAACCCCACCGAACGGATCTGGGGGTATCTGTGGGGGTACTAGCCCCATTCTAATCTCCAAACTCTCAGTCAAATCAATATGTTGTTTCTCGCATGAAAATCGCCAGCTGGAACGTCAACTCCCTCACCGTGCGCCTGCCGCACCTGGTGCAGTGGCTGCAGTCCTTCGCGCCCGACGTGGTCGGGCTGCAGGAAACCAAACTCGACGATCCGCGCTTTCCCGACGACGCGCTCGCCGCGCTGGGCTACCGCAGCGTGTTCTGCGGGCAGAAGACCTACAACGGCGTGGCCATCCTCGCCCGCGACCGTCCGATCGGCGAGGTGCA